>JAGWUF010000010.1 GCA_028868545.1 Lysobacteraceae bacterium | reverse complement strand
AATCAAAAACTACCTTTTCTACGGATGGCCTTTTAAGCAGACCTAACACCTGAGTTAAGCCGCGCCGCGAAGCGGCGTCGGCTTGGACGAATTGTTAGGCATGTGACCCGGATCCTGTGGGGGCAAATGCCTCGGGTGCTGCAACCAGCTTGATGCGGAATGCATGAGTTAATATCTCATCGCTTGGTATCGCGGCCAAGTACATCTGATTTAGACGATCCTCGGACCCCTCCGAGTTGTCAGGAGATTGTTGGAATACCTGCGCCGCTTCATTGAGGCCGAAATAGGTGAAGCCCGCGATTGCAGCGGACAGCTCTGTTTGGCTCAGGCATTCCAGGGCATGGACGACGCCGCCGTTGGTGGCAAGGCCATGCGCGAGCAAAAGGGATGCTAAGGCGCTGTCGCCAATAGCCGGTGTTGCCCCGCCGGACTCCAGGCAAGCGCGATTCCAGATCTCATGCTGTCGAGAGAGCTTAATCACATGCCTAACACCTGAGTTAAGCCGCGCCGCAACGTGATGTGACCGAAGCGACAGCAGCAAGATGCGACAAAGGTAACACGATGCCATGAAGCGGCGTCGGCTTGAACGAACTGTTAGCGCGCTGAAGCCCTTGCGCATTGCTGGCCGCGACCAGAGCTTGTCAGGTTGCGAGGAGCCAAGGATCTGTCACCGCGGCGGAGGCGTATTGGTTCTGAAATACGCCGGAGCGCGGGCGATGCCCTGTCAGGGAAGCTCTTGACCTTGCGCCGAGGGACAATCTCCTTGCCAAGATCTGTTTCTTCTGCGCGCTAACACCTGAGTTAAGCCGGCCCGCTGAGCGGGCGCGGCGATGGTTCAATCATAGCGCCAGCGCCGAGACCGCGAAGCGGGCTCGGCTTGAACGAATTGTTAGACCACTACTTGGACTTCTTGGTGATGGCAGGGCAAGGAGGTGGTGGTGGGCGTACTTGGTCGATCTCTTGAAGGCCAAAAGCGAACGTATCTTCTAGCCGCTTCTTACCGCGCAATACAGCCTCCAAGTTATTCGCCTCGCTTTGACCGAACCCCTGCCACAGAGGTAGGAGGTTGCTTCCATTTCCGTCGAAGATTGATATGTCAGAGGGAAGGAATGCCACATAGTACTTTCCAACCTCAAGGCGAGATCCACAGCACTCAGAAATAGAGTAACGAACGTGACGTACTTTCGTTGCACTGCCACGAATGCGGGCAACAACTTCTATTGTTCCAAGTATGGAATTTCTTTCTTCAGTGCTTGTGTTGTCAACACGAGAAGCCATTAAGCGGAAAACGAACACATTCTTGGCCGATTGAGCTTCTTCGGTGCCAAGCGGCACAAACGCGCACTCGCAGGCCAATACACCGCAGCTCAGTAAGAGGCCTGCTATGACTGCGAGAAATTTTCCCATGTGGTCTAACACCTGAGTTAAGCCGCGCCGCGAAGCGGCGTCGGCTTGGACGAATTGTTAGCTGCCATGCGATTAAACACAAGCAGCCAAATTTGTGGGGCGACGGCTAGTTCCACTACGCCAAATAGCGTGTTGCCCCAGTACTCAGCAGCGAGCATGCTACTCAAGCTGACATGCCCACCGACAGGCTCTGCCACAGAATTCAAAATAAATGCGATCAACCAAAGGGTGGTCACTGCCAGCACTAGGCTGGAAATGAGTGCGGATATGTGCGTAACGCGACCAACAAGGCGGCCGCAAATAAGCGCCAAAGGGATTGCAATGAAAAAATTGGCAAGTTGGCCAATTAGCTCCGGGGTGTGGCCTACCTGTTCAAGAATGGCTTGAATGCCCAATCCGAAAGCAGCGCTGAGCGCGGCGAAAGTGAGCGTTCCGGTAACGATGTTCTTTTTCATGGCAGCTAACACTTGAGTTAAGCCGCGCCACTGCACGGCCGCAAATGAGAACGAACATACCGAAAAAAATTGCGGCCGTGAAGTGGTGTCGGCTTGAACGAATGGTTAGGCTTGAGGGTACGACGGAATGCGTTACGCCGCAAGCCGCGACAGTGATAGTTATGAAAGAAACGCTGCGGGCTGCCGATCCAGTGAGGGGCCGAGGCTCTTGCAGCCGAAGCAACAAGCGCCGCCAGCGGAATTGCCGGACATCTGAAACCCCAAGCGCACCACTTGAAAATTAAACTGCAAGAATAATTGGGCGCATTGCGAAGCGGCAAAACCAACACTGGCGGCGAGTAGAAACCAGCCGAAGCGATTGCATCCGAAGCCAAAATAAACACCGCGAAAAATTGTTTCCAAAGGCGTGACAAATCACCCCAAGAACGAAATCTGCTTTTTCCCCAGCCTAACACCTAGTAGACCCCAAAAGCGGGGTGTAGGGCCGGATAGTGGCGTCGTGGTTGGGGGCCGTCAAGTGGAACTCTTACCTGAAATCAATCACTTGCCTGATGGTCATGGCTTGTTGGTCGCGTGAAGAATTCGGATAGTGGTTCAAATTCGGGGGGGCTATGGGGCAGGTCGCTGAAAATGAGGGTGTAAGCAGTGTTGATGTAAGCCGGAGAGTTGTTGGTTTGATCGATGCAGTTAGGTGCAAAATACGCGCAAAACGCTACAGTTTGCGGACTGAGCAGGCGTATCTGGGGTGGGTGCGTCGATTCATTTCCAGCAATGGCTGGCGACATCCTCGCGAGATGGGGGGCGTGGAGGTCGAGTCGTTCTTGAGTCTCTTGGCGGTGGAGGGGGCGGTTTCGGCGAGCACACAGAATCAGGCGTTGTCCGCATTGTTGTTTTTGTATCGCGAGGTGCTGAAGGTCGATTTGCCGTGGATGGAGACCGTGTTTCGTGCCAAGCGGGGCCGACGTCTGCCGACGGTGTTGTCGGTGGACGAGGTGCGTCGATTGTTGGCGGTCATGGAGGGGCGGCCCTGGGTGTTGGCGAGTTTGCTGTATGGCACCGGTTTGCGGCTGATGGAGTGTTTGCGGTTGCGGGTGAAGGATCTCGATTTTTCGCGCAACGAAATCACGGTGCGTGATGGCAAGGGTGCCAAGGATCGACGGACGATGTTGCCGCGTACGCTTGAGGAGGCGTTGCAGCGCGAGGTGGATCGGGCCAGGGTCCTGCATCGACAGGATCTTGCGTCGGGGTTCGGGGAAACGCCGTTGCCGCATGCGTTGGCGAGGAAGTACCCGAATGCCGGTATGGAGTTTGGATGGCAGTTCGTGTTTCCGTCCGATCGGAGATCAATCGATCCGAGAACGGGGCGTGAGCACCGGCATCATTTTGATGATGCCGTTTTGTCGCGTGCGATCAAGAAGGCGCGGGCCGTCGCCGGAATCGACAAGTTGCTGAGCGCGCATACGTTGCGGCATTCGTTTGCCACGCACTTGCTGGAGGCGGGTTACGACATCCGCACCATTCAGGAGTTGCTGGGGCACAACGATGTGGCGACGACGCAGATTTACACGCATGTCCTGAATCGCGGGGGGCGCGGGGTGCGTAGCCCGTTGGATGGTTAGGGTTGTTGCTGCCCTGGTTGGCCGTCGCAGCCGGTGAGACCGCGCCGGGGCAGGCTGTGCGCGTCCCTTCTTCGAGACTCCGTCATGACCGATCGCGATCTTGATGCCCTGTTGCGCCAACTCGTCATTCTCGGCGCGCTGGCGGTGCTGCTGGTGCCCGCCGCGCGCGGCAGCAGCGCGTGGCTGGGCTGGCTGCCGCTGTGGCTGCTGGGCATGCCGCTGGCGGCGTGGTGGAGCCTGCGGCGCTTCCCCGTGCCGCGGCTTGCACTGCACCTGCCGCGGCGGCGGCGCGCACAGGCGGTGCGCCGGCGGCACCGCGCCACCGGCTCCCTGCGCGTGGTGCGCCGCGCCTGAACCTTCGGCACGGCCGCGTCACCGGCCTGCGTGGTAGCGTGGCGGCCTTCTCCGCTGCCGCCGAGCCCGCCATGCACGCACTTTCCAACGCCATCCTGTTCGCCGGTCTTGCCGTGGCCGGCACCGCCGCCGCGCAGTCCGCGCCGGCCACCGACCCTTACGCCTGGCTGGAAGACGTCAGTGGCGAGAAGTCGCTGGACTGGGTGCGCGCACGCAATGCCAGGGCCGAGGCCGAGATCGCCGGCAGCCCCGCGTTCAAGACGCTGGAAGGGCAGATCCGCGCCATCCTCGATTCCGACGCCAAGATCCCCGGCGTCGAGAAGATCGGCGACTACTACTACAACTTCTGGAAGGACAAGCAGCACGAGCGCGGCATCTGGCGCCGCACCACGCTGGCCGAATACCGCAAGACCGAGCCGCAGTGGGAAACCGTGCTCGACCTCGATGCACTGAACAAGGCCGAGAACGCCAAGTGGGTCTGGCACGGCGCCAACTGCCTGCGCCCCAAGTACCAGCGCTGCCTGATCGCGCTGTCGCCCGGCGGCTCCGATGCCGACGTGACCCGCGAATTCGATCTCGTCACCAAGCAATTCGTCGAAGGCGGCTTCTTCCGTCCGGAAGCCAAGGGCGGGCTGGGCTGGATCGACGAAAACACGGTCTATGTGTTCACCGATTTCGGCCCGGGCAGCCTCACCAGCTCCGGCTATCCGCGCATCGTCAAGGAATGGAAGCGCGGCACGCCGTTGGCCGATGCCAAGGTGGTGTACGAAGGCAAGCCGGACGACATGTACATCGCCGCCAGCCACGACCCCACGCCGGGCTACCAGCGCGACTGGGTGGCGCGCACGCTGGCGTTCTACAACGACGAGCTGTACCTGCGCGGCGAAGGCGGCCAGCTGACGCGGCTCGACGTGCCTAATTCGATGCAGAAGAAGCCGTATCGCCAATGGCTGTTCCTCGAACCGCGCGAGGACTGGACGGTGAGCGGCACCACCTATCCCGCCGGTTCGCTGCTGGTGGCCAACTTCGATGCCTTCATGGCCGGCAAGCGCGACATCACGGTGTTGTTCAAGCCCACCGCCAATACTTCGTTGGCCGGTTATGCGATGACCAAGGATCATTTGATCCTGAACGTCATGGAAGACGTGAAGAGCCGGCTGACCGTGCTGACCCCGGGGAAGGACGGCTGGACGCGCTCGGATTTCGTCGGCGCACCGGCGATGGGCACGGTGGCCGTCACCGAAGTGGATCCGGACGAAAGCAACGCGGTGTGGCTGACCGCCACTGACTTCCTCGCCCCCACCACGTTGTCGATTGCGGAGGTGGGCAGCACGCCGGAAGTGCTCAAATCCAACCCGGTGTTCTTCGACGGCAGCAAGGACGTGATCGAGCAGCACTTCGCCACCAGCAAGGACGGCACCAAGGTTCCGTACTTCCTCGTGCGTCCGAAGGCTCTCAAGTTCGACGGCAAGGCCCCCACCCTGCTGTACGGCTATGGCGGCTTCGAAATCTCGCTCACGCCATCCTACAGCGGCGCGATCGGCAAGGGCTGGCTGGAAAAGGGCGGCGTGTACGTGCTGGCCAATATCCGCGGCGGCGGCGAATACGGCCCGCGCTGGCACCAGGCCGCGCTGAAAGCCAATCGCCACAAGGCGTATGAAGACTTCGCCGCAAT
Source organism: Lysobacteraceae bacterium (assembly GCA_028868545.1). Classification (GTDB taxonomy): domain Bacteria; phylum Pseudomonadota; class Gammaproteobacteria; order Xanthomonadales; family Xanthomonadaceae; genus Thermomonas. The sequence continues at coordinate 54,172 of JAGWUF010000010.1, read as the reverse complement.
CGCCGACGACCTGGTGGCGCGCAGGATCACCTCGCCCAAGCACCTCGGCACCATGGGCGGCAGCAACGGCGGGTTGCTGATGGGCAACATGCTCACCCAGTACCCGGAAAAGTTCGGCGCCATCGTGGTGCAGGTGCCGCTGCTGGACATGCAGCGCTACAGCCACCTGCTGGCCGGTGCTTCGTGGATGGCCGAGTACGGCAACCCGGATACGGATGACTGGTCGTTCATCAAGACCTTCTCGCCGTATCACCTGTTCGATGCGAAGAAGACCTACCCGCCCACCTTGTTCACCACCTCCACCAAGGACGACCGCGTGCATCCGGCACATGCGCGCAAGATGATGGCGAAGATGGAAGCAGCCGGGAAGGACGTGCGCTATTACGAAAACATCGAAGGCGGCCACGGCGGCGCGGCCAACAATGCCCAAGCGGCGCACATGAGCGCGCTGGCCTACACCTTCCTGTGGAACCAGCTGACGAAGTGAGTACGGTCGGCAGGGGGCGCTTGCGCAACGCGCCTGCGGCCCCCATTCCGTAACCATCCGCACCACTTTCGCCAATGCCATGACAACCCCCGCCATCACGCCGCCCGACGCCGCCCGGCACCCCCACACCGTCGCCGCCCCGTTCGGGGCCGAGCGCCAGGACCCGTATTACTGGCTGCGCGACGACCGCCGTGAAAACCCGGCGATGCTGGCCTACCTGGCCGCCGAGAACACCTACGCCGATACCATGCTGGCGCCGACGAAACCGGTGCAGGACACGCTGTACGAGGAAATCGTCGCGCGCATCAAGCAGGACGACGCCAGCGTGCCCCACCGCGAGCGCGGGTACTGGTACTACGCGCGCTTCGAGACCGGCAAGGACTACCCGGTGCACGCGCGCCGCAAGGACGCGCCCGGCATCGACGCGCTGTCGATCCAGCAGGCCAATGCGGCCGGAGATTTTGCGGGTGAAGAAGTGCTGCTGGACGTCAACGCGCTTGCCGCCGGCAAGGATTACTACAGCGTCGGCGACTACGAAGTCACCCCGGACAACACCGTGCTGGCTTGGGCCGACGACAGCAACGGCCGCCGCCAGTACACCATCCGTTTCCGCAATTTGGTCACCGGCGTGGCCTGTCCGGAAACGATTGCCGGGGTTTCGCCCAATCTGGTCTGGGCCGATGACAACCAGACCCTGCTCTACGTTGAGAACGATCCGGAGACGCTGCTCACGGTGCGGGTGAAGAAGCACGTGCTGGGCACCGACCCGACGCTGGATGCGGTCGTCTACGAGGAGAAGGACGACAGCTTCTACATGGGCATCGACCGCACCCGCGACGAGCAGTACATCGTCATCCACGTCAGCAGCACGGTGTCCGACGAACTGCGCTACGCGCCGGCGGCCGACCCGCGTGCGTTCAAGGTGTTGGCGCCGCGTGCGCGCGACGTGGAATACGACGCCGACCACTTCGGCGGGCGCTGGGTGATCCGCACCAATGATGGCAAGGCCACCAACTTCAAGCTGGTCACCGCCGCCGATGACGCGACGGCGCGCAAGGACTGGCAGGACTGGATCGCGCACCGCGACGACGTGCTCATCGAAGGTTTCGAGCTGTTCGACGGCTTCACCGCGATTGCCGAACGCAGCGGTGGGCTGGAACGCGTGCGCCTGCTCAAGCCGAACGGCGAGGACTACATCAAGGCCGACGAATCTGCCTATTCGATGGGCTTGGACGTGAACAGCGAACCGGCCACCGAGTGGGTGCGCTACAGCTACACCTCGATGACCACCCCGGCCACCGTGTACGAGCTGAACGTGAAGACCGGCGAGCGCCGCCTGCTCAAGCGCCAGCCGGTGCTGGGCGGCTACGACCCGGCGAATTACGTCACCGAACGGCTGTGGGCCACCGCCCGCGACGGCACCAGGATTCCCGTGTCCATCGTCTATCGGAAGGGCTTCGAGAAGAACGGCAAGGCCGCGCTGCTGCAATACGCCTACGGCAGCTACGGCCTGTCGATGGATCCGGGCTTCTCGGTCACCACCGTCAGCCTGCTGGATCGCGGCATGGCCTACGCCATCGCGCACATCCGCGGCGGCCAGGAAATGGGCCGCAAGTGGTACGAGGACGGCAAGCTGCTGAAAAAGAGGAACACCTTCACCGACTTCATCGACGTCACCGATTTCCTGGTGCAGGAAGGCTATGCCGCGCCCGACCGCGTGGCCGCGCACGGTGGCAGCGCCGGCGGGCTGCTGATGGGTGCGATCGCGAACATGGCACCGGAAAAATACCGGGTGATCCTGTCGCAAGTGCCGTTCGTGGACGTGGTCACCACCATGCTCGATCCCAGCATCCCGTTGACCACCAACGAATACGACGAGTGGGGCAACCCGGAACAGAAAAAGTTCTACGACTACATCGTCACCTATTCGCCCTACGACAACCTCGAGGCCAAGGCCTACCCGGCGATGTTCGTCGGCACCGGGTTGTGGGATTCGCAGGTGCAGTACTGGGAGCCGGCCAAGTACGTGGCGCGGCTGCGCGACCTCAACACATCAAGCGAGCCGGTCATCTTCCGCACCAACATGGAAGCCGGCCACGGCGGCAAGTCCGGGCGCTTCCGCCGCTACCGCGAACAGGCGGAGATGTACGCCTTCATGCTGGAGCGGCTGGGTGTGGCGCAGTAAGGTCATCGACGCGCAGCGGTTTTTTCCCTCTCCCGCTGGCGGGAGAGGGTGCCCACAGGGCAGGAGAGGGTCGCCATGACCCGCTGGCTGTGGGCGCTGCTGGCCTGGGTCAGCCTGGCGCTGGGCATCATCGGTGCGTTCCTGCCGGTGATGCCGACGGTGCCGTTCGTGCTGCTGTCGGCATTCGCCGCCACCCGCGGTTCCGACCGCCTGCGCGGGTGGCTGGTGTCGCATCCGAAATTCGGCCGTGCCATCCTCGAATGGGAGCGCGACGGCGCGGTGTCGCGGCAGGCGAAATGGCTGGCCACCGGGATGATGGCGTTGTCCTCGATCTCGATGGCGATTTTCGCGCCGCGCGGCTGGATGGCCGCCGTTGGCATCGGCGTGATGGCACTGGTGACGCTGTGGCTGTGGCGGCGGCCCGAACCGCGACAGTCGCCGGGGCGGCGGGTACACTGAGGCCATGACCAAGCGCATCGTTTTCCTCGTCCTCCTGCTGTGCACCTTGACGGCCTGCGGCAACAAGGGGCCGCTGGTGCTGCCCGACAAGAAGCCGGCCCCGGCACCCGCTGCAGCGGCCAGCCCCCACCCTGCCACCGCCCAGCCGGGTACGCCTGCCTCGCAGGAATGAGCACGCCGGCCATGCGCTTTTCGAAGATGCACGGGGCCGGCAATGACTTCGTGGTGTTGGACTTGCGCGACGGCACGCCCGCACCTGCACCGGCGCTGTGTGCCCGCATCGCCGACCGTCACTTCGGTGTGGGTTGCGACCAGATCCTGACCATCGAAACGGCGTCCACCGCCGAGGCGGTGGCTGCCTATCGCATCTGGAACGCCGATGGCTCGCCTGCCGGCCAATGCGGCAATGGCGCGCGCTGCGTGGCGGCATGGCTGGTGCGTGATGGCGTCGCACCAGCGGACGCCGATTTCGCGATAGAAAGCCCGGCCGGCCGGCATGCGGTTGCGCACGATGGCCAGAGCGGTTTCGTGGTCGACATGGGGCCGCCGCGGTTTGATCCCGCGTGCATTCCCCTGCTGGGTTTCGAGGAAAGCATCGAATACGCATTGCCGCTTGCCGGCGAGACGCTGCATTTCGGTGCGGTGTCGATGGGAAATCCCCATGCCGTGATCGAAGTGGAAGATGCTGCCCATGCCGACGTGCTGCGCATTGGCCCGGCGGTGCAGGCGCATGCCGCATTTCCGGATTCGGCCAACGTGGGGTTCGCGCAGGTGCTCTCGCCCACCCACATCCGCCTGCGGGTGTTCGAACGCGGCGCGGGGGAAACCCTGGCCTGCGGCAGCGGCGCCTGCGCGGCGGTGGCGGTGCTGGCGCGGCGTGGCCGGGTGGTGGCCGATGCAAAGGTCGCGGTGGACTTGCCCGGCGGCCGCCTGCAGATCCGCCATGACCCCCTGCGCGGCACCCTGCTGATGGGCGGCCCCGCCGTCTTCGTGTTCGAAGGAGAATGGTTGTGACGATGGAATTCAACGAGTCCACCGAAAAACTGGGCGCGCACGAAGTCGCCACCTGGCTGCGTCGCCATCCGGCATTCCTGCAGCAGTTCCCGGATCTGGCGCAAAGCCTGGTGGTGCCGCGCGAGAGCGGGGCCACCGCCTCGCTGGCCAGTTATCAGCTGGAAATCCTGCGCGAGAAGAACCGCGAATTGAACCAGCGCCTGCACGAATTGTTCGCGATCGCGCAGGACAACGAGCGGCTGGCAGTGCGGGCGCATCAATTGACCCTGGCCCTGATGCGGCAAACCGATGCCGCGGCCACCCTGCGGGCGCTGGTGGCGGCGCTGGTGGAGGATTTCCAGGGCGACATTGTGCGGCTGGTGTTGTTCCGTGCGGTCGATGGCGTGGGCGATGTGGAATGGTTGCAGGTGCTGGAAGAAAGCAGCCCGCGGCTGGCCACGTTCCGTGACATGCTGGGCAATGCAGAGCCACTCTGCGGCCGCCTGCATCCGGACAAGAACACGCTGCTGTACGGTGTGCGGGCAGAGGACGTGCAAAGCAGCGCGCTGCTGGTGCTGCCGGGCGTCGGCCTGGTGGCCGTGGGCAGCCGTGACCCCAACCGCTTCTTCCCCGGCATGGGCATGCTGTTCCTGCGGATGATGGGCGAAGCGCTGGCGGCGGCGTTGGCGCGGTTCAGCCACGCATGAGATGAACATGCAGGATCCGGCAGCCACGTTCCTGCTCCACCTCGGGGTGGAACGGCGAAGCTCGCCGCATACGCTGGACGCCTATCGTCGCGACCTTGCCGCCTTCACCGCATGGGTCGAACCGCGCGATCTTCTGGCCCTGCGCAGCGATGACCTGCGCGCCTTCATCGCCGCCGAACACCGGCGCGGGTTGTCGCCGAAATCGCTGCAACGTCGGCTGTCTGCCTGCCGCAGCCTGTATCGCTGGCTGTTGAAGCAAGGCCGCATCAGTGCCGACCCCTGCGCCGGCGTGCGTGCCCCCAAGGCCCCCCGCAAACTGCCGCAAGTGCTCGATGTGGACGAGGCGGTGCAACTGGTGGAACTGCCCACCGACGTGCCGCTGGGCCTGCGCGACCGCGCACTGCTGGAGTTGTTCTACTCCTCCGGCCTGCGGCTGTCGGAAGTGTGCGCGCTGCGTTGGCGTGATCTGGATTTCGAGCAGGGCCAGGTCACCGTGCTGGGCAAAGGCAGCAAGCAGCGCATCGTGCCGGTGGGTTCGCATGCGCGCAGCGCATTGCAGGCGTGGCGCCAGGACGCCTCGCCGGTAGCCGATGCCTTCGTGTTCCCAGGCCGCGCCGGTCGGCAGATCAGCGCCCGCGCCATTCAGTTGCGGATGAAGCAGATCGCCCTGCGCCAGGGCGTGCTCAAGCGCATCCACCCGCACCTGCTGCGGCACAGCTTCGCCAGCCACGTGCTGGAATCCTCCGGTGACCTGCGCGGCGTGCAGGAACTGCTGGGCCACGCCGACATCGCCACCACCCAGATCTACACCCATCTGGATTTCCAGTACCTGGCCCGGGTCTACGACGCCGCCCACCCGCGCGCCAAACGCAAGGGCTGACCGCACATCAGGCCGGACGGGCCGCCCCGCTCGAGGGCTGCAGCGGGTGCAACAGATGCCAGCTGTCGATCTGCAAGGCACAGTCGTACTGCGTATCCAGCCCGCGCCGTTGCACGGCGGCAACGAAGGCGGCGTAGCGGGCTTCGATGCCTTCGGCCCAGTGCGTCACGTCCGGTGCATCGGGGTGGATGCGGCGGGCGTACAACGGCTGCGGCACGTGCACGATCGCGCAGGTTTCCGACACGCGCAGACACAGGTCGTAATCCGCTGCGTGCGGATGCGCGGTGGTGTAACCGCCGGCACGGTGGAATGCTTTGGTGCGGAACAACCGCAACGGGCCGGTCATGAAATCCAGCAAGAGGGCGTCGGGCGAATACGGCAGTTCGCACAGCGGGCCCGGTCCGAGAACATGCCCCTGTGCATCGATCAGCACATGCCGGCTGTAGGCCATGCCGGCGTCCGGGTTGTCCTGCAGGCTGGCGTGCAGCCGCGCCAGCGCCTGCCGGTCCAGCGCATCGTCGCCGTCGAGCACGCACATGTACGGGGTCGAGGCGCTGGCGGCCGCGTGCTGCAAGGCGTCGGCATCACGGGCCTGGGCGGCGGCCATCCGGATCCGCGCATCCGCGTGCACCCCGCTGACGCGGACAGCGCCCACCGGGCACAGCAGCGCCTGCCAGTCCGTGAAGGTCTGCGCCTGCAGGCTGGCCAGCGCGGTGTCGAGAAACCTGGCTTCGCCGCGCACCGGCACCAGCACATGGATGGCCGCGCTCATGGCGTCACGTCCGTCGGCTTGGGGCGCAACGTGTGGCGCACGCGCAGGCCCAGCGACAGGTTGTGGCTGGCGGCCAGCCCGCGGCGCTGCAAGGCGCGTTGTGCGGCGGCGAAGCTGGCTTGCACCTGGTGCAGGCGACGGCTCTGCGAAATCGAACCGGCATGCAGGCGATAGCGGTACAGCACCTGCGGCAATTGCGCGATGGGGAACTGTTCGGACAGGCGCAGGCAGAGATCGTAGTCCTCGGCATAGACCGCGGCCGGATCGAACCCGCCCACTGCGCGGTAAGCCTCGATGCGCAGCAGACGAAAATGGAAGGTCATGAAGTCCAGCAGCAAGCGCTGTGGCGAATACGGTTTGAGGCAGCGATGCCCCAGTTGCAGCGGGCTGCCGTCTTCGCGGATTTCGAGGTAATGCGAATACGCCATGCCCAGTTGCGGCTGCGCATGCAGGAAGCCCAGCATTGCCTGCAGCGCATCCGGTTCCAGCAAGTCATCGCTGTCGAGGGTGCCGACGAAGCTGCCCCGCGCCTGCGCCAGCGCCTGCGCCAGCGCCGCCGCCGTGCCGTGGTTGCGGCCGTCGCCCAGCAGCCGGAAGCGCCGATCGCGCGCGGAATAGTCGGCGGCGATCTGCGCGCTGCCATCGCCGCTGCCGTCGTCCCACAGCAGCGCCTCCCAGTGCGCGTGGGTCTGCGCCAGCAGGCTGTCCAGCGCCGCCGGCAGGAAGCGGGCGGCGTTGTAGATGGGTACGGCAATACTGACCAACGCTGAATCCATGCCTGCATGTCCTGCTTGAAGCCGGGGCGGCAGCCCCCACATTGCCAGTTCAACGGAGAAAACGATGGATCCCAGCCAGAACCCCAACGTGTTCCACGCCACCACCATCTGCTCGGTGCGCCGCAACGGCCAGGTGGTCATTGCCGGCGACGGCCAGGTCACGCTGGGCCACACGGTGATGAAAGCCAACGCCCGCAAGGTGCGCCGGCTGGGCAAGGACGGCCAAGTGCTGGCCGGTTTCGCCGGCGCCGCCGCCGACGCGTTCACCCTGTTCGAACTGTTCGAGGCGAAACTCGAGAAGCACGGCCAGCTGACCCGCGCGGCGGTGGAAATGGCCAAGGACTGGCGCACCGAGCGCCGCTTCGGCAAGCTCGAAGCGCTGCTGGCGGTGGCCGACCGCGATACCTCGCTGGTGATTTCCGGCACCGGCGACGTGATCGAGCCGGAAGACGGCCTGATCGCCATTGGTTCGGGCGGCATGTACGCGCTGTCCGCGGCGCGCGCGCTGCTGGCGCACACGCAGCTGGATGCAAAAGCCATCGCCACCGAGGCGCTGGGCATCGCCGGCGACATCTGCATCTACACCAACCGCAACATCGTCGTCGAGACGCTCTGACCGAATGCCTCGCAAGCCATCCCGGCAGGGAGGCCCATCAACCAAGCGAGTATCGGGGAGCGACTTGATGGGCCTCCCTGCCGGGATGGCTTGCCAAGAACTTCTCGCCCTCGGTGCGGCGCAGCCAAGGAACCAAACCATGACCGATTCCTCCTCCATGACCCCGCGCGAAATCGTCGCCGAACTCGACCGCCACATCGTCGGCCAGCACGCCGCCAAGCGCGCGGTGGCCATCGCCCTGCGCAACCGCTGGCGACGCGCGCAGCTCGCGCCCGAGCTGCGCAACGAGGTGATGCCGAAGAACATCCTGATGATCGGCCCCACCGGCGTCGGCAAGACGGAAATCGCGCGCAGGCTTGCCACGCTGGCCAACGCCCCGTTCGTGAAAGTGGAAGCCACGCGCTTTACCGAGGTGGGCTACGTCGGCAAGGACGTCGAGCAGATCATCCGCGACCTCGCCGACACCGCGGTCAAGCTGTACCGCGCGCAGGCTCGCAGCAAGGTGCGCACGCAGGCCGAAGAGCGCGCCGAAGACCGCATCCTCGACGCCCTGCTGCCCAAGCGCGAGCCCGCGCCCGGCTTCGGCTTCAACCCGGCGCACACCACCACCATCGACATCGGCGCCGAGCCGTCTGCGCAGGAATCGACGACCCGCCAGAAGCTGCGCAAGCAGCTGCGCGCCGGCGAGCTGGACGCGCGCGAGGTGGAATTCGAGATCGCCATGAACGTGGGCGTGGACATCATGACCCCGCCCGGCATGGAGGACATGGGCCAGCAACTGCGGCAGATGTTCAGCCAGATTTCCGGCGGCAAATCGCACAAGAAAACGATGACCATCCAGGCCGCGCGCCCGCTGCTGATCGAGGAAGAAGCCGGCAAGCTGATCAACGAGGACGACGTGCGCGACGCCGCCATCGAAGCCTGCGAGCAACACGGCATCGTCTTCATCGACGAGATCGACAAGGTGGCCAAGCGCAGCGAAGGCATGGGCGCGGATGTCAGCCGCGAAGGCGTGCAGCGCGACCTGCTGCCGCTGGTGGAGGGCAGCACCGTGAGCACCAAATACGGCGCGGTGAAGACCGACCACATCCTGTTCATTGCCTCCGGCGCGTTCCACCTCGCCAAGCCCAGTGACCTGATCCCGGAAATGCAGGGCCGCTTCCCGATCCGGGTGGAACTGGGTGCGCTGGGCAAGGACGACTTCGTGCGCATCCTCACCGAACCCAAGGCCGCACTGACCAAACAGTACGTCGAGCTGATGCAGACCGAAGGCGTGACGCTGGCGTTTGCGCCCGAGGCCATCGACCGCCTCGCCGAAATCGCCGCACACGTCAACGAACGCCAGGAAAACATCGGCGCGCGCCGCCTGCACACGGTGCTGGAGCGGCTGCTGGAATCGCTGAGCTTCGACGCCCCCGACAAGGGCGGCAGCGTGATCATCGACCGCGCCTACGTCGATGCCCACCTGGGCGAACTGGCGCAGGACCCGGATTTGAGCCGCTATATCCTGTGACCATCCAGCGATGCCGGGGACCCGGCATCGCACCGCACGGCCTGCCACCTCACCCGTGCAGGCTGTATGTCCCGTGGATCGCCGCTTCGGCCAGCACGTGGCCGTGCATGGCGCGGAAGGCATCGGCGGCGGTGAACGCGGCGGGCAGCGCCAGGGTGGCCACGTCGAGTGCGAACAGGCGGAAGAAATAGCGGTGCGTGCGCAGGTCGTGCGGCGGCGGGTAGGGGCCGTCGTAGCCGAAGTACTGGCCGCCCATCGTGGCATCGCCGGCAAACCAGCCGGTGTAATCATTCAGGCCGGACACGCCGCCGGCATCGTGCGCCTGCGGCTTGCCCCTGGCGGTGAGGCCATCGCTGCAGCTGCCGGCGGCAATCTCGCGGGTGCTGGCGGGAATGTTGGCCACCAGCCAGTGCACGAAATCGCCACGCGGATGCGCCACCGGGATCGGGGTGGCGGCATCGGCCACCAGCGCGCCATCGGTGGGTGCATCGGTGTCGATGCACAGCAGCACGAACGAACGCGTGGCTTCCGGTACCTCGTCCCAGGCCAGGTGCGGGTTGCGGTTGCCACCGACACCGCGACCGGCGTCGGCACCGAGCGCGAATTCGGCCGGCAGCGGTTGCCGGTGTTCGAAACTGTGGCTGTGAAGATGCATGCGGGCGCTCCAGTGCTGGGACGCTGCAGTGTGGTGGCTGTTGCGGGCCGACTTCAAGTCAGTGCCCGCTTCAAACCAGTGCCGGTGTCACATCAGTGCCGACTGCAGGCGCTGCGCCACCCAGCGTTCGGCATAGCCATCCAGCGCGGCGTTTTCGATGAAACCGCAATGCCCCCCGTGGCGGGCCAGTTCCAGGGTCACGGCCGGATAGTTCGCGATGCGGTGGAATTCGTCGAGCGGAATCACCGGGTCATCTTCGGCCATCAGGATGTCGGCGGGCAGTGACAGGCCTTGCAGGCGACCGGCGGCAATCGAATAGCCGTCGAAATAGGTGGCCAGATCCGGGAACGTGGTGGTGTTGCGCACCATCCAGTCGGTCAGTGCACGCATGCGCAGGCGCAGCACGTCGTCGCCGAACGTGTGCGCCTGCGGGAACAGGCTGCGCTTGCGCGCCAGCGAGCGCCGCCACTTGTGTTCGAAATAGCGCAGATAGAGCGCCGGGCCGGTTTCCATCCGGGTCATGGCGTCGGCCGGATCCAGCAGCGGGCAGATGGCCGCCACCCGCTGCAGTGGCAGACCGGCGGTGGGCGCACGCAGGGCCAGGCGCAAGGCGAAATTGCCACCCAGCGAGAAGCCTGCGGCCAGCAGTGGCAGCTGTGGCCACAGCCGCGCCACCACGCCGGCGGCATCCACCACTTCGTCGAGCCGGTTGGAGTGGAACAGGCCGGTGTTGAGGTGGTGGCTGTCGCCGTGATCGCGGAAATTCAGGCGGAACACCGCCATCCCGGCCGCCAGCAGGCGGGCGGCGGTCAGCTGCATGTAGCTGGATTCGGCGCTGCCTTCCCAGCCATGCAGCAGCAGGACTTGTGCCCGTGGCGCAAGGTCGACCGGCTGGCTGGCAATGCCCTGCAGCCGCACCCCGTTGCCCACGTCCAGCAGCATGGGCTGGTGCCGGGCACGGATGTGCTGCAGGCGGCGATGGCCCTGGGCGCTGCGCAGCGGGCTGGAGGCGAGCACCGATTGCAGGTGCGGGTTGCGCAGCCAACCGGGGCTGGCATAGGGGGAGGCCAGCAGGCTCATGCGGGCTCAGTCCTGCGCCATCGCCTGCTCGATCCGGGCACGGGCGGACTGCGCCATGCCGCGCCGGCCGTCATGCTCGTCGGGGTGGATGGGGGCCAGGAAGCACACCCGTACCGGCCGTGCCGGCTCGCCCAGCAGGCGCAGCAGATTGCCCGCGAAGCTCTCGCGCGGGGCGAACGCGACGATGGGCTGGGCCTGGCTGCGCACGCCGTAACACAGTGCCACCGGCTGCACCGGTGCCTGCGCCTCCACCGCGGCGGTGAAGATGCGGGCGTGGAAGGTACCCAGCGCACGGCCATTGCGGGTGCCGCCTTCGGGAAAGGCCGCCACTGCACGGCCATCGCGCAGGCGCTGCGCCATTTCCGCCATCACCAGCCCCAGCGAATCACCGTTGCCGCGTTGCAGGAAAATGGTTTCCGCCTGTGCCACCACCCAGCCGATCAGCGGCCAGCCGCGGATTTCGGATTTGGCGATGAAGCCCATCATGTGCTGCGAGTGCAGCACCATGATGTCGATCCAGCTGACGTGGTTGGCAACGAACAGTGTGCCGCCGGGCAGCGGCGTGCCCTCGCGGCGCAGGCGCAGGCCGAAGATCCACAGCAGGCTGCCGGCAAACCAGCGGATGGCCCCGTGCGACAGCGCCCCGCCGCGCCCCAGCGCGATCAGCAGCAGCACGATGGGCAGGTCGATGCAGGCGTGCCAGAGCAGCAGCGGGCCACGCCACAGATAGCGGAACGCACGCGGCAGGAAAGCGACGGTGGGGGGCGTCGTGGTCATGAAGACAGGCGGGAACGCGGAGGTGCGGTGGTGTTGCCGCGCATTATCCGCCGGATGCCGGCGGCTGCGGCAACACCGCCAGGGTGATCCGGCTGATGCAGACCGGCTTGGCGGCCTCGTCCTCGATGTGGATCTCCCAGACCTGGGTGCTGCGGCCCAGGTGCACGGGGCGGGCGGTGCCGATGACCTGGCCGCTGCGCACCGCACGCAGGTGGTTGGCGTTGATCTCCAGCCCCACCACCGCATTGCCGCCGGCCAGCAACATGCCGGCACTGCTGCCCAGGGTTTCCGCCAGCGCCACCGAGGCACCGCCGTGCAGGAGGCCGTAGGGCTGGTGGGTGCGCGCGTCCACCGGCATGGTGGCGCGCAGGTAGCCGTCGCCCAGCTCGGTGAAGACGATGCCGAGGGCTTCCATCAGGGTGCCGGCCGAACCTGCATTCAGCAGCTCGACGCTGATGCCCGCAGGCCAGGCGAAGGCGAGGGTGTTCAACCCGATGCCGGATTCAGCGGACGCCGAAGGTGCCCGGGCGCCAGGCGCGGACATAGGAGCCGCTGGTGTAGCCGGCGCGGCCGTAACCGCTGCTGTTGCCGTAGCCGATGCCGAAATCGCGTTCGCGGCGCACGTGCATGCGCTCGACCAGTTCCTCGCGGCGGCCATCCAGCCAGTCGGTGCGGCCCAGCGTGGCCGGATCGACCCCGCGCAGCTTGGCTTCGCGGGCACGGAAGTCGCAGAAGTCGTCGTAGGCGTCCAGCTCGTGCGCCAGCTCGCGCACCGACAACTCGATCATCACCGCATCGTCGAGGAAGCCCAGCACCGCCACGTTGTCGGGAATGATGTCGTTGGGGTCGGCGAAATACGCCAGTGCTGCCAGCACGCGCTGGCGATCGGCGTCTTCCATTGCCCAGGCCGCATCGCGCACCATCGCGATCATGTCGTCCAGCCGCAGCAGCCGCTGGCTGATGAAGTCGGGCACCTCGGTTTGCTGGGCAACGTCCAGCAGGGCAGTCGCGGCGGCAATGACTTCGTCGGCGGTCTTGCCTTCGACGGCCTTGCGGGAGCGATTTGCCGCCTCCTGGAACCGGGCAAGATCCTGATCGTTGAGCTCGAAGTTCAGACTGAGGGGCATGGCGGTGTCCAGGGCACGGAGTTGAAGACCTGCAGACTAGTGTGCGGCGCCAGCGTCCGTCAATCCGGCAAACGGCAGGGCTACAGGATCGGCGACAGGCCCGAGCCAAAGGCGGTGAACACCCGTACGCCCAGCCACTTCAGCCCCAGATCGACTTCCGGGAAATCCCCCACCGGGCGGTTGCAGCGGCGGAAGTCGGGGGCAAATGGCGAGGGCGGCTGTCGGGTTTCGGGGCAGTCCGGGCCCGGCGTGTAGTCGTAGCTGGTGGCGTACTTGATCGGCCACAGGTCGAAGATCGGCATCCGTTCGGACACCCGTGCCAGCGTGTGTTCGACCCCGGGCAGGATGGGTGAGGCATCGCGGCGCCCGATTGTCCAGGCATTGGCCGGCGCCATGTCGTGCTGGATGCTGGCAGACAACTGCCGGGCGAAGCCGGGGTCGTCGATCACCACCGCGCTTTCGGTGTTCCAGGTGTCGCCGCGCGGGTCGAAATTGTGGGTGCCCACCACCCCGATGCGGTCGTCGATCACCATCGATTTGGCATGCAGCCCCATCCGCAGGCCGGCGTGCTTGAGCCGTACCGGCAAGCCACCGGAAGAGGCAAAAGGCGAGCGCCCGCCCGCTTCGCTGCGCGGGTCATTGCGCAGCCCGCGTTTGGCCAGCCGCCGCGCACGCACGGTGGACGGTGGCGGGTGGGCGGGGTCCGGACTTTGCTCACCCATGTCGTCCATGTCCACTGCGTCGTCGTCACCGTCCTCCTCCTCGGGTTCCAGGCCGGCACCGGTTTTGCCCAATTCGAACGGGGCATCGGCCGGGAATGGCTTGAATTCGTGAATCTGGAAGCCGAAGTCGCGCAGGTAGCGACGCTTGTACTTGTAGGACATCGCGTAGGCGATGAAGGCATCGGTGGCCGCCAGTGAATTGGTCGAGATCTGCACGCGCGGTGGGGCCGGTTGCTTGTGCAGGCTGCGAAACACATCCTGGGCGGTTTTCGACAGCACCAGGTAGGGGGTTTGCAGCAGCACGTCCTGGCGGGCGCCGGCGATCAGCTGCATCAGGTTCCGGCTGGCGACACCGGTGGTTGCGTCGCTGGCCGCGACGGCCGGTTCGCCATGGTGCTTGCGCGGCAGATCGGCGATGAAGCTGACGTGCTCCACCGCCATGGCCGGGATGACGAACCGGGCCTGCAGCGTGGCGGCATCGTCGACCGTGGCCAGCAGGGCGCGCACCCGTTCGGGCTTGCGGAACGGATGGTGCGGTGGCGGCGGCACACCGTGCTTGCGCAGATAGCGGGCGACATCTCCCAGACGGGCTGCAGGCACGCTGCGCGGCGACTGCCAGAACGCCTCGAAATTGGCGCGCATGTCGCGCACCACCGGGCCGGCCAGCAGCAGGTCGCGGTCGCGGAAGTTGTAGTCCTCGCCCCAGTCGTAATAGTCGTCCTGGTAATTGCGGCCACCGGTGATGCCCACGGCGTCATCCACCAGTAGCAGCTTGTTGTGCATGCGCTGGTTGAGCTGGCGCCAGCAGCAGGCGGCGGCGACGGCATACATCGGCCACGACAGGCGGGCGCGATCCAGCACCGGGTTGTACACGCGCAATTCGAGGTTGGCGTGCAGGGAGGCCAGTGCGGCCAGGGTTTCCACCCGGCGCAGCGCCGCCAGCTGATCCACCAGAATGCGCACCTTCACCCCGCGGAACGCGGCCGCCTGCAATTCGTCCAGCACCAGCTGGGCGGCGTCGTCCTCGTCGAAGATGTAGGTCTGCAGCTCGATGCTGCGTTGCGCGCTGCGGATCAAGTGCACGCGCAGCAGCAGCGAAGCCGGGGCCTCGTCCAGGATCAAGGCACGATGCCGCGGCGCGGCGGGAGTGGAGGCCGCCAGCGTGTCGCGCGCCATCTGCAGCACCGGCGAGGCCGTGGCGCAGGCGTCGTTGCGTGGGCAATCCACCTGGACCCGGCGCGCGGCGTCGGCGATCGCTTCGGCATGGCTGCGCTGTCGGGGTGACAGGCTGGCGCAGCTGGCGAGCAGCAGCACCAGCAGTCCGGTCAGGCAGCGACCGAGAACGTGCTCCGGCATCGGGTCACGGCCACCAGAAATGCGACAGGCGCGCAGCTCCGGGTTCGATGGTGGCACCGGCGGGGAATTCCAGCACCGCCACTGCGGCGGGCGGCATGCCGCGGTAGTCGCCGGTCTGACCGCTGTGCAGCAGCGCGGCCAGTTGTTCCAGCCCGGGGTTGTGGCCGACGATCAACAGGCGTTCGGCATCCCGGTGGTTGTCGGCCAGGGCGGCCAGGGTGCCCGGGTTGGCTCCGTAGATGGCAGGCTCGGTGCGCATGTCGGAGCACGCCAGCGCGCCCAGTGCCGCCAGCGTTTCAGTCGCCCGCACGGCCGGCGAGCACAGCACGCGGGTGGGCAGCAGGCCGTGTTCACGCAGCCAGTTGCCGGCGGCAACGGCCTCGCTGTGGCCGATGGCGGACAACGGACGTTGCGCATCGTCCTGCCCGGCGGCGGGCGGTTCGGCATGCGCATGGCGGAGCAGGATCAGATGATGCATGGGACACTCCCGGGGCTGGAGATGGCAGCGTACAGGGGCGGGCCGGTTTGCGCAGCCGGCAATGTGCCCAGCGGCTCAACCTGCCGCGGACACCTGCACCGCCAACCGGAGTCGCGCGGCGGCGGCATGCAGCTGCAGGGCCAGGGACGGCACCGTTTCCCAGTGCCCGCTGCGCCCGGCGGCTTCCACCGCCGCCGCCGCCTCGCCGAGAACCTGGGCACCCACCAGCCGCGACGCGCCTTTGATCTTGTGGGCCTGGCGGGTCAATTCAGCCCATTGCGCGGTGGCCTGCATCCGGTCCAGCTCGGCCAGGTCGGCGGTGATGCTGGTGAGGAAATCCTCCAGCAGGCTTCGGACTTCGCCCGGATCGCCGCCGGTCAGCTCGTGCAATACCGTGTGGTCGAGGACAGCCAGATGCGTGTCCGTGGCGGATTTGTCTGCTGCTGGCGCGTCTGCGGCCGGATCGGCGTGGGCCTGGGCATTGTTTTCGGTCTGGATGCGCTGATTGTCGGCCGTGCTGGCGCCGGTATCGCCCTGGGTGTGCGGCAGCCAGCGTTGCAGGCAGGCCCCGAGGGAGGCAATGCCGACCGGTTTCGCCAGATAGTCGTCCATGCCGGCATCCAGACAGCGCTCGGCTTCGCCTTTGAGTGCCGAGGCGGTGAGTGCCACCAGTGGCGTGCGCGGCAGGTCGTGCCGGGCTTCCTCGCGGCGAATCTGGCGCGCCAATTGATAACCGTCCATGTGCGGCATGTGCACATCCGACAGCACCAGCGCGTAGCGGCCGGTGCGCCAGGCCGCCAACCCGGTCAGCCCGTCCTCGGCCACCTCCGAGACATACCCGGCCAAGGCCAGCTGACGCTGGATCACCTGCCGATTGGTGCCATGATCGTCCACCAGCAGGATCAGGCTGCGCTCGCGTTCGGCATCGGCCTTCGAGGGTAGCCTGCGTGGCGCAAAGCCGGCCACGTGTTTGCTGGGCAGCAGCAGATCGGGCAACTCCTCTGGGGGTGCCCGCAGCAAGCTGACCTGCAGCTGCATGCTGGTGCCCTTGCCCGGCGTCGATTCCATTTCGATGCTGCCGCCCATCAATTCGGTGATGCGGCGGCAGATGGCCAGCCCCAGCCCGGTGCCGCCGAACCGGCGGGTGGTGTCGGCTTCGGCCTGGGCAAACGGCTGGAACAGGCGGGCCTGCGCCTGCGCGCTGATGCCGATGCCGGTGTCGGTGACACGCAGCCGCAGGACATCGCAGCCCAGGGCGCCACTGCCCGGATCATGGCGCAGCAACTCGGCGGCCACGGTAATGCGGCCGCGCTCGGTGAACTTGAGGGCGTTGGAGAGGAAGTTGCTCAGCACCTGGCGCAGGCGCACCGGGTCGGCATAGTGCGCCGGGGCGATCCGCGGGTCGATTTCACGAAGCAGGTGCAAGCCCTTGCTGGAGGCGGTGGCCGAATAATTGGCCACCACGCTGTTCAACAGATCCGGCAGCGAGGTCGGCACCGGCTCCAGTTCCATCTTGCCGGCTTCGATCTTGGAGAAATCCAGGATGTCGCCGATGATCCGCAGCAGGGCTTCGGCGGAGCTGGAAATCACGCTCAGCGAGCGTTGTTGTTCGGCATCCAGCTGGGTATGGCCCAGCACTTCGATCATGCCGGTCACGCCGATCATCGGGGTGCGGATTTCGTGGCTCATCGCGGCCAGGAAGGCGCTCTTGGCGTGGTTGGCGTCGCGGGCGCGGGTTTCGCTGTCGCGCAGGGCGCGTTCCAGGCGTTTCTGCATGGTCAGGTCGGTGGCCACTGCCAGCAGGCCCACCATCGTGCCGTGTTCGTCGCGCATCGCCGACAAGGCCAGCAGCACCGGCAGGGTGCGACCGCGCTGGTGACGCAGCGCGAATTCGCGTGGCGGGTCGCGATGGCGGGCCAGTTCGCGTAGCGCGGTCCAATCGGCCGGGACGGCCTTGCCATAGGCTTCGCTGAGCGAACGCGCCAGCGTGCCCAGGGCTTCCGGGTCGAGGATGGCATCGAGTTTTTCGCGTCCCAGCAACGCACCCGCCGGCCAGCCCAGCAAGCGTTCCGCGAACGGGTTGACCTGCGAAAACAGGCCGTCTTCATCCACCGCAAAAATCGCGGTGGGGGCGGCCTCCAGCAGCAGGCGCTGGAATTGTTCGCGCCGCTCCAGAGCCACCCGCACCCGCTCGTTGCTGTGCAGCTGGTCGGTCAGCTGGGCTTCGATCCGGTGCACGTGCTCGCGCATGCCGAGGAAGCTGTCCATCACCTCGCCCAGCTCGCCGCGCGGCAGGTAGCGCGGCTGCATGGTGTAGTCGTTCTGGGTCATGCCGCGCGCCAGCTCGGTCAGGCTTTCCACCCCGCGATAGCCATTGCGCAGGATGCGGCGGCCCAGCACCACCACCAGCGCCAGGCACAGCAGCGACAAGCCCAGCCGCCCATGTCCCAGCCAGCGCGCGCGGGTTTGCTCGGTGGCGACCAGGGCGGTGGCGCGGCCCTGCACCAGCGCGTCCAGCCGCTCCAGCCGCTGCACCAGCGGATCGGCGGCAGGAAACAGCTCGCGGTCGGCGAACTGCCCGAGCGCCAGGATGTCGCGCCGGTGCAGGATGTTGCGCAGCGTCTCGAAGGCTGCGTCGGCCCGCGGCCGGGTCTGCTGGGCCTGCGCCAGCAGGGCCGCCGCCTCGGCATCCAGCGGCATCGCCTGCAAGGCATTCCATTGCGCATCCGCTTCCGCTTTGGCCTGGTCGATTTCGCGCTCGGCCTGCGGCCAGTCGATCAGGTGGTTGCGGGTGCGGAAGGTGGTGTCGATCAGGTTGCGTTCGTAGGCATTGGAGATCTGGCGGATGCGATGCATGCCGGTCAAGACGTCGTCCTGCATCGCGGCCATCGAACGCTGCATGAAATACTGGCCCAGCTGATCCAGCACCAGCACCAGCGCGCCGGTGATCAGGAACAGGCCGAACAAGCCCAGCAGCTGCTGGCGCAGGCCGTGTCGGGACGGGTCGAGCAGGATCACGCCGCGCCGCCTGTGGCTCAGCTGCCGGGACGGCGCCAGCGCGCAACGGCGGCCTGCAGTTCGCTGCCGGGCACCGGCCGACCGATCAGCCAGCCCTGGGCGATGTCGCAGCCCAGTTCGGCCAGCATCTGCCAGTCCTCCATCGTTTCCACGCCTTCGGCCACGGTGACCAGGTTGAGCTTGCGCGCCAGATCCAGGCTGGCTTCCACCATTGCCCGCTTGCGCGGTTGCGCATGCGCGGTGAACACGAATTCCTTGTCGATCTTCAGTTCGGTGAACGGCACCTGCGCCAGCTGCGCCAGCGAGGAATAACCGGTGCCGAAATCGTCGATCGACAGCCCGAACCCCTTCAGCCGCAACCGGGCCAACAAGCCGAGTCCGCGTGCGGCATCGGACATCACCGAGCTTTCGGTGATTTCCAGCACCACGTCTTCGGGCAGGATGCCGTAACTCTCGGCGATCGCCTGATACCGATCCGCGGCGGCCGAGTCGGCCAGAGCCAGTGGCGAGACATTGACCGACAACTTCAGGCGCAGGCCGGCCTGGTGCCAGCGTTGCAGCCATTGGCAGCCCTGTTCGAGCATGCGGTCGGTCAGCTGGTTGGCATAGCCTTCGCGCTCCAGTACCGGCACGAACAAGACCGGGCCGACCACGCTGCCATCGGTGCGTTCCCAACGTGCCAACGCCTCCACGCCGACCACCTTGCCGTTGCCGAATTCCACCTGCGGCTGGAACCACGGCACGATCTGGCCCTGTTCGAGGGCGTCGATCAGCGCGGTCACGCTGAAGTCGGCATCGTTCTCGTCCGGCACTTCGCCGCTTTGCTCGCCGTAGCGGCTCAGGATGGCTTCCAGTTTTTCCCGGGTCAGCGGTTTTTCCACGCTGCCCAGCACCCGCAGGCCGTAGGCACGGGCCATGGTCTGCACGGTATGCAGCAGGGCAGGGTCCAGCGCACTGACCACCACCACGGCACGCGCGAGGCGTTCGTGGGCGATCTGGCCGATGCATTCGATGCCGTCCATGCCGGGCATGTCCAGGTCCACCAGCACCACATCCGGCGGGTTGGCTTGTTGCCGCAGCACGTCCATGGCGTGCAGGCCATCGGCACCTTCCAGGGTGTGCTCGACGCCCAGCTCGGCCAGCAAGCGCAAGGCGATCCGGCGCTGGAAGCCGTGATCTTCAACCACCATCACCCGCAAGTCCGACACACTCATGCGATCTCCCCGATGCATGTGGCGAGGCGCAAGCCTAACCCAGCGGACGGCAGGATGGGGAAGTGCTGCGCGGTTGGCCGGCACGCAGGGGCCCGGGGCTACACTTGCGCGCAATGGCCGCCGCAACGGGCGTGCTGGAGATTGCCGTGAACGACCTGTTCCAGCTGTCCGCGCCGTGGTGGCATTTCGTGCTGCGCGCGGTGGTGGTCTACGTGATGGTGATGGTGCTGATGCGCCTGTCCGGCAAGCGCGCGGTGGGCCAGTTCACGCCGTTCGACCTGGTGCTGCTGATCCTGATCGGCAACGCGGTGCAGAACGGCATCAACGGCGGCGACAATTCCCTGAGCGGCGCGGCGGTGATGGCCACCACCTTGATCGTGCTGAATTACGTGGTGGCGTTGCTGATTGCGCGCAACCGCCGCATCGAGAAATGGGTGGAGGGCGTGCCGGTGCTGCTGGCGCGCGACGGGCAGGTGTTCCAGCAGGTGCTGCGGCGCGAATTGGTGAGCGACGACGACTTCGCCGAAGCCTTGCGCATGAATGGCGTGGGCGATGTCGGCGAGATCGGGCTGGCGGTGCTGGAAACCAACGGCCACATCAGCGTGGTGCTGCGCAAGCGCGATTGAATCAGCGCAGCGCCTCGCCCAGCCAGTCGCGCGGACGCAGATAGTCCGCCAGTCGCGCTTCGGCGCTGCCGGGCTCGGGCTGGTAGCCGTATTCCCAGCGCACCAGCGGCGGCAGGCTCATCAGGATCGACTCGGTACGCCCGCCCGATTGCAGGCCGAACAGGGTGCCGCGGTCGAACACCAGGTTGAACTCCACGTAGCGGCCGCGCCGGTACAGCTGGAATTGGCGCTCGCGCTCGCCGTACGGCGTGTGCTTGCGGCGTTCGACGATCGGCAGGTAGGCATCGAGGAAGCCGTCGCCGACCGCACGCAGATAGCCGAAGCTGTCGTCGAAATCGCCGTGCAGGTCGTCGAAGAACAGCCCGCCCACGCCGCGGGTTTCGTCGCGGTGCTTGAGGAAGAAATATTCGTCGCACCATTGCTTGTGCGCGTCGTAGCGCGCCTGCCCGCCGAACGGCTCGCACAGTGCGCGCGCGCTGCGGTGCCAGTGCAGCACGTCTTCGTCGAACGGATAGAACGGGGTCAGGTCGAAGCCGCCGCCGAACCACCATGCCACGGTTTCGCCGTCGCGCTCGGCGCGGAAATGGCGCACGTTGGCATGCGTGGTCGGCACGAACGGATTGCGCGGATGGAACACCAGCGACACCCCCACCGCGCGCCACGACGCGCCGGCCAGCTCCGGCCGGCCGGCACTGGCCGATGGCGGCAGGCGGTCGCCGGCCACGTCGGAAAAACCGATCCCGGCCTGCTCGAACACCGTGCCGTCGCGCAGCACCCGGGTGCGCCCGCCGCCGCGGATCGGCGAGCTGGCGGGGTCTTTCGTCCACGCATCCTCAAGGAAACGCGCGCTGCCGTCGGTGCCTTCGATGGCGGCGCAGATGCGATCCTGCAGGCCGGTGAGATAGTCGCGGACGCAGTCGATGGGTGGAATGCCTGTGCTCATCCGCACATTGTAGTGGCCGCCTGCAGCAGCGCGGCCGGGCGGGCGCTGGCAGCCGTTGCCACGCGCTGGAAGCCGGCGCTGCGTGCGGCCTGGGCCAGGCGTTCGCTGGCGGCGACCACGGCGCTGTCGAAAACGCCCGGCAACAAGGTGGCGGGCACTTGCGCCAGCCAGGCCTGCAGGGCTTCGCCGCTGCTCAGTGCCAGCACTGTCGGGTGGTGCGCCTGCAGCAGTGCGGCCAGCTGCAACCAGCGACGGGCAGGGATGCCTGCCGGCAGCCGCGCGTAGACATCGGCGCGCACCACCTGTGCACCGCGCGCGGTCAGTGCCGGCAGCAACACCCCGCGGCCACCGGGCGCGGTGATCAGCCCGATCGACTTGCCCTGCGGCTGTGCCAGCGGCGGCAGTGCCAGCAGGCCCTCGCTGTCCATCCGCATCGGTGCAATGGCGGCGATACCCAGCCGTTGCAGTGCCCGCTGCGTGCCGGCCCCCACCGCCAGCCAGTGCTGGTCGCGACCTGCGCGCAGCGGTGCCAGCGCTGCCGCCGCGCGCACCGCGTTCGGGCTGGTGAACAGGACGATGTCGGCGGCCAGTGCGGTGGCGAGCTGTTTTCGCACCGGCGGACTGTCCAGGGTGGCGATGACGATCGGTGACAGCGCCAGCAGGCGTGCGCCGTGGCGGCGGCAGGCCGCGCGCAGGCCGGCGTGCTGGCCGCGCGGTCGCAGCGACAATACGGTGCAGTGTTGAAGCGGAAGTGGTTGATCTGCAAGACCAGGCATGTGTCAAGCTTGGCACAGCAAGCCAGGATGCGGCAGGCTGTGCGCATGGACGTGACTTCGCAGCACGCGGCGCTGGATGCACTGGCCGCACATTTCAATGGCATGCCGCCGGTGGCCGGCATGCAGCCGCAGATCCTCGATTGGCAGCACGGTCACTTGCGCCTGCGCGCGCCGCTGGCGGCCAACATCAACGACAAGGGCTGCGCGTTCGGCGGCAGCATGGTTTCGCTGATGACCATTGCCTGCTGGGGATTGGTGGCGCTGGAGCTGGAGACCGCCGGCCTGCATGCCGACGTGTTCGTGGCCGACAGCCGCGTGCGTTACCTCAAGCCGGTGTTCGAGGACATCGTGGTGGACGCCGAATACGACGCTGCCGCCGAGCACGCCGCACTGGCCACCACCTTGCGCACGCAGGGGCGCGCCGGCATTCGCCTGCAGGCCAGGACCCTGCTGGCCGACGGTGGCGTGGCGGCCACCTTCGTGGGCCGTTATGTGGCGATTGCCCACGCCTGAGCCGCAACGGGTAGGATGGCCCGTCACTCTGTGTGTGTCCGGCCCATGTCCAAGCTGCTGCGCGTATTGCTGTTGCTCTGCCTGCTGCTGCCGTCAGCCTCCGTGCTAGCGTCGGGCAAGGGCAGGACCCGCGGGCTGGAAGAGGCGCAATACGCATGGTCGGCGGCGGTGCGCTGGGGCGATTTCGAGGGTGCCTGGAATCTGGTCGACCCGCAGCAACGGCAGGCACATCCGCTGTCCGACATCGACTTCTCCCGCTACAAGCAGGTGCAGATTTCCTCCTACCGCGACCTGGGCAGCCGGGCGCTGGAGGACGGTGCGGTAGAACGCGAGATCGAGATCGGCGTGTTCAACCGCAACACCATGGTCGAGCGCACGGTGCGCTTCCGCGAACGCTGGCATTACGACCCGCAGACCAAGACGTGGTGGCAGGACAACGGCCTGCCGGATCTGTGGCGCGGGGAGTGACGCGGCAAATGACGCGAAGGGGCAGGGCGGCAGGTACAATTGCCGCCCCGTGATTGGTGGTAGCTGCCGTGACCTTTGCCGAACTGGCCGCATTTGCCGGCCGCAACCCGATGTTGTCGCTGGCCCTGGCGGGTCTCACCGTGGCCATCATCGGCAACGAACTGCTGGGCCTGCTCAGTGGCGTGCGCCGGATCGGCCCGGCGCAATTGACGGCGCTGGTCAATCGCGACAACGCGCTGGTGGTGGACCTGCGCGCAATTGCGGACTTCGAAAAAGGCCATATCGCCGGTTCGAAAAACGTGCAGTTGAGCCAGTTCGATCCCGAAAACAAGGCGCTGGCTCCGGCCAAGGCATTGCCGGTGGTGCTGGTGTGCAACGTGGGCCAGACCGCACAGGGTGCGGCGAAGCGGTTGCGCAAGGCCGGTTTCGCCCAGGTGTCGGTACTGGAAGGCGGCATCCGCGCCTGGCAGTCGGCCGATTTGCCGCTGGTGAAGGGCCGCTGATCCCCGCTGGCGCTTGTGTTTGGCCACCGCTGCCCCAATGTCGGAGGGGTTGCGCCGGTTCGATGCGATAATCGGGCCGTTCCTTTCTTCCGTTGTATCCGAACAGTTCTGGAGTTCCCATGTCCGATGAAACCCTGAATGGCGCTGCCCCGGCCGCCGACCAACCGCAAGGCCCGACCTTCACCGTTGAAAAACTCTACGTGAAGGATCTCTCCTTCGAAGCTCCGAATGCACCGCAGGTGTTCAACGAACAGGGCCAGCCGGACCTGCAGATGAAGCTCAACCAGAAGGTGCAGCGTCTGGCCGACACCGCGTTCGAAGTCAGCCTGGGCATCACCCTGACCTGCACCTTGAACGGCAAGACCGCCTATCTGGCGGAAGTCGAACAGTGCGGCGTGTTTGGCCTGGCGGGCATGGATGACCAGATTCTCGACGCGATGCTGGGCATCCAGTGCCCGAACATCCTCTACCCCTATGCCGCTGCGGCCGTGGGCCAGCTGATCACCAATGGCGGGTTCCCGCCGTTCCCGATGCAGCCGATCAACTTCGACGCGCTGTATGGTGAAACCCTGCGTCAGCGCGCCGAACAGATGGGTCAGCCGGGCAATTCGCTGGCCAACGCCGAAACCGCCGGCAACGCCTGATCGGCGACGCATGACGGCGTCTGCCAAACCGAAAGTCGCCGTCCTCGGCGCGGGCTCCTGGGGCACCGCGCTGGCGGCGCTGATTGCCCGTCACGGCCACCCCACCATGCTGTGGGGCCGCGATGCCGCCACCGTGGCGGCGATCGAAGGCAAGGGCGAGAACCCGCGCTACCTGCCCGGCATCGCCCTGCCCGGCGCGCTGCGTGCCACCACCTCGCTGCACGAGGCGCTGGCCGATGCCGGGTTGGTGCTGGTGGTGGTGCCCTCGCACGCGTTCGCCGAAACCCTGCGCGCGCTGGCGCCGCTGCGCCCGCCGCAGGCCGGCGTGGCGTGGGCCACCAAGGGCTTCGAGCCGGGCAGCGGGCGTTTCCTGCATGAAGTGGCCGGCGAGGTGCTGGGCGAGGACGTGCCGCTGGCGGTGGTCACCGGCCCGTCGTTTGCCAAGGAGGTGGCCGAAGGTCTGCCCACCGCGCTGACCGTGCATTCCGACGATGCCGCATTCTGCCGGCAGGTCGCCGATGCGCTGCACGGCCCGGCGTTCCGCGCCTACACCGGCAACGACATGCGCGGTGCCGAGCTGGGCGGCGCAATGAAAAATGTGCTGGCGGTGGCCACCGGCGTCGCCGACGGCATGGGCCTGGGTCTGAACGCGCGCGCCGGCCTGATCACCCGCGGGCTCAACGAGATGCTGCGCCTCAACATCGCCCTCGGCGGCCGCCCGGAAACCCTGATGGGCCTGGCCGGCCTTGGCGACCTGGTGCTGACCTGCACCGGCGACCTGTCGCGCAACCGCCGGCTGGGCCTGGCGCTGGGGCGCGGCGCGACGATCGCCGACGCGGTGCGCGAGATCGGCCAGGTGGTGGAATCGCTGCAAACTGCTGACGAGGTGATGCGGCTGGCCAACCTGCACGGCATCGAATTGCCGATTGCCGAGGGCGCGCGCGACGTGCTGCACGGCACGGTCACGCCCGCCGAGGGCCTGGCGCGGCTGATGGCGCGCGAACGCAAGGCCGAATACCCGCAGGCGCTGTTCGGCTAGCCCTTGCGGGCCGGCTGGGGCATGTCCGCGCTGGCCCCGCTTTGGCGTACTCCCGTTTGGGCTGCCGCATGGCGGGCTTGAGAACGTGGAGAAAATGATGCGCTTGCTGCAACGTGGGTTTTGGCTGGGCACTTTGGCGGGTTTGGCGCTCTTGGGTGGCTGTTCGGTGCTGGGAAAACAACAGCCGGTGCTGTTTGAGGGCAAGTTCAGCCCCGGCGGGCGCTATTACGCCTATGTCTTTCGGGAAACCTTCATCTATTCCTACAGCCGCAAGGGCGGAAGCTCGATCAGCCAAGGCACGTTCACCGACAAACTGCAGGTGATCGATACGCAAACGGGCGCCAAATTGCTGGACAAGCCCATCGCCCCCAAGACGTTTGATTGCATCTACCCCCGCGTCGCCGATGTGAACGACCATTACGTCGCGGTGGCCTGCAGCGGCACCCACAGCAAGGCGATGGCGCCTGCCATCTTTTCCATCGCCGATAGACGCATCACGTTGGATAGTGCAGAGGTTGCCAAGCGCAGCAGCGTGGCTTCGGTGGCCGAGGTGGGTGCCACCGATTTCCGGCGCAGCCTGAGCGATCCGGATGCGTTCATCTTCGAAGGTCAGGATGGGCGCCTGTACCGTCTGGATCCCGCAACCGGACAAGTGCAGCCAACGCAGGCGGCGGTTGAGCGCGTCGATCAACGCATGGATGAGGTGCTGCGCGGAGGGCTGCCGAGGAATTTCAGTGAAGAGGGGAACACCCGCAAGGCGTTCGTGCGCAAGTTCGACGGCGCGCGCTCGCAAGATGATTTCCTGGATCCGAAGCTGCTGTATTTTGCCGACAGCGGCGAGCATGAGTCGTTTCCGCCGGCCACGTTGATCGACGGTGGCTTTCTGGTGCTTTCGCCGCAGCGCAAGGATGACAAACAGCATCTGTCTTTGACGCTGGTGGATGCCGGCACGCTGAAAACACGCTGGAGCACGCCGCTGCCGCAGGCACTTCCGGACTGGGCAAGCCGGTTCGAAACCAGGCAGTTCGTGCGGCAGGGCGGAACCCTGCTGATCGCCAATTCGTCGCAGTTGCTGCGGGTCGATCTCGGCAGCGGCCAGGTCACCCGCAATGTGGCCTTGTTGTAATGCGGGGTGAAATGGAAAACGCCCGGCATTGCCGGGCGTTTTCGTTGCGGTGGTGCTGCGCTCTTACCAGCTGAAGCGCGGGCCCACGAACCACTGGGTATCGCCACCGTTGACCAGGCGGACGTCGGCATTGACGCCCCAGTTCTGGTTGAACTTCACGGTGCCACCCAGGCGGCCATAGGCCTCGCCCTTGACGTGGTTGCCATCCAGATAGCCCAGCATGGCATAGCCTTCGAAATTCGGGGCCAGCGCACTGCGCACGCCGCCTTCCACGCTGTAGCCGTCGGCATGGATGCCGGCACCGGCGTCGACCTTTTCATAGGCCACGTTGGCCACGAAATCGGTGTTCTTGCCGATCGCGGTGTTGTAGCCGCCACCCACGCGCCACTGGTCGAAATCGACGCTGGTGTGCTTGATCTTCTGGTTGGCGTAGTCGGCGAACAGGTGGAAATTCGGATGCACGGCCACCGAGCCGCCCAGACCCCAGCCGTCGGCATCCGGGCCGTTGGTATTGGTGGCGACATAGCCGCCTTGCACGTAGTTGTAGTTGATGCCGTCGGCGGCGGACGCGGCGAAGGGCAGGGCGGCAATCAGGGCAAGGGCAATGGCGTAACGCTTCATGAGGTGGACCTCCATGTTGTTGTGGGTGTCCCGCCAACCGGCGAGGACGGGTGCAATTTCGGCAATTGCGTCACAACACGGGCTGAATCCAGAACCCGGCGGTACAGGAATTGTTAAAACAGCATGGAGTACACGCGGCACGCTCAGGCCTGGCCGGCAAACCCCTGCTGGCGCCAGGCTTCGAACACCATCACCGCCACCGCATTGGACAGGTTGAGGCTGCGGTTGTGCGGCCGCATCGGCAAACGCAGGCGCCGGGCTTCGGGGATGCTGGCCAACACATCGGCCGGCAGGCCGGCGGTCTCGCTGCCGAACAGGAACGCATCGCCTTCGCCAAAGTGCGGGGCGTCGTACTGCACGCTGCTGCGGGTGGACAGCGCGAACACGCGCGGCGGCCTGCCAAGCGTCATTTCGATGTTCGCCAGTGCGGCGTCCAACGTGTCGTGCACCTGCAGCTGTGCGTATTCGTGATAGTCCAGCCCGGCGCGACGCAGCTGCTTGTCGTCGATGTCGAACCCGAGCGGACGCACCAGGTGCAGCCGCGCGCCGGTGTTGGCGCACAGCCGGATCACGTTGCCGGTGTTGGGGGGGATTTCCGGGCGATGCAGGATGACGTGCAGCATGGCGCAATTGTAGGCCGTGCCCGGCGTGTGGCTTCCGGCCTAGTGCGTCTGCGATTCACCGGGACTATCATCGGCGGTTCGCTGTCCCGGTTCGACAGCCACCTACAAGGAGTTGCCATGTCCGTTCTGCGCCCTGCCGCACTTGCCTTCGCACTTGCCACCGCCCTCACCGCGGGTGCTTACACCGCTCCTGCACAGGCGGCGACTCCACCGGCCGTGGATATTCCGTACGAAAGCTTCACCCTCTCCAACGGCCTGCGGGTGGTGGTGCATACCGACCGCAAGGCGCCGATCGTGGCGGTGAACGTGTGGTACCACGTCGGCAGCAAGGATGAACCGGCCGGCCGCACCGGCTTCGCGCACCTGTTCGAACATCTGATGTTCAACGGCAGCGAGAACGCGCCGGGCGAGTTCTTCACTCCGTTCAAGGAAGTGGGCACCACCAACCAGAACGGCACCACCAATTCCGACCGCACCAACTATTTCGAAAACGTGCCCACCACCGCGCTGGACATGGCGTTGTGGATGGAGTCCGACCGCATGGGCCATCTGCTGGGCGCGATCGACCAGAAAACCTTGGACGAGCAGCGCGGCGTGGTGCAGAACGAAAAGCGCCAGGGTGAAAACCAGCCGTACGGGCAGGTGTGGGACCAGCTGGGCAAGATCATGTACCCGGCCGGCCACCCGTATCACCACAGCACCATCGGTTCCATGAACGATCTCAACGCGGCCTCGCTGGACGACGTCAAGACCTGGTTCAAGACCTGGTACGGCCCCAACAACGCGGTGCTGGTGCTGGCCGGCGACATCGATCTGGCTACCGCCAGGGAAAAAGTGGCGAAGTATTTCGGTGACATCCCGGCCACCCCGACCATGGCCCAGCCGAAGGTGGACGTGGCGGCGCATACCACCAATTCGCGCAGCGAGATGACCGACACCGTGCCGCAGTCGCGCATCTACCGGGTGTGGAACGTGGCGCAGTACGGCGCGCCGGATCTGGATCGCCTGCAACTGCTGGCGCAGATCCTGGGCGGCGGCAAATCCTCGCGGCTGGACAAGCGGCTGGTGCATCAGGACAAGCTGGTGGACAACGTCAGCGCCGGCGCCTACGGCTCGCAGCTCAGCAGCACCTTCATGATCACTGCCGCGGTCAAGCAGGGCGTGGACGTGGCCAAGGTGGAAGCGGCCATCGACGAGGAACTGCGCAAGCTACTCAAGGACGGCCCGTCCGCGGATGAGCTGGAGCGCACCCGCACGGCGTTCCAAGCGGGCTGGATCCGGGGTGTGGAGCGCATCGGCGGCTTCGGCGGCAAGGCCGACGCATTGGCCGAGTGTGCGGTCTACATGGACAACCCCGGCTGCTTCCGCGACAGCCTGAAGACCCTGGCCGAGGCCACCCCGGATGTGTTGCGCAGCACCGGCAACACCTGGCTGGGTGCGGGCAAGGGCAGCCATACGCTGGTGGTGAACCCCGGCAAGCGGGTGGCGCTGGCCGAAGATCCGACGGTCAAGCCGGCACCGTTCAAGGCCCCGAAGGTCGACGTCAGGTACAAGGTTGGCACCAGCACGGTGAACCGCAAGGCCGGCGTGCCGATGCCCAAGAGCTTCCCGCAACTGATCTTCCCGGCGCAGCAGCACGCAACCCTGCGCAATGGCACCAAGGTGATTCTGGCCGAGCGCCACGATATCCCGGTGGTGCAGATGAGCTATGAGTTCCCCCATGGCACCGCCGCCGACACGGCAGGCAAGCTGGGGATGGCCAGCTTCGGCATGGGGTTGCTGGACGAAGGCGCCGGCGATCTGGGGGCGTTGGCCTTTGCCGATCGTGCGCAATCGCTGGGTGCCAATCTGGGGGCCAGGGCCGGGCTCGACAGCAGCAGCGCCTATCTGTCCGCGCTCAAGCAGAATCTCGAGCCGTCGCTGGCACTGTACGCCGACATGCTGCGCAAGCCGCGTTTCGAGCAGGCCGACATCGACCGCGTGCGCGGCCAGTGGATTGCCGGCATCAAGCAGGAAAAGGCACAGCCCAACGGCATCGTCCAGCGGGTGCTGCCGGGGCTGGTGTTCGGTGCCGGGCATCCGTATGCCGCACCGCGCACCGGCAGTGGCACCGAAGCCACGATTGCCGGCCTGAGTCGCGCCGATGTCCAGCAATGGCATGACACCGCCCTGCGTCCGCAGGACGCCACCCTGGTGGTGGTGGGCGATACCGATCTGAAAACCATCCTGCCGCTGCTGGAAAACTATTTCGGCGACTGGAAGGCCGCCGGCAGCGCAGGGGTATCCGGCATTCCGGCAGTGGCCGCGCAGCCCAAGCCGCGGGTGTTCCTGATCGACCAGCCCGGTGCCGTGCAGGCCAACATCGTGGCGGCCGAAACCCTGCCCTCCAGCACCGACCCGAAGGCGGTGGAATACGACATGGCCAACATGGTGATCGGTGGCGACTTCACCGCCCGCCTCAACATGAATCTGCGCGAGGACAAGCATTGGTCCTACGGTGCCCGCAGTGGTGCGCAGGGCGCGCTGGGCCCGCGCCTGTGGACGGCCAGTGCGCCGGTGCAGATCGACAAGACCGGCGAAGCCGTGGCCGAAATGCAGCGTGAAATCGGCGACTACGCCAGCGGCAAGCGCCCGGCCAGCGCCGAGGAAGTGGCGGGGATGAAGAAGGTGATGACCCTGACCTTGCCGGGTGCGTATGAAACCGCCGCGGCGGTGATGAGCACCATCGCCAGCAACGCCTTGTACGGCCGGCCGGACGACTACGTGTTCAAGCGCAGCGCCGAGATCGACGCGATGACCCCGGCGCAGGTGAATGCCGCGGCCAAGGCTTTGGGCGGCAATGGCCTGACCTGGCTGGTGGTGGGCGATCTGTCCAAGACCGAAGCCCCGGTGCGCGCGCTGAACCTGGGTGAGGTCACCGTGCTGGATGCCGACGGCAAGCCGGTGACGAAGAAGTAAGCGCCCCGTTCATCCAGCAGCACCGGAAGCCCGCCACACTTGGCGGGCTTCCTTTTTCGACGCAAGGAAATCCGATGCCCGTGATGCGAATTCTCCTGTTGGCCGGCGCCGTGGTGGCGCTGCCCGCCTGCACCTTCGTGAAGATGGCGCCGGGGGCGCAGCAGGTGAAGGTGCTGTCGGTGGCCCCTGCCGGCTGCGAGAAGCGCGGGGACGTGGCGGTGTCGATCACCCACAAGGTCGGTTTCTACGAGCGCAACGCCGTCCAGGTTCGGGACGAGCTGGAAACCCTGGCCCGCAACGAGGCACCGGGCGCGGGGGCCAACCGGATCAGCCCGCTGGCCCCGCCGGAGGATGGCAGCCAGCGTTGGGCAATGTGGCTCTGCCGGTGAGCCGGCGTTGGCCACCGTGCGCACGGTCACAGCCTTGGCCATACGCCTGCGTATTGATGTGAAACGCGCTATCCTGTGCGGTTCCGGCACCGCGTTGGTGCCTGCACGAGTGTCCGCCCATGTTGTTTCAACGTGTCGCCATCGCCGGTCTGGCCCATATCGACGCCCCGCGTCGCCTGAGTTCGGATGAGATCAACACCCGGCTCAAGCCCACGCTGGACCGCCTCGGCATCAAGACCGACGTGCTGGGCGATATCGCCGGCATCCATGCCCGCCGCCTGTGGGATGGCGACGTGCAGGCCTCCGACGCCGCCACCCTGGCCGGCGTGAAAGCGCTGGCCGACGCCGGCATCGACCCCGACAAAGTGGGCCTGCTGGTCAGCACCTCGGTCAGCCGCGATTATCTGGAGCCGTCCACCGCCTCGATTGTCAGCGGCAATCTCGGCCTGCCCGACACCTGCCAGAACTTCGACATCGCCAACGCCTGCCTGGCCTTCATCAACGGCATGGACATCGCCAGCCGGATGATCGAACGCGGCGAAATCGACTACGCGCTGGTGGTGGATGGCGAAACTGCCGACCTCGCCTACGAGAAGACGCTGGAGCGCATGACCCGCGCCGACGTCACCGAAGAAGACTTCAAGAACGAGCTGGCCACCCTCACCCTGGGCTCCGGTGCCGCCGCCATGGTGCTGGCGCGCAGCGAACTGGCCCCGGGCGCGCCGCGCTACAAGGGCGGCGTGAGCCGCGCCGCCACCGAGTGGAACAAGCTGTGCCGCGGCAACCTGGACGGCATGATCACCGACACCCGCATGCTGCTGATCGAAGGCGTGAAGCTGGCCAGCAAGACCTTCGAAGTGGCCAAGCAGAAGCTGGGCTGGGTGGCCTCCGAGCTGGACGAATTCGTCATTCACCAGGTCAGCAAGGTGCACACCGCCGCCTTCACCAAGGCGATGGGCATCGATCCCAAGAAGGTCATGACCATCTTCGGTGAACACGGCAACATCGGCCCGGCATCGGTGCCGATCGTGCTGTCCAAGCTGCGCGAGATGGGCCGCCTGAAGAAGGGCAGCCGGGTGGCCCTGCTGGGCATCGGCTCGGGGCTGAACTGCTCGATGGCGGAAGTGGAGTGGTGAGGTAGTGGCAATAGCCGCGTCCCATTCGCCAGGTGGGGCAATTCGGAGCGCTTTTGGTGGGCTCCCATGAATCGTAAATTGACAATCAAGGCCTTTTGACTGGTCAATAGCGCGAGTTCAATTTACAATTCGGACATGGCGCGACCTGATCGCTCACCCGAGATTGAAATCGCCCTGCTGCGTGCGGTGGGTGAGCACCCCCGCGATCTGGTCAGCATGGTGGCGGCGCAGCTCGGGCTGTCCCGGCAGCGGGTGCACCAGCAGGTGCAGGCCTTGGCGATCGGCGGGTATCTGGTCAAAGACGGCACCACCCGGCCGATGTACGCGCTGGGCGCGAACCGGCGGTTCCGGCAGACCTACCCGCGCGCCAATCTGGCCGAGGATCGGATCTGGTTCGGGGATATGTTGCCGCTGCTGGAGCATCTGCCGCGCAATGTGCTGGACATCGCCCAGCATGGGGTCACCGAGATGGTCAACAACGCCGTCGATCACTCCGAAGCCCGCAGCGTGACGGTGGCGATGGAGTGCCAGGGCGGCCAGCTGCAGATGTCGGTCGCGGACGACGGCATCGGCATTTTCCGCAAGATTTCACGCGCATTGGCGCTGCCGGACGAGCGGCTGGCCCTGCTGGAACTGTCGAAGGGGAAGTTGACCACCGATCCGCAGCGCCACAGCGGGGAGGGCATCTTCTTCACGTCGCGCATGTTCGATGCGTTCCGGATCGTTTCCGGCGGGTTGGCCTTCGATCACGAAGCCAGCCTTGAACTTGACCTTCTGGACGAAGCCGGGGAAACCCGGGGCACGCGCGTGGACATGCAGATCGCGACATCGTCGCCGCGCACGGTGGGTGAAGTGTTCGCCGAATATTCCAGTGGGCCCGACGAATACAGCTTCGCCCGCACGGTCGTGCCGGTACGGCTGGCCAAAGTGGGCGATGAACTGCTGGTGTCGCGCTCGCAGGCCAAGCGGCTGTTGCAGCGGGTGGAACGGTTCCGCCATGTGGTGCTGGATTTCGCCGACGTGTCCGGCATCGGGCAGGCGTTTGCGGATGAAATTTTCCGCGTGTTCGCCAATGCCCATCCGGAAGTCGAATTGATCGCGATCCATGCCGTGGCGGACGTGCAGCAGATGATCCGGCGCGCCGAAGTGCTGCGTGACGAACAGAACGGGCAGCTGCCGCTGCTGTCGTAAGCCGCGCAGCCATTCCTGACAGCGGTTCCGGTCTGAACTGCTCGATGGCGAAAGTGGAGTGGTGAGCGGAAAATCGACCCGGATCGGCCCTCACCCGCATGCTTTCCGGGACTGGGTTCAGTCGCCCAGCGCCTCCGCCACCCGCCGCTTCAACTCCGGCAGCAGGTCGGCTTCGAACCACGGGTTGCGGGTCAGCCACAGGCGGTTGCGCGGGCTCGGGTGGGGCAGAGGCAGGATGCCGCGTTCACGCAGATGCTTGCGCCAGTCGCGCACGGTGTCGGTGAGGATTTTGCCGCGTGCATCCTGCAACAGCCCGGCCTGCGCGTACTGGCCGATGGCCAGGGTCAACCCGACCTGCTTCAGGCGCGGCAGCAATTGCGGGTGCCACTGCGGTGCGCATTCCGGGCGCGGCGGCAGGTCGCCGTTTTTGCCGGCGCCGGGGAAGCAGAAGCCCATCGGCACGATGGCGATCTGCCCGGCGTCGTAGAAGGTCGGTTTGTCGATCCCCAGCCAGTCGCGAAGGCGGTCGCCACTGGGGTCGTTGAAGGGAATGCCGGTGGCGTGCACCTTGCGCCCCGGCGCCTGGCTGACGATCAGCAGCCGCGCACCGGGCGCGGCCTGCAGCACCGGGCGCGGGCCCAGCGGCAGGTGCGCTTCACAGATGCGGCAGGCGCGGATGCGGGCCAGGAGTTGATCGAAGGGTTCCGTGTGCATGCCCCATTCTGTCAGCCTGGGCGTGATGTTTTCGCCACGATGCCGGCCACGATGCCGCCTACAATGGGCGGATGCAATTTCCCGATTACCCATTTACCCCGCACCGCTTCGACGTCCGCCCCGGCATCGCCCTGTCCTTCCTCGACGAAGGTCCGCGCGACGGCGAGGTGATCGTGATGCTGCACGGCAACCCGTCGTGGAGCTATTACTGGCGGCACCTGGTGCTGGGCTTGCGCGACAGGTACCGCTGCATCGTGCCGGACCACGTCGGCATGGGCCTGAGCGACCGCCCGGACGATGGCCCGTCCGCACAGCCGCGCTACGACTACACCCTGCAGTCGCGCATCGACGACGTGGATGCGCTGCTCAAGCACCTCGGCATCACCGGCCCGGTGACGCTGGCGGTGCACGACTGGGGCGGGATGATCGGTTTCGGCTGGGCGTTGCGCGATCCCGCGCGCGTCAAGCGGCTGGTCATCACCAACACCGCCGCGTTCCCGTTGCCGGCGGCCAAGCGCTTCCCGGCGCGGCTGGCGATGGGCCGCGATTCGCGTCTGGGCGGCTGGCTGATACGCCGCTTCAACCTGTTCGCGCGCGGCGCGGCCTGGTTCGGGACGAAGCGTTCGCTGCCGAAGGACGTGCGTGCCGCCTATGCCGGTGTGTATGACGGCTGGGACAACGCCATTTCCACGCTGCGCTTCATGCAGGACATCCCGCTGCACGACGGCGACCGCGCGATGCCGCTGGTGCAGGCCAGCGCGAAGGCATTGCCGGGCTATGCCGACCGGCCGGCGTTCCTCGGCTGGGGCCTGCGCGATTTCGTGTTCGACAAACACTTCCTCGACGGCTTCCGCAACGCGCTGCCGAACGCGGAAGTGCATGCCTACGCCGATGCCGGCCACTACGCGCTGGAAGACAAGCACGAAGCGCTGGTGCCGTTGATTCGGGTGTTCCTGGATCGCAATCCTCTTTAGCGCTTCCTCCTGCGCAGTGGCAGCGAGGTAGGACACGACACGTTGCGAGGCCGGCCGGGGGGCAGTGGCCTCGCAACCAAGCGAGTATCGGGGAGCGGCTTGCGAGGCCACTGCCCCCCGGCTGGCTGGTTCCGACGGTGACGCCTGGAGTCAGAGAATCCAGCCGCCGTCCACGGTCAATTCCGCGCCGGTGACGAAGCCGGCATCGGGGCCGGCGAGAAACGCCACCGCAGCGGCGATTTCCTCGGGCTTGCCGATGCGCTTGAGCGGGGTGGCCTCGATCCCGGCCTGGTTGGCCTCGGGGGGATTGTTGCCGAGCATCGGTGTGTCGATGAAGCCCGGATGCACCGAGTTCACCCGGATCTGCGCCGGTGCCAGTTCCAGCGCGGCGGTCTTGGTCATCCCGCGCACCGCCCACTTGGTGCCCACGTAGGCGGCCGCGTTGGGGAAGCCCAGCTGGCCGGCGATCGAACTGATGTTGACGATGCAGCCGCCGCCGGCGGCGCGCAGCGGCTCCTGGCCGTGCTTCATGCCCAGGAACGGGCCCAGCTGGTTGACCCGGAACTGCCGCTCGACGTCGTGGACCGTCGCGTCGGCGATCTGGCCGGGATGGAAGACGCCGGCGTTGTTCACCAGCACGTGCAGGGCGCCGAAGCGCGCAGTCACTGCGGCCAGCGTGTCCACCCACGCGGCTTCGTCGCTGACGTCGTGGTGGAAGTAGGCGGCGCGTTCGCCCAGTTCGGCGGCCAGCGCCTGGCCGCGGGTGTCCAGCATGTCGGTGATCGCAACGCGGGCGCCATCGGCATGCAGCCGGCGGACGATGGCGGCACCGATGCCGCGCGCGCCGCCGGTGACCAGGGCGACCTTGCCTTCGAGTTTGCCGTTCATGTCATGCCTCTCCGATGGGTAGGCGTCCAGCCTGCGCGCGCGCGCCGACGGGTGTTTTGATCGGGATCAACCCGCCGCTCACGCGGCGACCGGCGGCATCGCCGGCGGCGACGGGCTGTTGCCGCTGTCGTCCGGATGGTCGTCGTTGTCGGCGCCGTCGCGCCAGCGCCAGTCGGCCGCGGTTAGCACCGGCAGGCCGAAGGCGATCCGGGCCTTGTCGCACTGTGCGCTGGGGCGGCCGAATTCGAACGAGGCCTCGACCTCGCGGCAGACCGACGGCCGGTTGGGATGGATGCTGCAGCGCGAATACGTGCCGATGTCGGCATCCAGTGCCACGCAGCGGATCGGCGGCGCATAGGTGCCGCGCATCACCAGCCGGTGGGCATCGAGTTTCTCGGTCAGGGCTGCCGGCACCCCCCCCGGCGTGACTTCGTCCGATTCCATCCAGTGGAAGGCCACGCGGAATTGCGTGCAGCAGGCGCCGCAGGTCAGGCAGGGATGCATGGGGAGCCGGGCCTTGCGCGGCGAAGATCGGGGCAGGGATGCGATTTTTTTCCGCGTCGGGCCGCCGCGCAAGAGGGGCGGGCGATAATGGGCGGATGAATGCACCCTGCAATATCGCCGCCGCGCTGCCGCGGCTGGCCCGCGAGCACCCCGACCAGGTGGCGATGCGCTGCCCCGGCACCGGCGGCCGCTACGCGGTGGCGCTGACCTATGCGCAGCTGGACGCGCGCAGCGACGCCATTGCCGCCGGGCTGGCCGGGCGCGGCATCCGTCGCGGTACCCGCACGGTGGTGATGGTGCGGCCGACGCCGGAGTTCTTCCTGTTGATGTTCGCGCTGTTCAAGGCCGGCGCAGTGCCGGTGCTTGTCGATCCCGGCATCGACAAGCGTGCGCTGAAACAGTGCCTGGACGAAGCGCAGCCGCAAGCCTTCATCGGCATCCCCTTGGCCATGCTGGCGAAGGCGCTGCTGGGCTGGGCGACATCGGCATCGGTGCGCATCACCACCGGGCGCTGGCCGCTGCTGGCCGACGCCACGCTGGCGCGGGTCGAAGCCGAAGGCGCCGGCGCCGGCCCGCAGCTGGCCGCGACCGACGGCGAGGACGTGGCCGCTCTCCTGTTCACCAGCGGCAGCACCGGCGTGCCCAAGGGCGTGGTGTACCGGCACCGGCATTTCGTCGCCCAGATCGCGATGCTGGGTGAGGCGTTCGGCATTGCTGCCGGCGGTGTGGACATGCCCACCTTCCCGCCGTTCGCGCTGTTCGACCCCGCGCTGGGACTGACCAGCATCATTCCCGACATGGATCCCACGCGCCCGGCCCAGGCCGATCCGCGCAAGCTGCACGCGGCCATCGCGCGCTTTGGCGTGACCCAGCTGTTCGGCTCGCCGGCATTGATGGGCGTGCTGGCCGCGCATGGCGAAAAACTGCCCGGCGTGCAGCGCGTCACCAGCGCCGGCGCGCCGGTGCCGCCCGACGTGGTGCGGCGGATGCTGGAGCTGCTGCCGGCGGATGCGCAGCTGTGGACGCCCTACGGTGCCACCGAATGCCTGCCGGTGGCGGTGATCGAAGGCCGCGAATTGCTGACCCTGCGCGCCCGCACCGAAACCGGTGCCGGTACCTGCGTGGGCCGTCCTGTCGTCGGCAACACGGTGCGCATCATCGGCATCGACGATGCCGCGATTCCCGACTGGCACGACGCGCTGCAGGTCGCGCCCGGGCAGGTGGGCGAAATCACCGTGGCCGGTCCCAGCGCCACCGATGCCTACTTCAATCGCGACGCGCAAACCGCGCTGGCGAAGATCCGCGAGCCCCTGTCCGACGGCAGCCACCGCATCGTCCACCGCATGGGCGATCTGGGCTGGTTCGACGGCGACGGCCGGCTGTGGTTCTGCGGGCGCAAATCACAGCGTGTGCGGCTGGACGAACACGTCACCTTGTGCACCGAACAAGTGGAGCCGATATTCAACACCCACCCGCAAGTGCTGCGCACCGCACTGGTGGGCACGGGCATGCCGGGTGCGCAAACGCCCGTACTGGTGTTCGAGCTGCATCCCGGCAGCCAGGCCAACCCGGCCGAGGTGGCCGACGAATTGCGCCACATCGCGCAGGGCTTCGTGCACACCGCCAAGATCGAACGCTTCCTGCACCACCCCAACCCTTTTCCGGTGGACATCCGCCACAACGCCAAGATCGGTCGCGAGAAATTGGCGGCGTGGGCGGCGGCGCAATCCGTTGGTGGCAAGGCATGAAGCTGCTTGTCACCGGCGGCGGCGGTTTCCTCGGTCAGGCCTTGTGCCGCGCGCTGCTGGCGCGCGGGCACGAAGTCGCCAGCTTCAGCCGCAGCCGCCATGCGGCGCTGGACGCACTGGGCGTGCGCCAGCTGCAGGGCGACCTGGGCGATGCCGATGCGGTGCTGCGCGCGTTTTCCGAAGGCTTCGACGCGGTGCTGCACAACGCCGCCAAGGCCGGCACCTGGGGCAGCTACCAGAGTTATTTCGATGCCAACGTGCGCGGCACCCGCAACGTGATCGCGGCCTGCCGCGCGCATGGCATCGGCCGGCTGGTGCACACCTCCACGCCCAGTGTTGCCCACCGCGCCACCCGTCCGGTGGAAGGCGCCAGCGCCGAGGAAGTGCCGTACGGCGAAGGCGTGAAAGCGCATTACGCCACGACGAAAATCATCGCCGAGCGCGAGGTGCTGGCCGCCAACGACACGGCGCTGGCCACGGTGGCGCTGCGGCCGCGGCTGATCTGGGGGCCGGGCGATACCCAGATCCTGCCCAAACTGGTCGAACGCGCCCGCAGTGGGCGGTTGCGGCTGGTGGGCAGCGGCGACAACCGGATCGATACCACCTACATCGACAACGCGGCGCAGGCGCATGTGGACGCGCTGGCCGCGCTGCATCCCGGCGCCGCGTGTGCCGGGCGTGCGTACTTCATCAGCAATGGCGAGCCGTGGCCGCTGCGCGAGGTGTTGAACGGCCTGTTGGAAGCGGCGGGCGCACCGACGGTGGAAAAAACCATTCCTTTCGGCCTTGCCTATGCGCTGGGCGGTCTCTGTGAGGGCCTGTGGACGGTTTTGCCGCTGCGCGGCGAGCCGCCGATGACGCGCTTCCTGGCGGAACAGTTGAGTACTGCGCACTGGTATTCGATGGCCCCGGCCACCCGCGACTTCGGCTATGTGCCGCAGGTGTCGATGGCAGAGGGGCTGGCGCGGCTGCGGGCATCGCTGCGGCCACCTACAATGGTGCCATGACCGAGCTGCCCTTCCACTGGAAACAACCCGCCGGGCGCGCGCTGGAACTGGCGCTCAATCATGCGCTGGCGTTGGACGAGGACACCCGCGACGGCCTGCGTGCGCTGGAGGGCCAGCGGGTGGCGCTGACGCTGGTGTCGCCGCCGCTGGCGCTGCAAGTGCGGGTGGAGGGCGAGGTGCTGCGGGTGGGGCCGGTGGATGCCGAGCCCGAGCTTGGCGTGCGTGCCACCTTGGGTGGGCTGATCCAGCAGCTGCCGCTCTTCCGCGCCGGCAACGCGCCACCGGTAGGCAAGTTGCGTATCGAGGGCGATGCCGCGCTGGCGCAGCGGTTGCAGAAACTGGCCAGCGGCTTCGACCCGGATTGGCAGTTGCCGTTCGTCAAGGTCTTCGGAGACGTGCTGGGCGTGCAGATCGCCAAGGCGGTGCGCGCCGCACTGAAGCAGGTGCAGGTGGCGGGCCGCAACCTGGCGGAAATGGCCGCCGAATACGTCACCGAGGAAAGTCGCGACGTGGTGCCGAAAGCCGAGCTGGACGCGTTCCACGACGACGTGGACGCACTGCGCGACGACGTCGAGCGGGTGGCGGCGAAGATCGCCCGGCTGCGCCGCGAGCGGGGCCTGGCCGCATGAAATCCGCGCTGCGGGCGTGGAAGATCGGCCGGGTGCTGCTTCGGTATCGGCTGGATGACCTGTTGGACGGCACCCCGGCCGAGCGTTGGCTGAATTTGATGCGTCCGTTCGTGCCGCGCGCCTCGCGCGAGGTGGCCAGTCTGTCGCGCGGTGCACGGTTGCGGCTGGCCTTGCAGGCACTGGGGCCGATCTTCGTCAAATTCGGACAAATTCTGTCCACCCGCCGTGACCTGATTCCACCCGACATCGCCGAAGAGCTGACCCTGTTGCAGGATCGGGTGGCGCCGTTCGATGGCGTGCAGGCCCGCACGCTGGTCGAGGTGGCGCTGGGCCGCAGTATTTCCGAGGCCTACGCCAGTTTCGATACCACCCCGCTGGCCTCCGCCAGCATCGCGCAGGTGCATGCCGCGACGCTGCACGACGGGCGCGAGGTGGTGGTGAAGGTGCTGCGGCCGGACATCGCGGCGCTGATCGCTTCCGACGTGGTGCTGCTCAAGCACGTGGCGGCCGTGGTCGAACGCGCCCATCCCGGCGCCGACAAGATTCGCCCGAAAGAAATCGTCGCCGAAATCGAAAACACGCTGGCTGCCGAACTCGACCTGCAGCGCGAAGCCGGCAACGCCAGCCTGCTGCGGCGCAACTGGGCCGGCTCGCCCGACCTGTACGTGCCCGAGGTGATCTGGAGCCACACCGCCGAGCGCGCGCTGACGATGGAGCGCGTGCGCGGCATCCCGTCCGACGACATCGCCGCGCTGGACGCCGCCGGCATCGACCGCCGGCGGCTTGCGGCGAAAGGCGTGCGCGTGTTCTACCAGCAGGTGTTCCGCGACAACTTCTTCCACGCCGACGCCCATGCCGGCAACATCTGGGTCGACCCCGCGCACAAGGAAGATCCGCGCTTCATCGCGCTGGACTTCGGGATCATGGGCCAGCTCTCCAGCGATGACCAGTACTGGCTTGCCGAGAACTTCATGGCGATCTTCAACCGCGACTACCGACGCATCGCCGAGCTGCACGTGCAGGCAGGCTGGATGCCGCCGCACATTCGCATCGACGAGCTGGAGGCGGCGGTGCGTGCGGTCTGCGAGCCGTATTTCACCCGTCCGTTGAGCGAAATTTCACTGGCCGAAGTGCTGTTGAAACTGTTCCGCACCGCGCAGCGTTACGAGTTGACCCTGCAGCCGCAGCTGATCCTGTTGCAGAAGACCCTGCTCAACATCGAAGGCGTGGGCCGCCAGCTGGATCCGAAGATCGACATCTGGGCGGTGGCCAAGCCGGTGCTGGAGCAGATCCTGCGCGAGCGTTACAGCCCCGGGCGCCTGCTGGGTGAGGTGCGGGCGCGGATGCCGGAGTTGATCACCCGCGCCCCCGACATGCCGCGCCTGCTGCATGCGTGGTTGCAACAGCAGGTGGAGGGCAGGCACGAACTGGCGATGCGCTCGCAGGACATCCGTGAACTCGACAAGACCCTGCACAACCTGCAACGCCGCGCGGTGTCGGCGATCCTCGGCACCGGTCTGCTGATCGTGGCGGTGGTGCTGTACGCGCAGGATGCCGGCGGCCCGAAGTTGGGCGGCTTGCCCATCGCCACCTGGATTGCCGGCGTCGGCGGCCTGTGGGCGCTGCTGGCGGCGTGGCCGCGGCGGCGCGGCTGAGTTGCTGCAATTGTGTAACCGCAGCCGGCATCGCTAGGCTGCGCTTCTTTTTGCAGGGCGATCACCATGAGCGCAGGCCACGCGCACGAAAGCGGGCACGGTCACGCGCATGACCACGGCGGCCCCGGGCACAGCCATGTGCCGGCGGTCATCAAGCACGAGAAGCCGCTGTGGTTCGCCTTCTGGCTGACCTTGCTGGTGCTGCTGGTGGAAATCGCCGGCGGCCTGCTCAGCAACAGCCTGGCGCTGCTGTCGGATGCGGCGCACATGATGACCGACGTGGCGTCACTGGGCATTTCGCTGTTCGCGGTGCGGATGAGCCGGCGGCCACCCGATGCGCGGCGCAGTTATGGTTACGCGCGAATGGAAGCGATCGGCGCGTTCATCAATTCCAGCCTGCTGTTCGTGGTGGCCGGTTACATCCTGTTCGAAGCGGTGCAGCGGCTCCGCGCCCCCGAAGCGGTGGCCACCACCGGCATGCTGGTGGTGGCGGTCATCGGCCTGCTGGCCAACCTGCTGTCGATGAAATTGCTGGCCGCCGGTGCCGGCGAGAGCCTGAACGTCAAGGGCGCTTATCTGGAGGTGTGGAGCGACATGCTCGGCTCGCTGGGGGTGATCGCCGGCGCGGCGCTGATCCACTTCACCGGCTGGGGCTGGGTGGATCCGGTGGTGGCAGTCTTGCTGGGCCTGTGGGTACTGCCGCGCACCTTCGTGCTGCTGAAGCAGGCCGCGCATGTGCTGATGCAGGGCGTGCCCGATGGCGTGGATGTGGGTGCGGTGCGTGATGCCATGCAAGCAGTGGCGGGTGTGGCGGCGGTGCATGACCTGCATGTGTGGGCGCTGGGCTCGAAAGAACCCA
Organism: Lysobacteraceae bacterium; assembly: GCA_028868545.1. GTDB lineage: Bacteria > Pseudomonadota > Gammaproteobacteria > Xanthomonadales > Xanthomonadaceae > Thermomonas. The sequence continues at coordinate 11,823 of JAGWUF010000010.1, read as the reverse complement.
TCCTCACCGCGCATGTCCTGCTGTGCGAAGACGCCACCGATGCCGATGCGGTACGTGCCGCGGTGGCCGCCGAATTGCACGAACACTTCGGCATCGGTCACGCCACCTTGCAGGTGGAATCCCGGCACTGTGGCGCTGCAAAAATGCACGCCTGAGCAAGCACGATTGAGCAGGCGTCATCAGGCCTGCCGGACACTGCCATGCGCCAGCAATCGGCGTATCGTGCGGGTTCCCATCCAGCCCAGGAATACTGCCATGACCACGCATGCCATCGGGGCCCACGCGGCCGACCAGCCGCTGGTGGCGCTCGACATCCCGCGGCGCACGCCGGGGCCGCGGGATGTGCAAATCGAAATTGCCTATTGCGGGGTCTGCCATTCCGACCTGCACACCGTGCGCGGCGAGTGGTCGGGCACCTTGTACCCCTGCGTGCCGGGCCACGAGATCGTGGGCCATGTCAGCGCGGTGGGCGGCGATGTCAGCGGTTTCAAGGTCGGCGATACCGTCGGCGTGGGCTGCATGGTGGGCAGTTGCCGGCAGTGCGCGTCCTGCCGCGAAGGGTTGGAGCAGTATTGCAGCAGCGGGATGGTGGGCACCTACAACAGCCCCACCACGGATGCGCCCGGGCACACGCTGGGCGGGTATTCGCAGCGCATCGTGGTGGATCGGGACTTCGTCCTGCATGTGCGCCACCCGCAGGCGCAGTTGGCGGCGGTGGCGCCGCTGCTGTGCGCCGGCATCACCACCTATTCCCCCTTGCGGCATTGGGGCGCGGGGCCGGGCAAGAAGGTCGGCATCGTCGGCATCGGCGGGCTGGGCCACATGGGCGTCAAGCTGGCCCACGCGCTGGGCGCGCAGGTGGTGGCCTTCACCACCAGCGAGTCCAAGCGTGAGGCGGCCCACGCGCTGGGCGCGGACGCGGTGGTGAACTCGCGCGACCTCGCGCAGATGCGCGCGCACGCCGGCAGTTTCGATTTCATCCTCGACACCGTGGCGGCCCCGCACGTGCTGGACGCCTACACCGCCCTGCTCAAGCGCGACGGCACCTTGTGCCTGGTGGGTGCGCCGGCTTCGCCGCACCCCAGCCCCAGCGTGATGGGCCTGGTCTTCGGCCGCAAGGCAATTGCCGGCTCGTTGATCGGCGGCATCGCCGAAACCCAGGAGATGCTGGATTTCTGCGCGCACCACCGGATCACCGCCGACATCGAAATGATCGACGCCCATGCCATCGATGCCGCCTACGAGCGCATGCTCAAGGGCGACGTGAAATACCGCTTCGTGATCGATTGCGCAATGCTGGGGGGCTGAAGTTTGCAGGAAGCGACAGGCGCATTGGATGTGGTGTATGCCGACGCGGCATTGGCGGTGGTGGACAAGCCCGCCGGCCTGATGGTGCACGACAGTGCGCTGGCGCGCGGGGAAACCGATTTTGCCGCCGATCGTCTGCGCGAACAGTTCGGCAAGCCGATCTTTCTGGTGCACCGGCTGGACCGCGCCACCAGCGGCTGCCTGCTGTTGGCATTCGATCGCGAGACGGCGTCAGCGCTGGGCAAAACCTTGATGTCGCACGAAGTGGAGAAAGACTATTGGGCGGTGTGTCGCGGCTGGCCGGCGGAGCGCGCGTTCGTGGTCGATCATGACCTCGATGGTGGCCCCGGCAAGCCGCAGAAAAAGCCGGCGCAAACCGCCTTCGAAGTCTTGGCGCGCTGCGAGCTGGCGCTGCCGTCGGCAGGCTTTCCCACCTCGCGTTATGCGTGGCTGCGGGCCTCGCCGCAGACCGGCCGGTTCCGCCAGATCCGCCGCCACCTCAAGCACCTGTCGCACCACCTGATCGGCGACTCCAGCCACGGCGACGGCCGCCACAACCGCAGCTTCCGCATGCTGGGCATCCACCGCATGCTGCTGCACGCGCGCCGGCTGGCGTTCACCCATCCGCATACCGGCGTGCATATCGAGGCGCTGGCACCGGTGGATGCGGAATTCGAAAAGGCGCTGGCGTTGTTTGCAACACCAGCGCGGTGAGGCTTACTTCTTGGCGTCCGATTTGCCCGTTGCGGGCTTGCTTGCCGCCGGCTTGGCGTCGGCTTTGGTTTCCTGTTCCACCATGGCGCGAACTTCGGCCATCGCGGCCAGCGCGATCGGCTGGATTTCCTGCATGGTCAGGCTCATCGCCTGCGGTGATTTCATCAGGATCGACGCGCCTTCGGGGCTGGAATAGAACGCGGTCATCGCCAGCACTTCCTGCTTGCTGAACACCTGTGCATACACCTTGCGCACCACCGGCTCCAGTGCGCTCCAGGCCATGTGCTTTTGCAGGATGACCTGGGTCTTGTCCAGCACGGTCTGCATATGTTGCTTGTCGGCCTCGGTCATGTCCTTGGCAAAGGCCTGCGCCACCAGGTTGCCCTGCGCATCGGATATCTGCTTCATCATGCCGGCCATCATCGACTGCATGTTCATCGCCTTCAGCAACCGATCCACGTCGGCATCGCTGGCCGCCTGCGCGGTGGCAGGGGGGGCGGTGGTCTGCGGCTGGGTGGCAACGACGGGGCCAATGGCAAACAACAGTGCAAGCGACAGGGCAAGGCGGCGCATGGGACGCTCCTGGGAAAGGTGCGGCATGTTCGCAACCGTGCGTGGTGGATGCAACCGGGCAACGATTACACTGGCGCGCATGCAGATCGGGTCGATCCACATCGACGATGACGAATTGATCGAACGCTTCGTGCGGGCGTCGGGCCCGGGTGGGCAGAACGTCAACAAGGTGGCCACCGCGGTGGAGCTGCGCTTTGACGTGGCCGCTTCACCCGCGCTGCCCGAGCCAGTGCGCACGCGGTTGCTGGCAAAACGTGATCGACGGATGACTGCCGAGGGTGTGCTGGTGTTGTCGGCGCAGCGGTTCCGCACCCAGGAGCGCAACCGCGAAGATGCGCGTGCGCGGCTGGCGGCCTTCATCGAAAGTGGGCTGCACGCCCCCAGGCCACGCGTGGCCACCCGGCCCACCCGCGCATCGAAAGAGCGACGCTTGGGCGAAAAGCGCGGGCGTGCGAACATCAAGCAAGGGCGCAGCGGGCGGGGCTGGGATTGAACGAATCACGCGACGAAATCGTGCCGGCATTGCCGGCGCAGGTGCCGCGGATGCCGCGCAATCAGTTCATGCAGTGGTTGGGGCGCAGCGTGCTGCGGCTGGGCGGCTGGCGCATGGAGGGCGCGTTTCCCGATATCCCCAAGACGGTGCTGATCGCCGCACCGCATTCCTCCAACTGGGATGGCGTGTGGGGGATCGCGGCCAAGCTGGCGCTGGGGATCCGGCTGTCGATCCTCGGCAAGCACAGCCTGTTCAAGATTCCGCTGATGGGGCCGCTGTTGCGCTGGCAAGGGGTGGTTCCGGTCAATCGCAGTGCCCCGCAGGGGGTGGTGGAGCAGGCCGTGGCGGCAATGCGTTCACGGGATTGCATCTGGTACGCGATTGCCCCGGAGGGCACCCGCAAACGGGTGCAGCACTGGAAACCGGGGTTCTGGCGGATCGCGCACGCCGCCGGCGTGCCGGTGCTGGCGGCGGCATTCGACTACGCCCGGCGCAGGATCGTCATCGGGCCGGCGTTCGCCTTGAGCGATGACATGGATGCCGACATCGCCCGCATCCAGCACTGGTACGCGCCGTTCAAGGGGCGCCGGCACGACGTGGTGCCGCCGGGCTGAACCGACATCGCGGGTGACGCCAGAACCTGTCTAGTGCGATAGGTCTACGGCCGTTCGGTGAATGGTGCCTGTGGGCCGCTTCTTCGATGCTGCGCGCTGGTTGCAGAACGGGCGGAGTGAAGGCGTATGGCTTGGATGACTTATGTGGATCGACGCGGGCGTGGCTGGGCCATTGACCCGGATGGGTGCGCCCACGTCTATCGGTCGAATTTCTACAATCGTGAACTGGTTCGGCGCAGTCGATTCGTGCAGCGGTCGCAGGGTTTTCTGCTTCCGACCACCACCGAGATCGAAACGAACTTCGACGACATCCGCGGTGCCACCACGCGCGCGGCTTCGGTCAGCGTTTCGCAGGTCGCGTCGGATACGGCCAATGATGTCCAGAACCTGTACGAACATCTCGTGCGTGTGCGCGAGGATGGGGAGAGTGCCGGGGTGCACTACCGCAACATGATGCGCGAGGCCACCCGGCAGACGGCACGGGCCATCGAGAGCAACGTGGGCGGGTGGGAGAATGCGCTGGCCGTCGCCAAGTTCGTCCGGGATGCCTCGGCCGGGGCCCTGCTGGTGGGGGCCTCGGTACTGTCGGGTGGTGCGGCGTTGGGCGTGGGTGCTGCGGGGACAGGCCTGACCTTCACCGGGAACACCCAGGACAATCTGGCGGCCAACCAGACAATGCGCCAGGCGATGGGCAATGCCGCCATTTCCACATCCATCTCGGTGGTGACCAGTGTCCTGATCCCGCGTGGTGTCGGGGCGGTCGGGCGGGGCATGGTGGCGCCCGGTGCGCAATTGACGATGGGGCAGAACGTGGTGCTCGGCCTCATCACCGTACAAGCCAATCTGGCGGGCGACATGCTCAAGACGGCCTTGACCGCCGATGCCAACATGCCGCCGGATGCACGCGCCCAGTTCCAGCGGCAGATGACGGCGCAAGTGGGTGCCAGGACGGCCACCGAGATGGCCAGCATGCTGTTTGGCGCATGGCTGCAAAGCCGCGGGTTGCCGGCGGGAGCGACCATGGAGATCCGGGAAGGGTTGGGCAATATGCGCGATTCCATCAGTGGCGGGGCACTGAGTGCCCTCGGTGATCGCATCGTCGCGCAAATGTCCTCCCAGGATGCTTCCGCCAGTGCCGGGCGAGCGCTTGATCTTGCCTTCACGCAGCTGCGCGGCGTGTACGAGGCCGAGAGCTATGTACGTGAAGTGGCGATGCGGCCGTTGTGAGGCAAAAAAACGCCCCGGCAAGCCGGGGCGCGGGTGACGTTCAAGTGCTGCCGGCTCAGTCCAGTGCCTTGCCACCGAACTTGTAGGTGAGCTGGACGAAGAAACTGCGGCCGTAGGAATCGAACCACGAGGTGTCGTAGTACGGGTACGCGGACCACGTGGCGTCGCGCGGCGGCATCTTGTCGAACAGGTTGTTGACCGTCAGCGATACCCGGAAATGATCGTTGACGTCGTAACGTGCGCCGGCATTGAAGCGCCAGGTGGCCTGGGTCCAGGCGGTATTGGCGTAGTTGGCCACGCGGCCGAGGTAGTTGCCGAACAGGCTGGCACCCCAGGCATTGCGGTTCCAGGTCACGCCCAGGTTGCCCTTGCTGCGGGGCAGGGTGGTGTCGCTGAAGCCCACGTCCAGCATGTCCTCGGACGGGTCGCCCGGATACTGGATGCGGGTGTGGCGGCGGGTCCAGTTGTAGTTGCCGGAGAAGCGGAAGTCGCCCGCCGCCGCAGTTTGCAGCCGGTAGTTGGCAGTGACGTCGATGCCGGACGTCTGCTCCTGGGCGATGTTGATCGGGCCGAAGTGCACGCTGGTGATGTCGCCGTTGGCATTGCGGACGACGCGCGCTAAAGCCTCCACGCAGCTGGGCGAATGGATGTCCACGCTGGCACCCGCTTCGGTCTTGCCGAGGCGGCAGTTGGCTTCGGTGATGCGCAGCAGCTCGCGGTCCTGGGTCTGTACCTGGTTGCTCACGCGGATCTTGTAGTAATCCAGCGCGATGTCGAAGTTGGACGAAGGTGACCACACCATGCCGAGGGTGGCCGAGGTGCTGGTTTCGACCTCCAGATTGCGGTTGCCGGCATAGACGTCGCGGGTGTTGATGTCCCAGCTGCCGTCGTCGTAGCAGTCGGCATTGCTCATGCCCGGCTCGTCGGTACGGCATTGGAAGTAGTCGGTGGACACCTTGCGGTAGTAATCATTCCCGGCGAACAGGTAGTGCATGTCGGGGGCACGAAAACCGGTGCCGTAGGAGCCGCGCACCAGCAGGGTGTCCAGCGGGCGCCATTCCAGGCCGGCACTGTAGGTGAACTTGCCGGGGTGCTTGCCATCGTAGCCGTAGCGGTCGTAGCGACCGGCCATGCTGGCCTGCAGCGACGACAGCAGCGGCAGGCGCAGCTCGCCGGCAACGCTCCAGCGGTCGCGGCTGCCGTTGCCATCGCCATAGCGCGGGCCGAAATAGGCGGTATCGGTCAGCGCCAACGGATCCGGATTGATGTGGTAGGACTGCTTGCCGTACTCCACCACGCCGGCGAAACCGGCATCACCGGCCGGCAGGGTGAACAGTGCCGGGGTGTCGAAGGTGAAGCTGACATTGTCGTTGGATGCCTTCGGACGGAAGGTGGACATTGCCGCGATCGAGGCGAATTCGGCAGTGGTCAGCGGCTTGAACAGGCGTGCCGGGTTCGGTGCATAGATCGCGTAGCCGTCATCGTCGTAGCCCAGCCGCTGGCCCAGGAACAGGGTGTTGGCCGCGTCCATCTTGATGCGCGGCATGCTGACATCGGCCTTGTACTGGGAGTGGTTGTAGGACGCTTCCCAGCTCCAGTTTTCGCCCCAGAACCCCTTGAAGCCGGTGGTGATGGCGAAGGTCTTCTCGGTGGTGCTGTTCATGCGGCTGGCCAGGCTGCCGGCTTCTTCCGGCGTGAACTGGCGCTGCCAGACTTCGTAGCGGTCGGTATTGGCGTTGTAGAAGATGTTGTCGTCGGTGTCGGCCGAGTTCGGATCCTGGAACGCCCAGCCCATGCCGTCGCTGGCCATGTTGCCCACGCGTGCGGTCAGCACGTTGCCGTTGGTGCCGCTGTACAGCTTGACCTTCTGGTAGCCGATCTGGGTGTCCGCGAACCAGCTCAGGGTGTCGGAGATGCGGTGTTCGAACGAGCCATACGCGGTGGCACCGCGACGTTCGTTCTGGATGGTGCGATAGGCAATGGCGCGGGTGCTGCCGCAGTACAGCCGGCCACGGGTGTCGGTGGCCTGCACGGTGGTGCCGTCGTTCAGCCCGGCCATCGCGGCGCAGCCGTCGGTGGGGGCGGTCTTGTTGATCAGGGCGATCAGCCGCGGCAGCCGGCTGCGCGCGGTGGGGCCGTCCTCGGTGGAGTCCTGGATGCTGCGCTGGAAGCCCCACAGCGGCTTCTTGTCGATCAGCTCCAGGCCGACCACGCCGGTGAAGGCGCCGTGTTCGAAGCCGGTGCTCAGGGTCAGGTTGTGGGATTCGCCGCCGCCGCGGCTGGTGTCGCCATAGCGGTAGTCGATGGTGGTGCCGTCGGCGGATTTCTTCAGGATGAAGTTGATCACGCCGGCCATCGCGTCCGAGCCGTACACCGCCGAGGCGCTGCCGGTCAGCACTTCGATGCGGTCGATCATGCCCAGCGGGATGTTGCCGATGTCGGTGAAATTGCTCTTGCCGTTGAGCGGCAGCGGGAAGTCGGCCACCCGCCGGCCGTTGATCAGCACCAGGGTGTGGTTGGGGCCGAGGCCGCGCAGATCCACCGCCTGCGCACCGGGCGTGGACTGCGCGCTGGTGGTGTTCTGCTGGCCCTGCACGCTGCCGCTGTTCTGGCTGAGCGAACGCAGCACTTCGGGCACCGAGGTGAAGCCGGCGGCCTTGATCTGCTCGGCACTGACCACGGAGATCGGCGCCGGGCCTTCCACCTGCGCGCGCGGGATGCGCGAACCGGTGACCTGCACCGATTGCAGGTTGGTGACCGGGGTCTCCGTGTCGGCCTGCGCGGGTTTGGCGGCAGCGGCGGGCCTGGCGGCGGGGGCGGCCTGCTTGCCGGCCGGCGCCGGCACGATCAGCACGGCACCGGAAGCATCGCGCTGGGCGCGGAAGCCGCTGTTTTTCAGCAAGGCATCCAGTGCCTGCGGGGAGGCTGCCTGACCGCTGAGGCCGGTGCTGCGTGCGCCCTTCAGCTGGTCGGCCCGATAGACCAATTGGGTGCCCGATTGGCGGGCATAGGCATCCAGTGCCGAGGCGAGGTCACCGGCGGGAATGTCGATGCGGGGGGCGGTTTGTGCTTGCGCGGCCAAGGCGGCAGTACAAGCCAGAGACAGCAGCAGGGCGCGGAGCGGGCGTGACGGTTTCATGACTGGCGGGTCCCCAATGACACGCGAAATGGTGTCGTTACGGAATTTTGACGAATGAGGACGATAAATCCCGCCCTGCCCGTCAGCGCGAGTGCAGCACGATCCGGCCCGGGCTGGCCTCGGCCCGGATCGGGAACCCCGCCTCCAGCAGGCGCACGAAGGTGTCCTCGTTGTCCCAGCGGAAGCTGCCGCCGATGCGCAGTGCACCGGCATCGGGGTCGGCGATCTGGAGCTTGCGGGCGTTGTAGCGGTTGAATTCGGCCACCGCATCCTGCAGCGGGGTGTCACGGAACACCAGCCAGCCGTTGTGCCAATCCAGCAGTTGACCGACTTCGGCCAGGCCCAAGTTGCGCACCAGCACGCTGCCATCATGGATCAGCGCCACGCTGCCGGCCGGCAGCAGGGACGACGGCGAGGCGTGGCCGTTGTTGTCGGGGCTGTCCAGCCGGACGGTGCCCTCGGTCACCACCACCCGCAGGTCGTGCGCGTCACGCCGCACCGAGAACCGCGTACCCACCGCCACCGCGCGATAACCGTCCACCGCCACGGCAAAGGGGCGCTGCCGATCCTTGGCCACTTCGAAAATCGCCTCGCCCTGCATCAGCACCACATCACGCTGCGAACGAGCCATGCGCACGTCGATGCGGCTTTTGCTGGCAAGGATGGCCAGCGAGCCATCGGTCAGAGCCTGTTGCCGCACTTCCCCCATCGCGGTGCGATAGCTGGCCACATCCACATGGGTGTAATTGCGCCAGCCCCACTGAACCAGCAGCGCGCATGCGGCCAGCAACACCACATTGGCCAGCCGTGCCACGAACCGGCGGGATGTGTCCACGCGGCGTGCGGTGGCCGGCGTGACCGCTTGCAGCATCTGTTCGCGCCGACTGCTGGGCGGGGCCTGCCAGAACCCCCGTGGCGGCGGCCCCGGCGGCTGCCCGCCCGCCCCCAGCGCCTGCAGCCGTCCGCTTTGTGCCCAGCCTGCCTGCAGGCGCAGGAACGCCACCCGGTGGCGGGTATCGGCCGCCAGCCAAGCATCCAGCGCCAGCGCATCCTGCGCCCGCCAGTGCGTGCCGTCGCGCCGCGCCAACCAATGGGCGGCACTGGCTTCGATTTCAGTCGGCGTGGTGCCGTGCATCGGCGGAATCCGCAAGGCTGGTGGTGGCCGGGCAGGGGGCATCGCCGGCGAACAGGGCGTCGGCGAGCAGGCGCATCCCTTTGGCGATGTGTTTTTCCACGGTTTTCTCGCTGATTCCCAGGCGCCTGGCCACGTCCTTTTGCGACAGTTCTTCCACCCGGCGCAGCCAGACCACTTCGCGGCAACGATCCGGCAATTGGTCGAATGCGGCTGCCAGCCGCTTCAATGTTTGCCGCCCGCCACTCCAGCGTTCCGGTGACACCTCATCCACCAAGACGTACGAGGGGTCGAAATCACCCATCGGCGCGATCGAGACCACCTTGCTGCGACGCAGGCGGTCGGTCATCAAATGGCGGGCGCTGGTGAACAGGAACGCCTTCGGTTGCAGCGGCAGGCCCTTGGCTGCCGCCTCGTAAACCCGCGCATACAGCTCCTGGCGCAGGTCGTGGATGTCGTCCGGATGTGGCCAATGCCGATGCAGATAGCGCAGCAGCGCCGCTTCATGCGGCAGGACTTCGGTGACGAACCAATGGTCGAGTGTGGCTTGCATTCCCGCACGATAACGGATTGCCTGCCGCCTTGACGGGGGAAAATGGCTGTACCTTCGTCCTATACGGTATTGCCAACGAAGGAAAGGGTGCACCGATGAAGCGAACCAGCGGCTGGTCGATGTTGCTGATGGTGTTGTGGCTGGCATTGCCGCAAGCGCCGGCCAGGGCGGCAAGCAATGTCGATTACTACGTGCAGGGGGACGTGAAGGCCAGGACCCCCGGCAAGGTGCAGCCGGGCCTGTTGCTGATGGGGGGGGGCGACCGCAATTTCGATGCCATGCGCTGGTTCATGAACAAGGCCGGCAACGGCCACATCGTGATTCTGCGCGCCTCGCTGGGCGGGCAGATCGGCGAGGAGTTCTACAACAAGATCGGCGGCATCCAGTCCGCGGAAACCTTCGTGTTCAAGGATCGCGAATCCTCCAGTGATCCGAAGATCATTGCGGCGATCCGGCACGCCGACGGCATCTTCATCGCCGGCGGTGATCAGGCGCGCTACGTGCGTTACTGGCGCGGCACGCCCGTGGCCAAGGCGCTGGATGACCATGTGCGCGCCGGCAAGCCGCTGGGCGGCACCAGCGCCGGGCTCGCCATCCAGGGCGAATATCTGTACGGCGCGATGGACGGTGGCAGCATCACCAGCCCGCGCGCACTGGCCGACCCGCTGGGGGATGGCAATACCATCGAAACCGGTTTCCTCAACTTCGCCCTGCTGGAAGGCGTGGTCACCGACACCCACTTCAGCGAGCGTGCCCGCCTGGGCCGGCTGGTGGCATTCCTGGCCAAGAGCGAGGAACTGGCCGGGCGTGCCTTGATCGGGTTGGGGGTGGACGAGCGCGCCGCGGTGGCGGTGGAAGGGGATGGCACCGCGCGGGTGTACGCCACCGCACCGGGTGCCGGTGCCACCGTGGTGCATGGCGGGTTCGAGCGCAAGCAGGCCGCCGACAATGCGATGCGGCTGGACAAGCTGTGGGTGGTGGGCGTGGATACCGGCTCGGTGTTGCACCTGCCCACCGGCGAAGTGGAAAAACCTGCGTTTGCCCGCAATTACGCGGTGCGCAACGGCGTGCTGGTGGCGCTGGAAACGCCCACCCTGGTGATCCATGCCGGGGCCGGCGTGGAGCCGGGGGATCTGACGCCGCAGGAAGAGGACGACGCGCGCAAGGCGATGGAGCAGGCGCTGCGGGCGGGTTACGCGAAACTGCAGGGTGGCAGCACATCGGTGGATGCGGTCAGTGCCGCGATCACCGTGCTGGAAGATGCGCCGCAGTTCAATGCCGGGCGTGGTGCCGTGTTCACCCATGACGGCAAGAACGAACTCGACACGTCGATCATGGATGGCGCCAGCGGCAAGGCCGGTGCGGCCGCAGGTCTGCATCGGGTGAAGAACCCCATCCTGCTGGCACGCGCCATCATGGAGAAATCCAGACACGTGATGATGGTGGGTGACGGCGCGGAAATCTTCGCCAAGGAGCAGAACATCACGCTGGTGGATCCATCCTATTTCCGCACCGAAAAGCGCTGGAAGGCGCTGCAGAAGGCGCTGCAGGAAGAGCGCAAGGCGCAGGCCGCGAACACCCCGCTGGTGTTGCCCGGCAAGGCGTATTTCGGCACCGTGGGCGCGCTGGCGCTGGATGTGCACGGCAATCTGGCGGCCGGCACGTCCACCGGCGGCATGACCAACAAGCGCTATGGCCGGGTCGGGGATTCGCCGATCATCGGCGCCGGTACCTGGGCCGATGGCGGCTGCGCGGTGTCGGGCACCGGCTGGGGCGAGTACTACATCCGCGCCGCAGCCGCACACGAAATCTGCGCCCGGGTACGGCTGGCCGGCGAGCCCTTGCCGAGGGCGGCCGATGACGTCATCAACAAGGTCATCCCGGCCGCCGGTGGCGACGGTGGCGCGATTGCGCTGGGCGCCGATGGCGTGATGGCGTTCCCGTTCAACACCGGCGGGATGTATCGCGGCTGGATCGGCACCGACGGCGTGCCGCATGTGGCGATTTACAAGACCGATACGTTGCCGATCCCGGGGCATTGATCGGGGCGTGGGCGCGAAATGGGGACGG
>JAGWUF010000057.1 GCA_028868545.1 Lysobacteraceae bacterium | reverse complement strand
CCGGCCTGCACCAGCGCCTCGCAGCGGGCGAAGCTGTTGCGCTGGCCGATGCCGTGCTGCAGCGCCAGGCAACGCAGCCCGTGCACGATCGGGAAGATGCCGCCGCGCTTGATGTCCAGCCCGCGCTCGTCCTGCCGCAGCTGGCCGAAGAACGACAGCGGGTTGTCGAACTGCAGCGCCGCGCGCGCCATCGCGTGCAGCAGGCGCTCGTCGCCGCCCAGTGCCTGCAGCTGCGCGTCCAGCGGCCCGAACAGCGCGGCGTCGCCGGCCACCGGCCGCGCATCCAGGGTGATCGACAGCGCCATCGCCGCCTGCGCGTCGTAGTTCGACCGCCAGCCCTGCAGGCGCGCGCGCCATTGCGCCGCACTCATGCGCCAGTGCGGGTTGGACACCATCACCCCGCCGGGGCAGGGCGGGTAGCCGATCTCGCCCAGCGCGCGGCTGAAGCCGGCCATCGCCGCTTCCAGCGCCGCGTCGTCGCAGCCGTCGGCGACCACCAGCGCGTTGTCCTGGTCGGTGCGCAGCAGCTGCTCGCGGCGGCCCTCGCTGCCCAGCACCAGCAGGCAGGCCTGGCGCTGCAGTTCCGGCGGCAGCAGCAGTTCGTACAGGCGCGCCATGATCCGGCTGTTGAGCACGCTGACCAGCTCCATCAGCGCCGGCATGCGCACGCCCTGCGCGTGCAGGGTGCGCACCAGCCGGTGGATGCCGCGCGCGGCTTCGGCCACTTCCGCAATGCTGCGCGCGCGCGCCAGACGCAGGGTGATGAGGTGGGAATGGCTGGCGTAGTGCGCCAGCACCTCGGCCATGCCGAGCGTGCCGACGATGACCTCGCCTTCGCGCACCGCGACCCGTTCGATGCGGCTTTCGGCCATCGTGGTCAGCGCCTGGAACAGCACGTCGGTGGTCTGCTGCGCCACCAGCGGCCGGCTGGCCAGCGGCCCCACCGGCGCGTCCAGCGGCGCGCGCGCGCGGGTCAGCGCATCCAGCAGGTCGGTGCGGGTGACCACGCCGGGCTCGGGATGCGCCGGGTCGTCCACCAGCAGGCAGTCCACCCGCGCCTCGCGCAGCCGCGCGCTGGCATCCGCGATACTCATCGTTGCCGGCACGCGCACCGCCGGCGCCAGTTCCGCGGCGCCGACCGGAGCGGCCATCAGTTCGGCCAGTTCGGAATCGCGGCCGCGCCGCGCCAGCTGGCCCTTCACCGCCAGCCCTTCCTGGAACCACGCGGCGAACGCGGGGTAGTCGGCCAGCAGCTGGCGGAACACCGGCGCCGGGATCAGGTAGCTGACCACGTCGGTGTCGGCGCGATAGCTGTGGCGCGCCCGCCCGGCCATCACCGCCCACGCACCGAACAGGTCGCCGCTGCCGTAGCCGGCGAAGCGCTGCTCGTGGCCGGCCTCATCGAGGTCGAACGCCTGCACCCGCCCCTTGAGGATTACCACCACCCGCTCGGACGGCGCGCCGCCGCTGATGATGATCTCGCCGCACGGGTGGAAGCCCATGTCCACCCTGGCGGCCAAGCGCTGGCGGCCGGCCTCGTCCAGCAGGTCGAACGGCGGCTGGCTCAGGTCCAGCCCGGGCAGGCTCTCCATGCTCGCGCCTCCTCGCGCGGCGGCATCATCCGGATCATGGCAGCGCCGCGCGGGCGCCACAACGCGACCTTCGGCGCAGCCGGCTGACTTCCTGCACATGCCCGTGCGGCGGATCGGCGCAGGATAGGCAGGCATTTTCCTCGAGGCCTGCCCCCCATGCACACCCGTTCCTTCCGCCGCGCGCCGCTGGCGCTGGCCCTGCTGTGCGCCTTCGCCGGCGCCACCCTGTCCGCCTGCAAGCCGGCCGCCGACGACGCCCCGAAAGCCGCCGCGGCCGCCACCGCCAGCGCGCCGGCCGCCACCGGCGTGGGCATCGACCTGGCCGGCATCGACAAGTCGGTGGCGCCGGGCGACGACTTCTACGCCTATGCCAACGGCCACTGGCAGAAGACCACCGAGATCCCCGCCGACCGCGCCAGCACCGGCGTGTTCTACAGCGTGTTCGAGAAAGCCGAGAAGCGCCTGGCCGACCTTGTGCAGTCGCTGCGCAAGCAGAACCCGGCCGCCGGCACCGACGCGCGGCGGATCGCCGACTACTACGCGGCCTGGATGGACGAAGCCGGCATCGAGGCGCGCGGCCTGGCACCGCTGCAGCCGACGCTGGACAAGGTCGACGCAATTGCCGACGGCAAGGCGCTGTCGGCCTGGCTGGGCGCCGGCCTGCGCGCCGACGTCGATCCGGTCAACGCCACCAACTACTACACCGAGCACCTGTTCGGCCTGTTCGTGGCGGCCGGGCTGGACACCCCGGACAAGAACACCGGCTACCTGCTGCAGGGCGGCCTGGGCATGCCCGACCGCGAGTACTACCTGTCCGCCGACAAGGACATGGCCGCCAACCGCGCCGCCTACCAGGCCTATATCGCCGCGCTGCTCAAGCAAGCCGGCAGCGCCGACGCCGACAAGCAGGCGAAGGCGGTGTTCGACCTCGAGATGCAGATCGCCAACGCGCAGGCCAGCGTGGTGGACACCCAGGACATCCACAAGGCCAACAACCCGTGGCCGCTGGCCGAGTTCGGCAAGCGCGCGCCGGGCATCGACTGGCCGGCGTTCTTCGACGCCGCCCAGCTGTCCGGGCAGTCCACGCTGGTGGCGTGGCAGCCCGACGCGATCAGGAAGCTGTCGGCGCTGGTGGCCAGCGCGCCGCTGCAGACCTGGAAGGACTACCTGCGCTTCCACGCGCTCAACCGCAGCGCCACCCTGCTGCCCAAGGCCTATGCCGACCTGCGCTTCGGCTTCTACGGCACCCAGCTGTCCGGCACCACCGCGCAGCGCGACCGCTGGAAGCGCGCGCTGGCCGCCACCGACGGCGCGCTGGGCGACGCCATCGGCCAGCTGTACGTGAAGCAGTACTTCCCGGCCAGCTCCAAGGCGCGGGTCGAGGCGATGGTGTCGAACATCCTGGCCGCGTTCCGCGACGGCGTGGACCAGCTGGCGTGGATGAGCCCGGAAACCAAGCGCCTGGCCAAGCAGAAGGCCGAGACGATGAAGGTCGGCGTGGGCTATCCCGACCGCTGGCGCGACTACTCGGCGCTGGAAGTGAAGGCCAACGATCCGCTGGGCAATGCGCAGCGCGCCGAGCTGGCCGAATACCGCCACCAGCTGGCCAAGCTGGGCAAGGCGCCGGACCGCGGCGAGTGGTGGATGACCCCGCAGACCGTCAACGCGGTGAACCTGCCGCTGCAGAACGCGATGAACTTCCCGGCCGCGATCCTGGAGGCGCCGTTCTTCGACGCCAATGCCGACGATGCCGCCAACTACGGCGCCATCGGCGCGGTGATCGGCCACGAGGTCAGCCACGGCTTCGACAACCTCGGCGCCGAGTTCGACGCGCAGGGCAGGCTGCACAACTGGTGGACGCCGGAAGACGCCGCCCACTTCAAGGCCGCGGCCGAGCGGCTGGTCAAGCAGTACGACGCCTACGAGGCGCTGCCGGGGCTGCACATCAACGGCCGGCAGACGCTGGGCGAGAACATCGCCGACGTGTCCGGCCTGCAAGCGGCCTATGTGGCGTATCACAAGTCACTGGGCGGCAAGGACGCGCCGGTGATCGACGGCCTGACCGGCGACCAGCGCTTCTTCCTCGCCTTCGCGCAAGCCTGGCGCAGCAAGATGCGCGATGCCGCCCTGCGGGCGCAGGTGGTGGGCAACGAGCACGCCCCCGGCCAGTGGCGCGCACTGACCGTGCGCAATATCGATGCGTGGTACGCCACCTTCAACGTGAAGGACGGCCAGAAGCTCTATCTGGCCCCGGATGCGCGGGTGAAGATCTGGTAACGCCCGTCGCAGGTGGCAACCCGCAAGCGCCGGCCTTGTGCCGGCGTTTGCACACCGGTCACGCCGGCGGTGCGCCTTACTGCGGGGGCGCCGCCAGTTCCTTCGCGCTCAAGTACCCATCGTGGTTGGTATCTTGCTTGCGGAAGCGTTCGGCAAGCTGCGCACGATACGCGGCGCGGGTGATGGGCTTGCCTCTGCCGCCGGGTTGCTCGTCCGCGCTCAGCACGCCGTCGTGATTGCGATCCATGCCATCGAAAGCGTAGCTCAGCCAGTCCTGGTATTCACGCAAGGACACCCGGCCATCACCATCCGCGTCCATCCTCGCCAGATAGTCGCTGCTGCGCGTCACTTGCGCGTGCGCCGCCAGCGGCAACGCCAGTGCAAGCAAGACCAACCGGCCGCGCATCAGGCCGGCAGCAAGGCGTAGCCGCGCAGGCGCACCGCATAGTCCTGCAGCGCCCGCACGCCGCTGGCTTCAGCCGCCACGCACCAGGCCTGCAAGTGCTTCAATTTCTCGGTGGCGTCGTGGCTGCGGCTTTCCAGCACATCAGTCAAGCGGTTGCGGTGTTCGATCAGGGTCTGGATGCGGGGTTTCGACGCCACCCAGCTGCGCAACTGTTCGCGCGCATCCGGCTTCAGCCAGCGGCCATCATTCACCAGCCCGTGCCGCAGCTTGCGCGGCAGCAAGGCGCGCAGCCTGGCGCCGACGGCGACCGCCTCCTCGCGCAGGGCCGGTTTCAAGACGTTGCGCTGGTAGTCGGTCATGGCCTGGAACCGGTGCGCCACCAGTGCTTTCAGCGTTTCCGCATCCGGCGCCTTGATGTTGGGACGCAGGTTCAGGCGCGGCGCCACCCGCAGCACCTTTGCCAGGCGCATGGCCTGCAGCAGACGGATCGCGGCCCAGCCGATGTCGAACTCGAACCGCCGCATCGCGAACCGCGCCGACGACGGAAACGCATGGTGGTTGTTGTGCAATTCCTCGCCGCCGATCCACACCCCCCACGGGCTGAGATTGGTGGCGGTGTCGGTGGTGGTGAAATTGCGATACCCCCACCAGTGGCCCAGGCCATTGATCACGCCGGCAGCCCAGAACGGAATCCACGCCATCTGGATCGCCCAGGCCGCCACGCCCTTGGCCCCGAACAAGATGAAGCTGACCAGCAGCAGCGCCTGCACACCCAAGTTCGGAAACCGGCTGTAGAGCTTGCGTTCGATGCCGTCGTCCGGGCAGCCCTTGCCATATTGCTCGATGCTGGCGCGATCCAGCCGCGCCTCGCGGTAGAGATCGCCGCCGCGCCAGAACACCGTGCCGATGCCCTTGACCATCGGGCTGTGCGGGTCGTCCTCGGTTTCGCATTTGGCGTGGTGCTTGCGATGGATGGCCGCCCATTCGCGAGTAATCATCGAAGTGGTCAGCCAACTCCAGAAGCGGAAGAAATGCGCGATGACGGGATGGAAATCCACCCCACGATGGGCCTGGCTGCGATGCAGGTACAAGGTCACGGTGAAGATCGTGATCTGGGTGACCACCAGCAGGTACAGCAGCATCTGCCACCAGCCGAACTGGAGCAGGCCGCCGGCAAGGAAATCGAGCAGGGAAGAGAGCATGGGCGCGGGTTCAAGGGGTACGTGCAGGGAATGCACCATGATGCCACGGCTTTCCTGACTGGCTCCGCCACACCGCGGGAACGGCCGGCATGCTCCCGTCTGCTCAGCCGGCTTCCGGCCGCGCCGGTGCCGAGCGCGCTGCCTGCGCGCGCAGCACCTTGTTGATCTCGCCGATGATGTCGTCCAGCGAGCCTTCGCCATAGCCGCTGTGGTGCGAAGCGACCTTGCCTTCATGGTCGATGATCCACAGGCTGGGGTACCCGGTCACGGCGTAACGGTCTGCAATGCCGCCATCGGCGTCACGGCTTTGCACGATGGAATAACCCTTCATTTGCCGCATCATCACGCGGTAGTCCTCGGGCGTGTCCTTGACATTGACGGCGACGACTTGCAGCAGCCCGCCGGCATTGCGCTGCAGGGCGTCCAGCACCGGCAATTCCTTCAGGCAATAGCTGCACCAGGAAGCCCAGAACGAGACCACGACGATCTTGCCGCGGTACTGCTCCAGCGTCACCGGCTTGCCATCGCGCCCCTTCCCCAGTGCATCCGGTGCCGTGGCACCGGCCGCCGGCCCCGCTGCCTGGGCAAGGCCCGTGAAAAACAGCAACACGAACGAAAGCAGAAGCCGGCGCATGGTGATTCCCTGACCCGTTCAATCCGATGAAGGCGCACTGTAACCGCTTCCTGCCAGAATCCCCCCATGCCCGAACTCCCCGAAGTCGAAACCGCCCGTCGTGGCCTGCGGCCGCATGTCGTCGGCCGGACGGTGATACAGGTGCAGTTGCGACGCCCGGATCTGCGCTGGCCGATCCCGCGCGAGGTGGAGGAACTGCTGCCGGAACGACGCATCGATGCCATCCGCCGGCGCGCCAAATACCTGTTGCTGGACACCGACGCCGGCAGCGCGCTGCTGCACCTGGGCATGTCCGGCAGCCTGCGGGTGCTGCCGGAGGACACGCCGGTGCGCGCGCACGACCACGTGGACATCGCACTCGACAACGGGCGCGTGCTGCGCCTCAACGATCCGCGCCGGTTCGGCTGCCTGCTCTGGCAGCGGCCCGGCGAAACCCATCCGCTGCTGGCGGGGCTGGGGCCGGAACCACTGTCGGACGGCTTCGACGGCGAGTACCTGTTCGCGCTGAGCCGCGGCCGCAAGGCGCCGGTCAAGACCTTCCTGATGGACCAGTCGGTGGTGGTGGGGGTGGGCAACATCTACGCCGCCGAGGCGCTGTTCAGCGCCGGCATCTCGCCGCTGCGCGCCGCCGGCAAAGTGTCGCGCGAACGCTATGCGGCGCTGGCGGAGGCGGTGAAATCTATCCTCACCCATGCCATCGCCCGCGGCGGCACCACCCTGCGCGACTTCATCAGCCCGGACGGCGCACCCGGCTATTTCGAACAGGAGCTGCTGGCCTACGGCCGCGGCGGGCAGCCCTGCCCGCGCTGCGGGCGCGCGCTGAAGCAGGCCAGCATCGGCCAGCGCGCGACGGTGTGGTGCGGGCACTGCCAGCGCTGACGCGCGCCGCGGCACGCCCCTGCCGATGTGCCCACGCGCAATCGGCATTCGCTATATTGCCGGCTCCCCCTTGTCCTGTTGATTCCGATGACCGTTGCCGGCGACATCACCGTTTTGCTGGACGCCGCCCGCGGCGGCGATCGCGGTGCACTGGATCAGGTGCTGGCCACGCTGTACCAGGAACTGCACGGGATGGCCCGCCGGCAACTGGCCGGGCAGCAGCACGGGCACACGCTGGATGCCACCGCATTGGTGCACGAGGCCTACCTGAAGTTGATCGGGCGCAGCAGCGGCACCGCGCAGTTTGATGACCGTGCGCATTTCTTCGCCTATGCCGCCTCGGCGATGCGCTCGGTGATCGTCGACTACGCCCGCCAGCGGCTGGCGCAAAAACGCGGCGGCGACCTGCACCGGGTGACCGATCTGCCCGATGACCTCGAAGGTGGACTGCGGCTGGACGAGGACATGCTGGGGCTGGATACCGCCCTGACCCGGCTGACCGCGGTCGATCCGCGCCTGACCCAGGTGGTGGAGCTGCGCTATTTCGCCGGCCTGTCCGAAGTGGAAATCGCGGCCTTGATGCAGCGCTCCGAACGCAGCGTGCGCCGCGACTGGCAGAAGGCACGCATGTTCCTGCTGGCCTCGCTGCAGGAGGCGCCGTCACCCTGACCGCAAGGTCGGGGGCGGTCGCCGGCATGGATCTGGAACGCTGGCAACGGCTGTCACCGCTGCTGGACGCCCTGCTGGAACTGTCTGCCGAACAACGCACCGAACACCTGCGCACCCTGCAGCAGGAAGACCCCGCGCTGGCCGCCGAATTGGAGCACCTGCTGGCCCTGGAGGCCGATGACGCCGCCTTCCTGGCGGCCCCGGTGATGCAACTGCCGGTGGGGGCGGTGGCCGGTGCCCGCTTCGGCCCGTACCGGCTGGAACGCCTGCTGGGCGAGGGCGGCATGGGCCTGGTCTGGCTGGCGGCCCGTGCCGATGGCCTGTACGAACGCAAGGTGGCGCTGAAGCTGCTGCGCCCCGGCCTGGCCAGCCCCAGCCTGCGCCAGCGCTTCGACCGTGAACGCGAAATCCTGGCGCGGTTCGCGCACCCCTTCATCGCCAGGCTGCTGGATGCCGGCGTGAACCAGAACGGGCAGCCGTATCTGGCGCTGGAATATGTGGAAGGCGAACCGATCACCAGCTGGTGCCAGGCCCGCCAGCTCGACATCAACGCGCGGCTGGACCTGTTCCGGCAGATTTGCGATGCGGTCAGCCACGCCCACGCCAACCTGATCGTGCATCGCGATCTCAAGCCTTCCAACATCCTGGTCACGCCCGACGGGCATGTGCGATTGCTGGATTTCGGCATCGCGAAATTGCTCGACGTCGACCCGCTGCCGGTGGAGCAAACCCGCACCGGCGTGCGCGCCTTCACCCTGCACTACGCCGCGCCCGAACAGATCCGCGGCGAGCCGGTCACCACCATGACCGATGTCTATTCGCTGGGGGTGGTGCTGTACGAACTGCTGACCGGCAGCAAGCCTTATCGGCTCAAGCGCCAGACCGATGCAGAGTGGGAGGAGGCCATCCTCGAGGGCGAGCCCGTCAAGCCTTCGCAGGCGGCACTGCATGCCGACCCCCAGACGACGCGGCCCTACACGCCGCGGCGCCTGGCGAAAGCACTGGCCGGCGACCTGGACAACATCCTGCACAAGGTGCTGGCGAAGAACCCCCACCAGCGTTACGTTTCCGCCGAAGCCCTGTCGCAGGATCTGTTGTGTTACCTGCGCGGCCGTCCGGTGCTGGCACGTGGCGAGAGCCTGGGCTATCGCTTCCGCAAATACATGCAGCGGCACCGCTGGTCGATTGCCGCCGCCGCCACCATCCT
Organism: Lysobacteraceae bacterium; assembly: GCA_028868545.1. Lineage (GTDB taxonomy): Bacteria > Pseudomonadota > Gammaproteobacteria > Xanthomonadales > Xanthomonadaceae > Thermomonas. The sequence continues at coordinate 6,763 of JAGWUF010000057.1, read as the reverse complement.
GATCGTGCTGACCACGGCACTCGGCGTGGTGGCATGGCAGGCACAACGGGCCTTGCGCGAAGCGGCGCGCGCGCAGGCGATGCAGCGCTTCATTGCCGAGTTGTTCCAGGATGCCGGCAGCTCGCCCAATACCCCGATCGACCTGCGCAGCCTGCTGGACATGGGTATTTTGCGCGGCGAACACAGCCTGGCGCGACAGCCGCAGGCACGGGCGGAACTGTATGGCGTGGTGGCCCAGTTGCGCCTGAGTCTGGGGGACTACCGCGAGGCCGATGACCTGCTGCAACGGCAATCCGTGCTGCTGGCCACCTTGCAGGACGTGCCGTTCAGCCTGCGCATGGAAGCTCTGACCTTGCGCGGCAATGTGCAACGCCAGCTGGGTGAAACCTCGGAATGCGTGCGCCTGATGCGGCCGCTGGAGCTGCAAGTGGGCAAGGAGGAGGCCCGCCTGCCCCAGCAAGCCGCCGGCTACTACACCCAGCTGGGACGCTGCCTGCGTGAGCAGGGCCAGCCGGAGGCTGCCAAGCGCCTGTACCTGCGCGCACTGGAGCTGCGTCGCAAGCAGAACGACGACAGTGGCGTTGCCGAAACCACGCTGGACATGGCGACCTTGCAGGCGGATGCCGGCAATGCCACCGAGGCCCTGCACACCATTGCCACCGGTCTTGCCCGCCTGCGCGAACATGCCGGCGAGCACCACCCGGAAGCCATCGACATGCTGCGCTCGATGTGTTCGCTGGAGCGCATCACCGATGCACTGGATGCGGCCGTGCGCGATTGCCGCCAATCGCTGAAACTGGCGCAGGAACTGCACGGCCCCAACCATCGCACCGCGATCGACGCCAACCGCCAGCTGGCGGCGCTGTATGTGGACATGGGCCGTTTCAACGAAGCCGAATCCATCTTCCTCGACACCACCGCCTGGATGCGCACGCGGCTGGATGCCAACCATCCGGACATGGCCCGCGCCTACAACAGCCTGGCCATCGTGGCCTGGGAGCGCGGCGACGATGCACGCGCCTTGCGGTTCCAGCAGCAGGCAGTGACGGCCTGGCGCAAGTCCGCCAACAAGGGACTGATCGCCGGTGGCCTGTTCAACCTGGCGCTGATCCTGCACGACGCCGGCAGGAACCGCGAAGCGCTGGCACCGGCGCGGGAAGCCGCCGCGCTGCGGGAACAGCAATTCGGTTCCCGCCATGAACTGGTAGGCGACAGCGAACGTCTGGTCGGGGAAATCCTGGCCGCGCTGGGGCAGGCCGACAGCGCCCGCATCGCGCTGGAAAAAGCGGTGGCCCTGACCCGCGCCGGCTATGGCCCCGGGCATTCGCATACCCGACGCGCCGACGTGGCGCTGGCCCGGCTGCGGGCACAGCAAGGGCAGGCGGGGGCGCTGGAACTACTGGACCGCCTCGGCCAGACCCGTGACAGCGGTCTGGAACCGCGCAAGGCCGCCTGGCTGGCGCGTGCTTATGCCGCGCAACTCCGCTGTCCGCAACAACCGCAGCTGGCCAAGGTCACGCTGGATGCCACGTTGACCGAGATGCAATTGGCGGTGCCCGAAGGCGGTGCGATCCCGCGCGAAGTGCAGCGCATCCGCAGCGCCTGCGGCCGTGCGCCACTGGCGGCCGTCACAGCGGCAACGGCACCTGCAGCGGCTCGATGACGCCCTCGCCGCGCATCACCTTCTTGAACTCGGCGCGCGACACCGACACATACCGCTCGTTGCCGCCGATCTCCACCTGCGGACCATCCAGTACCGCGCGGCCGGCCGCGTCTACCCGCATGTTCATGGTCGCCTTCTTGCCGCTGTGGCAGATCGTCTTGATCTCGGCCAGCTCGTCGGCCCACGCCAGCAGGTACTGGCTGCCCTCGAACAGTTCGCCGCGGAAGTCGGTGCGCAGGCCGTAGCACAGCACCGGGATACGCAGCGCATCGACCACTTCCGACAATTGCCACACCTGCGGCTTGCTCAGGAACTGCGCTTCATCCACCAGCACGCAGTGCAGGGGACCGCTGGCGGCGATGTCGGCCTGCACCAGCGCCTGCAGGTCGTCGCTGCGTTCGAAAGCGATGCCCTCGGCCTGCAGCCCGATCCGTGACGCCACGGTGCCGCTGCCGGCACGGTCGTCCAGGTGCGGGGTGAGGATGGCCACCCGCATGCCGCGTTCGCGGTAGTTGTACGCGGACTGCAACAAGGTGGTGGTCTTGCCGGCGTTCATCGCCGAAAAATAGAAATACAGCTTGGCCATGCACGGATTCTAGCGGGGCACAAGGCTGGCGATCACCTGCCCCCGAACCCACAATGGCCGGATGCAACATCCGTCCCTCCACGGCCTCAACCCACCGCAGCGCGCCGCCGTCCTCCACGTCGAGGGCCCGCTGCTGGTGCTGGCCGGCGCCGGCAGCGGCAAGACCCGCGTCATCATCGAGAAGATCGCGCACCTGGTGCAGAGCGGGCGCTACCCGGCGCGGCGCATCGCCGCCATCACCTTCACCAACAAGTCCGCGCGCGAGATGCGCGAGCGCGTCGGCAGGCGCATCAAGGGCGATGCCGCGCAGGAGCTGACCGTTTCCACCTTCCACGCGCTCGGGCTGAAGATCCTGCAGATCGACCACGCCAAACTGGGCCTGCGGCGCGGCTTCTCGATCTTCGATGCCGACGATTCCGCATCGCAGGTCAAGGACCTGCTGCCGCCGGGCAGCAAGCCGGACGCGATCGAGGCGATGAAGCAGCTGATCAGCCGCGCCAAGAACGCCGGGCTGTCGCCGGAGCAGGCGGCGGAAGCGGCGCGCAGCAGCCGCGAACGCGAGGCGGCGGCGCTGTACGCGCGCTACCAGCAGCGGCTTTCCGCGTTCAACGCGGTGGATTTCGACGACCTGATCCGGCTGCCGGTGCAATTGCTGGAGAACGACGAGGACGCGCGCATGGGCTGGCGCGAGCGCATCGGCTATCTGCTGGTGGACGAGTGCCAGGACACCAACGACGCCCAGTACCGGCTGCTGAAAGCCATTGCGGGTGAGGCCGGGCAGTTCACCTGCGTGGGCGACGACGACCAGAGCATCTACGCCTGGCGCGGTGCCAACCCGGACAACCTGCTGGCGCTAGGCACGGACTACCCGGCGCTGAACATCGTCAAGCTGGAACAGAACTACCGCTGTTCCAACCGCGTCCTGCGCACCGCCAACGCGCTGATCGCCCACAACCCGCACGAACACCCCAAGACCCTGTGGAGCGAGGCTGCCGACGGCGAACGCATCCGCGTCTGGGAATGCCGCGATGCCGCCCATGAGGCCGACAAGGTGGCGGCCGAAATCCAGTTCATCGCCAAGCAACACGCGGCACCCGACGGCAGCCTGCCGTGGCACGAGGTCTGCATCCTGTTCCGCGGCAACCACCAGAGCCGCGCGCTGGAAAAGGCGCTGCAGCTGCTGCGCATTCCCTACCACCTGAGCGGCGGCACCGCCTTCCTCGATCGTGGCGAAGTGAAGGACGCGCTGGCCTGGCTGCGGCTGCTGGCCAACCCCGACGACGACGCCGCCTTCCTGCGCGCGGTGCAGTCGCCCAATCGCGGCGTCGGTGCCGGCACGCTGGCGAAGCTGGGCGAGCTGGCCAACCACAAGCACCTGCCGCTGGCCCGCGCCGCCGAGTCGATGGCGGTGGCGCAGCAGCTGCCCGCACGCGCTGCCAATGCGCTGCAAGGATTTGCCAGCATCGTGCAGGGCCTGCGCGCCGACGCCCGCACGCTGCCACCGGCGGAACTGGTGCGCAAACTCAACGAGAAATCCGGCCTGCTGGCCGCACTGCGCGCGACCTGCAAGGACGAGGCGCAGTTCCAGGCGCGCCGGCGCAACCTCGACGAACTGGCCGACTGGTTCGACGGCCCGAAGACGTCCGGCCCGGGCGAGCTGGCCGCCGCGCTGGCGCTGCTCTCGCACGCCGACAAGGGCGATGCCGGCAACCGGGTGCGGCTGATGTCGATGCACGCATCGAAAGGGCTGGAGTTCCGCTTCGTGTTCATCGTCGGGGTCGAAGACGGCAACCTGCCGCACGAAGCCAGCATCGAGGAAGGGCGCATCGACGAGGAACGCCGGCTGTTCTACGTCGGCATCACCCGCGCCAAGGAACGGCTGTGGCTGTCACATGCCAAGGAAGCCCAGCGCTGGGGCGACAAGCTGCGGCTGCAACCCAGCCGCTTCCTCGACGAACTGCCGGCAGCGGAACTGCAGCGCGACGGCGCCGACCCGGAACTGGATGCCGCGCAGAAAGCCGAGCGCCGCCGCGCCAGTTTCGCCGACATCCAGGCACTGCTGGCGGATTGAGCCGTGCGTCGGAAACCGTCATCTACCGCGGGTACACTCGCCGCATCGTTCCCGAAGAGCGTCTCCATGTCCCTGCACCGCACCCTGGCCGCCTCGCTGTTTGCTGTCACCCTGGCCCTGTCCGCCTGCCGAACCACGGCACCCACCGAGCGCGCGCCGGCTCCAGCTCTCCCGGTCGCCACGGTTGCCGACGTGGGCGCCGCGCCGCACGACAACCTCAACGCCGTCGTCTGGATGCAGCGCACGGCCGAATACGCCGCAGTGACGCAGACCGTCTACCACGCCGCCATCAGCCGGCTGGATCCGGCCCTGAAGGATCGCCAGTGGGATGCGCTGGTGCCAGACGAGCGCGGCAACGCCGCCACCGGCCTGCCGCCGGCGGTGGTGATGGACGTCGACGAGACCGTGCTGGACAACTCGCCCTATCAGGCACGCCTGATTCGTGACGGCCAGGACTACAACGAGGTCACCTGGGATCAGTGGGTGGCCGAAGAAAAGGCCAAGGCAGTGCCGGGTGTGGTCGAGTTCGCCAAGGCCGCCAACGCGCGGGGCGTGACCATCCTCTACATCTCCAACCGCGCCACCCACCTGAAGGACGCCACCATCGCCAACCTGCGCGCGGTTGGCATGCCGGTGAAAGACGACAGCGTGTTCCTGGGCTTGGGCACTTTCGTGCCCGACTGCGAGCAGAACGGCAGCGAAAAGGACTGCCGGCGCCGACTTGCCGGCCAGCAATACCGGGTGGTGATGCAATTCGGCGACCAGCTTGGCGATTTCGCGCAGATCCTTGCCAATACGCCACAGGCCCGCGCCGACCTGGCCAACCAGTACCGCACCTGGTTCGGCGAGCGCTGGTTCATGCTGCCCAATCCCAGCTATGGCAGCTGGGAACCCGCGCTGTTCAACAATGCCTGGAGCCAACCGTCGGAGACGCGTCGAAAATCCAAACTGGATGCACTGGATATTGCAAGGTAAATCAACAGGTTATGGTAAGTATTTTCATCTATTGCATTAAGATGAAAACACCGTTAGGCTAGCTGTGTCCGGTGCACGCCGGATCCATGCCACAACCGTTGTTCACCGGCAATGCCGGATCTTGAGGAGGCCCTGGCCTCCTTTTTCTTTGCGCCGGCTTGCGCGCCAACGCCCCGCCATCGACACTCCGTGCATGTCGCCCGGTCTCACCCTTGCCCGCGTTCGCCCGTTGCTGCTGCCGCTGGGTCTGGCCGCTGCGCTGCTGGGCCTGTCCGCCTGCCAGCCCGGCACAGCGCCGCAACGAGCCGGCACGACCAGCACCGACGCCGGCACCGCCGCCGTTCGTCCGGTGGATGCGGTGTACGTGCTGCGCGACCGCCTGCTGGCGCGCGATGGTGCCGGCTTTGCGCGGCTGGCGGTGCCGCCGGCCCTGCATGCGCAGCTGGAAGACGCCTGGCGGCAAGGCCACAGCCGCTGGCCACTGGACGAGCTGCCGCTGGATGCACGCATTCCGCGGATGCTGGCCGCCCTGCAGGCCCCGCAAGCCGACAAGGCGCTGATGGCCAGCTTCCGCAGCCAGTTTGCCGGGGCTGATGCCGACATCGATCAGGCGATCCGCACCCTGATGGTGTTCGGCAACGAATACGTGCAGACCGATCCCGATTACAGCCCTGCCGAACGCGACCACACCCGGCAGGCCATCGCCGCGGTGGGGGCCTGGGCACTGCGCGCACCGCTGGCCGACCCCAAGCGCGCACAGCGCTTCTTCGCCATCGTGTCTGCCGCCGCCGTGCGCAGCGGCATCGACGGCAAGGCCGGCAACGCCGCCTTCGCCCAGCTGGGCATGACCCAGAGCCTGAACCGGTTGTCGCCTTTCCTCGCCACCTTGCTGGCGCAACTGCACCAGCAATACGGCCTGGAGATCGACGACGCCCTGCGCAGCCTGCAGGTCAGCTTGCTGCAGCAAACCGGCGACCACGCCCGGCTGCGCCTGCAGTACCGCCTCGCCGGCCAGCCCGTGGACACCGTGGTGCCGGCCATCCGCATCGAGGGTCGCTGGTATCTGGTGGACTACCTGCAGCGGGCGGAACGGTCGCTGGGCACCCGCTTCGGGCCGGTTATCACAGATTCCGTTAAATCATGATCAATACTTCATGACGGTTTCGTAACCTGTGCTAGCTTCTCCCCCGTTCGTCACGCGAACGCGATGTCAATTCATCCATTGGGGAGCCCGAAGACATGCAATACAAGACCCATCGGCTGCGCGATGCAGTCGTGTTTGCGCTGCTGGTTGGCAGCGGGATCGGCATGGCGAATGCGCAAACTGCGCCCGCCACCGCCGACAAGGACAGCAAAGCCAAGACCCTGGACACCCTGGTGGTGACCGGCTCGCGCATCCGCCAGGTGGATGTGGAAACCAGCCAGCCGGTCACCTTCATCACCCGCGACGACATCGAGAAGCAAGGCT
>JAGWUF010000056.1 GCA_028868545.1 Lysobacteraceae bacterium | reverse complement strand
TAACAAATTGCCGTTCGGCATCCAAGAAACCGTCCTTGGTGGGTTGCCGTTCGGCGCGCAAGAAACCATCCATGGTGCGTTGCCGTTCGCCATCCGTGGCTCACCAGAAACAAGGCGCACGCGATGCGCTTCAATGCATCGCATGGGCGCGCCTTGCTTCTACCAGCCCATATATTGCCCGCCGTTGATCGCAAGGTTGGCACCGGTGATCCAGCGCGCTTCGTCGTTGACGAAGAAGGCGACGGCATAGGCGATCTCGTCCGGTTCGCCCAGCCGCCCGATCGGGATTTGCGCGGCGATCTTGTTGCGCACGTCCTCGGGCACGGCCATCACCATCTCGGTGGCAACGTAGCCCGGCGAAACGGTGTTCACGGTGATGCCGAACTTGGCGTTTTCCTGGGCCAGCGAGATGGTGAAACCGTGCATGCCGGCCTTGGACGCGGCGTAGTTGGCCTGTCCGTATTGCCCCTTCTGACCGTTGATCGAGCTGATCTGGATGATGCGGCCCCACTTGCGGTTGCGCATGCCTTCGATCACCGGGCGGGTGACGTTGAAGCAGGAGTTGAGGTTGGTGTTGATCACGTCCGTCCACTGGTCGGCCTTCATCCGGTGGAAGGTGCCGTCGCGGGTGATGCCGGCGTTGTTGACCAGGATCTCGACCGGCCCGAGCCGGGCTTCGACTTCACGCACCATCGCCTCGGCGTCCTGCGGCGAGGTGACGTCGCCCCGGGCCAGGACCACCTCGTAGCCTGCGGCCTTCATCCGGTCCTGCCATGCCCGCGCTTTTTCCTCATTGCGGTAGTTGGTGGCGACCTTGTGGCCCATGTCGGCCAGACGCTTGACGATGGCGGTGCCGATGCCGCCGGTGCCACCGGTAACCAGTGCAACTCGGGACGTCATGGTGGTGCTCCTTGTGTGGGAAGAGGGTCGGGCTCGATTCTAGGCACACCGTGTTGAAATTGCGTTGTGCAGCGCGGCGGGCAGTGCAATGGCCCGGGTGGGGACGTCCTGCCGGCGAAAATTCGCGAGGGCGGCATCCTGCCAATCCGGTAGCGCAAGCAAGGCGTTCGCCGGCAATGGCGCCTGTCCCAGACAGGCCCACAAGGCGGTCAAGGTGCGCAGCGGCTGCTGCTGGTTCACCGGCAAGGCGGCGCTGGACTTGGAGAGCTTCCGACCTCTGCCATCCAGCAGCAGCGGCAAGTGGGCATAGGCCGGCGTGGGCAGACCCAGCACCTGTTGCAGCAGGATCTGGCGCGGCGTGGAGTCGAGCAGGTCGGCGCCGCGCACCACCTCGGTAATCCTTTGCCGGGCATCGTCCACCACCACCGCCAATTGGTAGGCCCACAAACCATCGCTGCGGCGCAGGACGAAGTCGCCCACCTCCAGATCCACGCGCTGGACGATGTGGCCGTGCACGGCGTCGTCGAAGGCAATGCTGCAACCGTCCGCCACGCGCAGGCGGATGGCCGGGTCGGGGCGGGAGCGGCCGGCGACGCAGCGGCGATGGATGCCGCCGGCCGCGGCCAGGTCGCTGCGGCTGCAGTGGCATTCGAACGCCAGCCCCTGCGCCAGCAGCGTGTCCAGCGCCTGCTGATACAGGGCATGACGTTGGCTCTGGAAAACCACCTCACCATCCGGATGCAGGCCGAAAGCCGCCAGCGTGGCCAGCTGCGCCTGCGCAGCGCCGGCCATTTCCCGCGGGGGGTCGAGATCCTCGATCCGTACCCGCCAGGCCCCGCCGGCCTGTTTCGCCAGCAACCAGCTGCCCAGTGCGGCCAGCAGGGAACCGGCATGCAGCGGGCCGCTGGGTGAAGGCGCGAAGCGGCCACGGTAGCTTGGGCTAAACATGCGTTCAGGATGCCGGATTGAATTGCACACGGACAGGCCACACCTTCGCAAGGACGGCACATCCCGTGTCCAAGGTGCGATTTTCCATGTTCAAGCGCATGTTCCTGTTCCTGGCCACCAACCTCGCCGTGCTGGCACTGGTCAGCATCGTGCTGTCCGTGCTCGGGGTGAACCCGCAGCAAACCAGTGGTCTGCTGGTGATGGCGGCCTTGTTCGGCTTCGGCGGTTCGATCATTTCCCTGCTGCTGTCGAAGTGGATTGCAAAACGCACCACCGGCGCGCAGGTGATCGAACAGCCGCGCAACGAAGGCGAACGCTGGTTGCTGGCCACGGTGCAGCGGCAGGCGCAGGCAGCCGGCATCGGCATGCCGGAAGTGGCCATCTACGAGGCGCCGGAGATCAACGCCTTCGCCACCGGCGCCAACCGAAACAACGCGCTGGTGGCGGTGTCCACCGGCCTGTTGCGGGCGATGAGTCGCGACGAAGCCGAAGCGGTGCTGGGGCATGAAGTCAGCCACGTGGCCAACGGCGACATGGTGACCATGGCGTTGCTGCAGGGCGTGCTCAATACCTTCGTGATCGTGCTGGCGCGGGTGGTGGGGCGGGTGGTGGATGGCGCCATCAGCGGCGACCGCGACCGCGGCCCGGGGTTCGGCTACTACATCATCGTGTTCGTGCTGGAAATGGTGTTCGGCCTGTTCGCCTCGATGATCGCGATGTGGTTCTCGCGCCATCGTGAATACCGTGCCGATGCCGGTGGTGCCAATTTGGCGGGCCGCCAGAAAATGATCGCCGCGCTGGAGCGGCTGGCGCAGATGCACGGCGAAAGCACCCTGCCCAAGCAGGTGGCCGCGTTCGGCATCAGCGGCGGCATGCGCGGCCTGCTCAGCAGCCACCCGCCGCTGGAAGAACGCATCGCGGCGTTGCGCGCAGCGGCCTGAGTCGCCTGCTCAACTCTCGAAGTCGTAGTGCATGTCGGTGGTGGCGACCGCCAGGAAATCGCCTTCGGCGTAATCGACGCCGCTGGCGAACAGGATCGACATGCTGGCCGCATCCTGCACGAATTCGGCGATGCTCTGGATCTGGTGTTCGCGCGCCTTGATCGCGATTTCGCGGACGCGTTGCTGATTGGCGGCACTCTTCGGCAAATCGTCCATGAAGCTGCGGTCGATCTTGACGAAGCTCGGGACGAAATGGGACAGCAGCTGGAACGAGTCCAGGCCCGCGCCGAACTGCTCCAGCACCAGCTTGCAGCCCAGCTTGTCGACTGCCGCAGCGAACACCTGTGCCGCACGCAGGTTGATGAAGACCTTGGATTCGGGCACTTGCAGCAGCAACGAAGCGCCGTTGGCCGCGTGTTCGGCCAGCTGTTCGGCGATGAAAACGGGGAACGCATCGTCCAGCAGCGAGGGCTGGGTGATCTTGACCAGCAGGGTGACCGGTTTGCCGGCACGGGCGCGGGCACCGATCGACTTGATGGCGTTGTGCACGACCCAACGGTCGATCTGGCCCAGCAGGCCATGCTCTTCCGCGATCTGCAGGAAGTGGTTGGGCGTAATGGATTCGCCGGAGCTGCCCTCCAGCCGCAGGTAGGTTTCGTACATCGGGCTGGGGCTGCCCAGCAGCGAGATGATCGGCTGGTAGATCAAGTTGAAGTGGTCGTTCAGCAGGGCGTCCTTGATGCGCAGTACCCAGGCCTGGATCCGTTCTTCCTCGGCACGGTCGACGGCACCCGGGTCGAAAATCTCGAAACGGTTGCCGCCCACGGTGGACGACGCCTGGATGCCCTGGCTGGCCTTGGCCAGCACCTGCGAGACGCTGGCGATCTTTTCGCCGATCTGGACCCCGCCGATGCTGGCAGTGATCGAGCCGGACTTGCCGCCGACTTCGAACACATTGGCGGCGAAGGCGTCACGCAGGCGTTCCGCCAATGCGGTGGTGATCTTGTAATCCCCGCGTGCCAGCACTGCGAAGCTGTTTTCGCTGAAGCGGGCGATCTGGGCGCCCATGGCAAGCTCGGGCGCCAGCGCGGCGCGCATGCATCCGGCGATTGCCGCCAGCAAGGCGTCGGCGCCGTTCAGGCCGATTTCGTGCAGGATGCGCTGGTAGTTGTCCGGTTCCAGCAGCAACAGGCCGTATTGGGTCTGATGCTGGCCGGCATCGACCACGGCGTCTTCCAGCTGGCGCAGGAAGGTGGGGCGATTGAGCAGGCCGGTGGTCTGGTCGCGTTTGCGCAGCTCTTCCAGTTCCTGCACCAGCTCCGGGTCGGCCTCGGTGGCTTGATGGCGGAAGATGATCTGCTGGCAGTGCTCGCCCTGATACTCGGCGGCCACGAACTCCATGACTGCCGGGAACTCGTCGCCATTGATGTCGTGCGCGGTCAATTCATAGCGCGGTGGCGGGTCTTCTCCCTTGGACAAACGCCTGAGCAGGGCCTTGAATGCTTCGACGTCGGGAGTTGCCACCAGATCCAGCAGCGACATGCCTTCGATGTCGTCGAAGGATTCGTAGCCGAACATTTCCAGATAGGCCTGGTTGGCGCGGATGTGCATGCCTTCATGGATGTAGGCAATCGGCTCGCGCGAGGAATCGATCAGCATGTCGCAACGACGCTGGGTTTCACGCATCTGCGCTTCCAGCCGGCGTTGCGAGCGGCGTGCCTCCAGGTCGTTCCACTCGGTCAGCACATTCTTCAGGAATTGCGGTGTGCGGCTGTGCAGGGCCACGGCTTGCGCGCCAAGGGCCTGCACGTTTTCCAGGATGTCGTCGGTGATGCCGTCCAGCACGGCCAGCAAGGGGACATCCTTGCCGCAACCCATCACCGCCTTGGCCACCTGTTCGAACGGGATGACCACGGCGTGGTAATCGGCCAGCACCATGTCCACCGGCTGCTGGGCCAGGGTGGTCACCAGTTCGTCCAGTGACTCCGGACGGAGGGGGCGGACGGCCGTGCCGGCATTGCGCAGCCGGCTGACCATGGCTTCGGCCTCGTTGACCAGATCGGCAACGAGCATCAATCGCAGTGCGGTGTCCTTTCCAGTAGCCATACGCGGGGGAATCGTGGCAGGGATTGACGCAAGGCTAACATCATCCGGTCACCGGCATGCCGCCTTGCGCGAGGGCAAGCAGGGTCTTGCCGGGTTGGCCGGGAATTTCCCGCACCAGCCTGGGGACCAGGTAGCCGGGCAGGCGGGCGGACAGGGCCGCGTGCAGGGCCAGTGCGGTGCCGTCGTCGATTTCGAAGTGGGCGGCGCCCGCCACCCGGTCGAGCTGGTGCAGGTAGTAGGGCAGCACGCCGGCCGCGTGACCGCGCTCGCACAAATCGGCCAGTGCCTCCACGGAGTCGTTGACCCCGCGCAGCAGCACCGCCTGGTTGAGCAGCGTTGCCCCGGCATCGCGCAGCGCCGCCAGCGCCGCATCGACCGAGGCATCGAACTCGTTGGCGTGGTTGGCATGCACCACCACCGCCAGCGGCCACGGCAGGCTGCGCAGCCATGCCAGCAGGCCGGCGTCCACCCGCTCCGGCAGCACGATCGGCAGGCGGCTGTGGATGCGCAGGCGGCGGATGTGGGGAATGCCGCGCAGCGCGTCGGTCAGCTCGGCCAATTTGTGGTCGGCCAGCGACAGCGGGTCGCCGCCGGACAGGATCACCTCGTGCACCGAGGGGTCGGCCGCGATCCCCGCCACTGCCTCGCGCCAGCCGCCGACCGCGGCGGTGTCCTCGGCATAGGGATAGTGGCGGCGGAAGCAGTAGCGGCAGTTCACCGCGCAGCTGCCGGTGGCGATCAGCAGGGCGCGGCCGTTGTATTTCCGGATCACGCCGTGGCCGCTGCGGGCGGCGGTGTCGCCGACCGCGTCGAGGGCGAAGCCGGGCACGATGCGCTCTTCGTCCAGCACCGGCAGCACCTGTCGCAGCAGCGGATCAAGTGGGTCGTCGTGGCGCATGCGGGCGACGAAGCCGCGCGGGACGCGCAGCGGAAACTGGTCGACTGCGGCCTCGGACAGACCATCGGCGAGGGTGTCCAGGCCCAGCATCGCCAGCAGCTGGCGGGGGTCGCGCACGGCGTCGCGCCACAGCGCCTGCCAGCGCCGTGGTTCGTCCTGCTGCAATGGGGTAGGGGCTGCGGGTATCATGTCGGGCTGCAAGAAAACCGTTCCGGCGACGCCGGAATCTTCGGAATCCACTAGTTTAGCTGCCCGACCGGGTGGCCCCAAGGAGCACCCATGGCCAGTCTGGGCATGAACGACGTCAAATCCGGCCAGAAAATCCTGGTCAACAACGAGCCCGCGGTCATTTTCGAAACCGATTACGTGAAGCCGGGCAAGGGCCAGGCCTTCACCCGCGTGCGCTATCGCCAGATCCGCACCGGCCGGGTGCAGGAAATCACCATGAAGTCCACCGACTCGGTGGAAGCCGCCGACGTGGTGGATACCGACATGCAGTACCTGTACACCGATGGCGAGTACTGGCACTTCATGAACCAGGAAACCTTCGAGCAGGTGCAGGCCGACAAGGCCGGCGTCGGCGATGCCGCCAAGTGGATCAAGGGCGAGGAAGACTGCGTGGTCACCCTGTTCAACGGCAACCCGATCCAGGTGACCCCGCCGAACTTCGTCGAGCTGAAGATCGTCGAGACCGATCCGGGCGTGAAGGGCGACACCGCCGGCACCGGCGGCAAGCCGGCCACGCTGGAAACCGGCGCGGTGGTGCGCGTGCCGCTGTTCGTCGCCCAGGACGAAATCATCAAGGTCGACACCCGCAGCGGCGAATACGTCAGCCGGGTGAAATAAGCCATGACCGATGCCGCCCCGCAGCCCTGCGATCTGCTGATCGAAGCCGGCTGGGTGGTCCCGGTGGTGCCGCACGGCGTGGTCCTCCCGGATCACGCCGTTGCCGTTTCTGCCGGCGCCATCGTCGCCGTGCTGCCGATTGCCGAAGCGCGGGCGCGCTTCGCGGTGAAGGAAACCGTGTCGCGCCCGGACGCCGCGCTGATCCCCGGCCTGGTCAACGCCCACACCCACAACCCGATGACGCTGCTGCGCGGGATCGCCGACGACCTGCCGCTGATGACCTGGCTGCGCGAGCACATCTGGCCGGTGGAAGCGGCGGTGATCGGGCCGGAGTTCGTGGCCGACGGCATGGCGCTGTCGATCGCCGAGATGCTGCGCGGCGGCACCACCTGCGCCAACGAGAACTATTTCTTCCCCGACGTGCAGGCCGGCGTCTACAAGAAGCACGGTTTCCGCGCGCGGGTCGGCGCGGTGATCATCGACTTCCCCAGCGCCTGGGCGAAATCGGACGACGAGTACTTCGACCGCGCCTGCGAGCTGCACGACAACTGGCGCGACGATGCGCTGGTGCGCACCGCGTTCGCGCCGCATGCGCCGTACACGGTCAACGACGCCAACTTCGAGCGCGTGCGGATGCTGTCCGACCAGCTCGACGTGCCGGTGCACCTGCACACCCACGAGACCGCGCAGGAAGTGGCCGACTCGATCAAGCTGCACGGCCAGCGCCCGCTGGCGCGGCTGGACCGGCTGGGCCTGGTCAACGACCGCCTGATCGCGGTGCACATGACCCAGCTCACCGAGGCCGAGATCCAGCTGTGCGCCGAGCGCGGCGTCAGCGTGGTGCATTGCCCGGAATCCAACCTCAAGCTGGCTTCGGGCTTCTGCCCGGCCTGCGCGCTGCTGAAGGCGGGCGTGAACCTCGCCATCGGCACCGACGGCTGCGCCAGCAACAACGACCTCGACATGTTCGGCGAAACCCGCACCGCTGCGCTGCTGGGCAAGGCGGTGGCCAACGACGCCACCGGCTTTTCCGCGTTCGAGGCGCTGCACGCGGCCACGCTGGGCGGCGCGAAGGCGCTGGGCTTCGACGACCGCATCGGCAGCATTGAAATCGGCAAGCGCGCCGATCTGGTCTGCGTGGACCTGTCACAGCTCGAAACCCAGCCGCTGCACCACGTGGTCTCGCAGCTGGTCTACGCCAGCGGTCGGCAGCAGGTCAGCGACGTCTGGATCGACGGCGTGGCCAAGCTGCGCCAGCGCGTGCTGGTGGACATGGACATCGATGCCATCGTCGCCAACGCGCGGCAGTGGCGGGAACGGATCGCGAAGGTGCGCGCATGAACGTGGCAGCAGGCAATTATTCCCAGTCCGAACTGGACAAGTTCGACGAACTCGCCCAGCGCTGGTGGGATCCCGACGGCCCGCAGAAGGCGCTGCACGCGCTGAACCCGGCGCGGCTGGGTTATGTGTCCGATCGCGTTTCGCTGCGTGACGTCAGCGTGCTGGACGTGGGCTGCGGCGGCGGCCTGCTCAGCGAGGCGTTGGCCAAGGCCGGTGCCCGCGTCACCGCCATCGATCTGGCGCCGAACCTGCTCAAGGTCGCGCGCCTGCACGGCCTCGAATCCGGAATCAAGGTCGAGTATAGGCAACTGGCGGTGGAAGCGCTGGCCGAGAAAGCACCGGCCTCGTTCGATGTCGTCACCTGCATGGAGATGCTGGAGCACGTGCCCGATCCGGCGTCCATCGTGCGCGCCTGCGCGAGCCTGCTGAAGCCGGGCGGACGCCTGTTCCTGTCCACCCTCAACCGCACCCCGGCGGCGTTCGCGCTGGCCATCGTCGGCGCGGAATACATCGCCCGCCTGTTGCCCAAGGGCACCCACCAGTACCGCGACTTCATCAAGCCCTCCGAACTGGCGCGGCTGCTGCGCGAGGCCGGGCTGGAACTGGAGGACGTCAGCGGCCTGCTGTACGAGCCGTGGCGCAATGCCGCGCGGGTGGTGCGGCGCACCGATGTCAACTACCTCGCCTGCGCGCGCAAGCCGGAATGAGCGCGGTGTTTCCGAAGCTGGTGCTGTTCGATCTCGACGGCACCCTGCTCGACAGCGCGCCGGACATGCTGGCCACGGTCAACCGCATGCGCGCGGCGCGCGGGCAGGGGCCGATGGCGCTGGAGGCGTTGCGCCCGCACGTATCCAAGGGCTCGCGGGCGATGAGTGCGGTGGCGTTCCCGGAGCTGGGCGGCGAGGTGCCGGGCGCGATGGTGCGCGAGTTCCTCGATACCTACGAACAGGTGCTGGGCCAGCACGGCGTGTTGTTCGAGGGCGTGGCCGAGCTGCTGGAGGCCATCGAAGCCGCTGGCAGCCGCTGGGGCATCGTCACCAACAAGCCGGAATACCTGGCGCGGCAGGTGCTGCCGGGGCTGGGCTGGGAAGCGCGCTGCGCGCTCCTGATCGGCGGCGACACCCTTCCCGAACGCAAGCCGCATCCGCTGCCGCTGCTGCACGCCGCGCAGGTGCTGGACACGGCGATTGCCGATTGCGCGTACGTGGGGGATGACCGGCGCGACATCGAATCCGCCCGCGCTGCCGGGATGCGCGCGATCGCCGCCCTGTGGGGCTATCGGCCGGACGGCGACGACCCGCGGGAGTGGGGTGCGGATGTGCTGGCGGGATCGGTGTCCGAGCTGTGTCGGCCGGCGTTTTGGGACGCATTGCGATGAGCGCGCGCGCACCGTACCGGGACGTGCTCGACAAATGGCAGGCCCACTGGCCGGAGTGGACGGTGGCCGAGGCGTTCATTCCGGCCGCGCAGCGCGAGCTGGCGCGTGGCTGGCTGGCATTGCGCGGGGAATGGGCCGACGCCGCCTGGGCCGGCGAAGACCCCACGCCGGGCATGGCCAAGCTGGCGTGGTGGCAGGAAGAGTTGCGCGGCTGGGCGCGCGGTGCCTACCGGCATCCACTGGGCCAGTTGCTGCACAAACAACCGGTCGCCTGGGCGGCGCTGGCGGATGCATTGCCGCAGTTGGCCACAAGCCGCAGCGTGCAGGGCGATCTGGGCAGCGCGGTGCGCGGCCTGGAGTCTGCGGCACAGGGGTTGGCCGAGCTGGCGGCGGCGCTGTTCGGCGGCGTTCCCGCCGAGCCGCAGGACGTGGCCGTGACCCTGCTGGCTGAACGCGCGTTGCGCCTGCCCCCCAGTGGCGTGCAGGGTGCCTTGAGCGCCAGCGGCTTGCTGGCGTTGCCGCCACTGGTCGATGCGTCCCGTCCCGAGCGCCTGCATGCCAGCTTGCTGCGCATGCGCTTGCAGCGGCGTGCCGCAGGGCGCGAAGGCGCGGGGGCGCGTTGGCGCGTGCTGCTGGCCAGTTGGCGCGCCGCCCGCAGTTGAACCACAGCGTTGCGCGGGCGCTCACGCCCGGCCCGGTACAATGCCGCGATGCACAAGACCGTTTCCCCCGCCCCCCTGCCCGATGTCGCCTTCGACGCGGTGGCGCTGGCGCGCCCGCTGGACTGGGTGGGGATGGACGGCATAGCCCTGCCGATCCGCTTGGCCGGCGAGGGCGGTGCGCCGCTGCTGGTGCCGGCCAGCGTCGATGTCGCCGTCAACCTGCGCGACCCCGACGCCCGCGGCATCCACATGTCGCGGCTGTACCTGCAATTGCAGGCGGGGTTGGCCAACGAAACGCTGGGTGCGCCCTCGCTGCGGCGGTTGCTGGACGCCTGCATCGCCTCGCAGAAGGGCCTGGCCGAACGCGCGCGCCTGCGCCTGCGCTTCGACCACCTGCTGTTGCGCCGCGCCCTGCTGAGCGACAACGCCGGCTGGAAGCGGTACCCGGTGGAGGTCGAGGCCGAGCTTGCCGACGGCCATCTGCGGCTGGCGCTGGGCTTCTCGGTCGAATATTCCAGCACCTGCCCGGCCTCGGCCGCGCTGTCGCGGCAGGCCAACGCGCAGCGCTTTGCCGAGGATTTTGCCGACGCGCAGCCGCTGTCGGTAGCCGCTGTGCACGACTGGCTGGCCGGCGAGCGCGGCATGGCCGCCACCCCGCACGCACAGCGCAGCCGTGCCGACGTGCGCGTGGAACTGCGGCCGGCGTTCGACGAGCTGCCGCTGGCATCGCTGGTGGACGCGCTGGAAACCGCGCTGGGCACGCCGGTGCAGACGGCGGTCAAGCGTGAGGATGAGCAGGCGTTCGCGCAGGCCAATGCCGCCAACCTGATGTTCTGCGAGGACGCCGCACGGCGGGTGTCCTCGGTGCTTGTGGCCGATCCCCGCATCGCCGCATGGAGCGCCCGCGTGGCCCACTTCGAGAGCCTGCACCCGCACGACGCCGTCGCCAGCGTCAGCGGCAGGAACGCCTGACGCGGCACCTTCCCTGGCAGGGGAAGGGTGCCAGTTCCATTCCAGTCAGCGGTCGAACGTCAGCCGCTGTCCCTGCGGGCTGCCGACCAGCTTGTCGCCGTCCCACGCCAGTACGCCGTTGACCCAGGTGGAGGCGATGCGCGAGCGGAAGGTCATGCCCTCGAACGGCGACCAGCCGCACTTGCTGAGCACGTCCTCGCGGCGGACGGTCAGCGGCGCGTCCTCCACCAGCACCAGATCGGCGGCATAGCCTTCGCGCAGGAAGCCGCGGCGTTCGACATCGAACAGCTGCGCCGGCGCGTGGGCGAACTTCTGCACCACCTGCGCGGTGGTCAGCAGGCCATCGTGCACCTTTTCCAGCGCCAGGTTCAGCGCGTACTGCACCAGCGGCAGGCCGCTGGGGGCGTCGATGTAGGACTTGTTCTTTTCTTCCAGCGTGTGCGGCGCGTGGTCGGTGGCCAGCACGTCCAGCACGTCGTCGGCCAGCGCGCGCAGGATGGCGTCGCGGTCGGAGACGTCCTTGATCGCCGGGTTGCACTTGATCAGGTTGCCCAGCCGCGCGTAGTCGGGGCGGGCGAAATGCAGGAAGTGCACGCAGGTTTCGGCGGTGATCTGCTTGCGGCTGCCGTCGGCACGGATCAGCGGGCCTTTCTCGAACAGCGCCAGCTCGTCGGCGGTGCTGACGTGCAGCACGTGCAGGCGGGTGCCGTGGCGGCGCGCCAGTTCCATCGCCAGCCGGGTGGACTTGATGCAGGCCTCGCGCGAACGGATGTCGGGGTGGCATGCCACCGGGATGTCGTCGCCGTATTTCGCCTGAAATTCGGCGAAATTCGCGTCGATCATCGGAGTATCTTCGCAGTGGGTGATGATCGGCACCGGGGTGTCGCGGAAGATCGCGTCCAGCGTGTCCGGGTCGTCCACCAGCATGTTGCCGGTGGAGGCGCCCATGAACACCTTGATCCCCGGCGCGGCCTTGGGGTCGAGCGCGCGGATCGCCTCCAGATTGTCGTTGGAAGCGCCGTGGTAGAAGCCGTAGTTGCCCCAGGCGCGGCCGGCGGCGCGGCGGTACTTGTCTTCCAGCGCGGCGCTGTCCAGGGTCGGCGGCTTCGTGTTGGGCATGTCCATGAAGCTGGTCAGGCCGCCGGCGACCGCCGCCGCCGATTCGGTGGCCATGTCGGCCTTGTATTCCATGCCGGGTTCGCGGAAATGCACCTGGTCGTCGATCATGCCCGGCAGCAGCCGGCGGCCGTTGGCGTCGATGACGGTCTCGCCGGGTTTCGCGGTCAGGCCGCTGGCGATGGCTTCGATGCGGCCGTCGGTGAAACGCAGGTCGCCGTCGAATTCGCGGCCTTCATTCACCAGGCGGGCGTTGACGATCAGGGTGGAGGGCATGGGGAGTCCTTAGGGTGGCGGCACGGGGTCGTGCCCGCCGGGATGAAGGGGGTGGCAGCGTGCCACCCGTCGTGCCGCCAGCCAGCTGCCCTTGAGCGCGCCGAAGCGGCCGATGGCCTCCATCGCGTATTCCGAGCAGGTGGGGACGAACCGGCAGCGGGGGCCTAGCAGCGGGCTGATGAAGCGTTTGTAGGCCTGCAGCAGTGCAATGAGGAGTTTTCCGATCACGAACCGATCACGATGTCGAGCCTTCGATGCCGAATTCCGCGGCCTGCGGTTGCCGCCTTGCGCTGGGCAGGGTATAACAGCGCGCCTTCCCCTCTCAAGGGAAGTCTGAGGAATCTGACGGACGTGGCTGCGAAAAAACCTGCGAAACAGGCCGCAAAACCGGCCAAGAAAGTCGCCCCGGCGAAAAAGCCGGCCCCTGCCAAGAAGGCAGTTGCCAAGCCGCCGGTCAAGAAGGCTGCTGCGGTGAAAAAAGCTGTGCCGGTCAAGAAAGCTGCGCCGGCGAAGAAGGCTGCACCGGTCAAGAAGGTGGCTCCTGCGAAAAAGCCGGTTCCTGCGAAAAAGCCGACGGCTGCCAAGCCAGCCGCCAGGCCGGCGGTCAAGAAGCCGGTAGCGAGAAAGCCGGTGCCGGCTGCGAAAAAAATCGCAGCCACCAAGCAGGCCGTGACGGTCAAAAAGGTCGCCGTCTCGAAAAAACCGGTGCCGATCAAACCAGCCCCGGCCAAACCCGCCCCGAAGAAAGCGGCGGCAGTGGCCAAGCCGGTCGCCAAGCCGGCCCCGAAGGTCGTTGCCAAGCCGGTGGTCAAGCCCGGTGCGTCCACCCTCCCGGCCAAGGCCGGGGCGGCCAGGCCGGCTGCACAAAAATCGGCCAAGCCCGCCGTTTCGTCGGGCAAGCAGGAAGCAAGCAACGTTGTGGTGCCACTGGCGGCCTCGAAGCCCGTGGTTGAAAAACGAAAAGGGAAGGTGATGGTTGCGGTGAAGAAAACGTCCGAAAGGCAAGTTGCACCCAAGGGCAAGCAGAAGAAAGTGGTGGCCTATCAGGTGGATGAAGTCACGGGACGGCCGCTGCTGCCGGTCGGTTACAGGCCGGCGGCAGATGAGGAATACATGAGCCCGCTGCAGCTGGAATATTTCCGGCAGATGCTGCTGGCGCGGCGCGGCGAGTTGGTGGAAGAGTCCAAGCAGACCATCGAAAACCTGAAGGATGAAGTGCGCGATGTCGGCGATGAAGCCGAGCGCGCCAGTCGTGAAACCGAAAATGCGCTGGAATTGCGCACGCGCGACCGCTACCGCAAGCTGATCGGCAAGATCGACAGCACGCTCAAGCGCGTTGACAGTGGCGAATACGGTTACTGCGTGGATACCGGCGAGGAAATTGGCCTGGATCGTCTGGAAGCACGCCCGCAGGCCGAACGCACCATCGACGCCCAGGAGCGTTGGGAGCATTCGCAGAAGCTGATGGGGGATTGACCCCGGTTTTCACATTCGCATGCCACGAAACCCCGCCCCGGCGGGGTTTCGCATTACTGCAGTTCGCGTAGATCGAGTCGTCGCAGGCGGGGTGCCAGTTTCGCGGTGGTGGCCACCACGCCAAGCGTCACGCAGCCGCCCACGACGATCGCCGGCACCAGCCCCAACAGGCGTGCCATCACGCCATCGTAGAACGCACCCAGTTCGTTCGACGAGCTGACGAAGATGCCGTTGATCGACGACACCCGCCCGCGCATGTCATCGGGCGTCACCAGTTGCATGATGGTCGTGCGCATCACGACCGAGACCCCGTCACACGCCCCGTAGAACACCAGCAGTGCCCCCGACAACCACAGATTGCGCGACAACGCGAATGCAATCGTGCACAGGCCGAATGCGGCCACCGCCAGCAGCAGGATGCGGCCGGCGTGGCGTTGCAGCGGATGGCGGGTCAGCCACAGTGCAACCACGATCGAGCCGATGGCCGGTGCCGCACGCAACAGGCCCAGCGCCTCCGGGCCCTGGTGCAGGATGTCCTTGATGAAGGCCGGCAGCATCGACACCGCGCCGCCCAACAGCACCGAAAACATGTCCAGCGCCATTGCCCCCAGCATGATCTGGTTGCCGGCCACGAAGCGCGCGCCTTCGGCAATGCTGGCGAAGATCGGGCCGGCTTGCAGTTGCCGAGCCGGCTCGGTGACCGGCAACGCCAGCAAGGCTGCGCCCGCCAGCAGCGCCATGAGGGTACCCACCGCATAGGCAATCGGCATGCCGAAGGCACCCACCAGCACACCGCCCAGGGCCGGCCCCAGCACCAGACCGGCCTGGAAGACGACGCTGCCCATGCTGGCGCCGGTGGCAAATTGCGTGCGCTGCAGCACGCGTGCGAACAGGGCGTTGTACACGGGGCCCAGCACCGAACGCCCGATGCCACCCACCGCCACTGCCAGATAGATCGGCCAAGTGGACTTGCTGGCAAACCCGCCGGAGGCGAACAGCGCCAGTACCCCGGCGTTGACGGCAAGCAGGATGCAGGCCGCCGCTCCCAGCTTGCGGCGTGGCAGATGATCTGCCAGATAGCCGGCAAACGGGGCAACGCAGAAGTAGGGAATCACTTCGGCCAGCCCCACCAGACCCAGTGCCAGCGGGTCGTGGGTGATCTCGTAAACATGCCAGCCCACCGTCACCGCCACGATCTGGTAGGACAGCAGGGTGCAGATGCGGTACAGCAGCAGCCAGCGGAAGCCGCGGCTGCGCAGCGGCGAGTCCGGCGCCGAACTCATTCCGGCAGGGCGGCGCGGGCGCGTTCGCGGATGAAGGCCAGCAGCGCGGCCAGGCCGTTGCTGCGGGTCGGCGAGAGGTGCTTGGCCAGGCCGATGGAAGCGATGTAGTCCGGCTCGGTGGCGAGGATTTCCCGGGCGCTGCGACCGGAATACACCCGCAGCGCCAGATACACCAGCCCCGAAACGATCGCCGAGTCGCTGATCGAGTGGAAATCGAGCCGCTCGGCGTTGCCTTCGGCCACGATCCAGACCAGCGACTGGCAGCCCTGCAGACGGTGTTCCTCGGTCTTCCACGCCTCCGGGAATTCCGGCAGCTTGCGGCCAAGGTCGATCAGGTACTGGTAGCGCTCCGACCAGTCGCCAAAGAAGCCGAATTCATCGGCGATGGCAGCCTGGGCGTCGGCGGCGGTGGGTTCGAGCGGGAAGGGGGCGTTGGTCATGTCGTTCCTGGGATCTTGCTGGCTGCCATCCGTGGCGCTGCATCCATGGTTCGGATCGTCCGGCCCGGCCATCCGTGGCCGGGTGTTCGGAAGCGCAGCCG
>JAGWUF010000009.1 GCA_028868545.1 Lysobacteraceae bacterium | reverse complement strand
GACGTGTTGCAACGCAAACTGCACAGCCTGCCCAACGTGGACGTGCACGTGAACGCGCAGACCACCGCCATGCAGGGTGACGGCAGCAAGCTGCACGCGCTGGACTACACCGACCGCAGCAGTGGGCAGGCGCACAGCGTGGCACTGGCCGGCGTGTTCGTGCAGATCGGGTTGATGCCCAATACCGAATGGCTGAAAGGCACGCTGGAATTGACCCCGCGCGGCGAAATCGTCATCGACCCGCGTGGCCAGACCAGCCTGCCCGGCGTGTTTGCCGCCGGCGATGCCACCACGCAAGTGTTCAAGCAGATCGCGATTTCGATGGGCGCGGGCTCCACCGCGGCGTTGTCGGCGTTCGATTTCCTGATTCGCCACTCGGCCCCGGCCGAAGCGAAGGCGGCATGAATCTTCGCGACCTCAAATATTTCGTGGCATTGGCCGATCTGCGTCATTTCGGCAAGGCTGCCGACGCCTGCTTCGTCAGCCAACCCACGCTGTCCACCCAGATCAGGAAACTGGAGGAAGAGTTGGGCGTGACCCTGGTCGAGCGCGCCCCGCGCAAAGTGATGTTGACTGCGGTGGGCCAGACGCTGTTGCAGCAGGCGCGCCGGATCGTGGCCGATGCGGAGGCGATGAAGGACACCGCACGCCGCAGCCGTGACCCCGCCGCCGGCAGCCTGCGGCTGGGCGTGTTCCCCACGTTGGCACCGTATTTCCTGCCGCATGCGGTACCGGCATTGCGCCAGCAATTCCCGCAACTGGAATTGCTGCTGGTGGAGGAAAAAAGCGATGTGCTGCTGCAGCGCCTGCGCGAAGGCAAGCTGGATGCCGCGCTGCTGGCGTTGCCGATCCACGACGAGCAATTGCACGCGCAATTCCTGTTTGAAGAACCTTTCCTGCTGGCGGCCCCCACCGGGCACCCGCTGACGAAGTTGCCGCGTCTTTCCGGCAACGACCTTGGCCACGAAACCCTGCTGCTGCTGGAGGACGGCCACTGCCTGCGCGATCAGGCACTGGATGTGTGCCGGCTGGCCGGCGCACAGGAAAAATCCGGCTTCCGCGCCACCAGCCTGGAAACCCTGCGGCAGATGGTGGCCGCCGGCGTGGGCGTGACCTTGCTGCCGCAATTGTCAGTGCATCCGTCCATCGCGCAACCGGCGGGCATGACGCTGGTGCCCTTCATCGACCCCGCACCCAGCCGCAAGATCGCACTGGCCTGGCGCAAGTCGTCGGCACTGGATGGTTTCCTTGACACCGTGGCCGCTGTGCTGGCCGGCAGTGCGCAGGCACAATTGGCCCATCCCTGATCGTGGAGTACCCATGCGCGGACGCGGCGGCATCGTGCTGGCCTGCCTTGCCTGCCTGCTGCTGGCCTGGTGGCTGGCGCACCCGCGCCACACGCTGCCCGCGCCCGTGGCGGGCCCGCTGACCCGTGCCTGCCCGCTGCCGCCTAGCGCCACGATGGGCGCGCCACCGCTGCAAACCGATGTTCCCGACGGTCTGGTCCTGCCCGTGATCGCCGGCGCGAACGTCACGCCGTTGGCCGGCTTCAGCGTGGCTGCACGCGTGCTGGGGCGCGAAAACTACCGGTTCGATGCTGGTGCCACCTATTCACCGATGGACCTGGCCCTGGGCTGGGGCCGGATGACCGACGCCGCCGTGCTGGCGCAGTTGCAGATCCGCCAGAGTGGCCGCTGGTACCACTATCGCTGGCAGCAGCAGCCACCGATCCCGGTGGATGAAATCGTGCGCAGCAGCGCCAACATGCACATGGTGCCGGCCAATGCCGAGGTGGCCGCGGCACTGGGCCGCATCCATGCCGATGACCGCATCCGCATCGACGGCTGGCTGGTGCGCATCGACGCCCGCGACGGCTGGCACTGGGTCAGCTCGCTGCGTCGCGATGACAGCGGCAATGGTGCCTGCGAGCTGGTCTATGCCTGCGCGGTCACCGTGCTTTAGCCAGGGAAATTGCGGCATGATCAGCCAATGAAACGACTCCTGCTGCCACTGCTGCTCGCCCCCTGCCTGTCCCACGCCGCCACCCCGGCGCGCGAGGTGACCATCGCCTTCGTCGGCGATGTCATGGTGGCCGAACGCCCGGGCGAATTGATCGCCGCCGGAACCGACCCGCTGGCCCCGTTCCAGCCGCTGCTGGACCGCCACGACCTGCGCATCGGCAATCTGGAATGCGTGGTGGCCAACGGCGGCACGGCATTGGCCAAGCCCTTCACCTTCCGCGCCAGCCCGCAGGTGTTGCCGGTGCTCAAGCGTCATTTCGATGCGCTGTCACTGGCCAACAACCACTCCGGCGATTTCGGCAAGGCCGCCTTCGCCGAGCAATTAGGCCTGATGCGTGCCGCGCACCTGCCGTACTTCGGCGGCGGCCATGACCTGGCCGAAGCACACGCGCCGCTGATCCTGGAACGCAACGGCCTGCGCATCGCCTTGCTGGGCTATGTGGAATTCAAGCCGCGTTCGTTCGAGGCCAGCGCCGGCACGCCCGGCGTGGCCTGGAGCGGCGAGGACGAGCAGGTATTGCAGGACGTGATCGACGCCCGCCGCGTGCACCACGCCGACATCGTCATCCCGTTCATGCACTGGGGTTGGGAGGAAGAGCCGCAGCCCAGCCCACGGCTGCGCGATTTTGCCAGGCGCCTGATCGACGCCGGTGCCGACATGGTGGTGGGCGGCCACCCACATGTCACCCAGGGGGCCGACGTCTACAAGGGCAAACCAATCATCTACAGCCTCGGCAATTTCCTGTTCAACAGTTTCGAAACCGAAGCCACCACCACCGGCTGGATGCTTTCGGCCGACATCGGCGCAGACGGCGTGCGCAGCTGGCGCACCTACGTGGCGCGGCTGGACAAGGACGGCGTGCCGCATCCTTCGCCCACCGCCAGCAGCCCCTGCGGCAAAGCCGGTGATACCGCCGTTCGCCAATGCACGGGGGCCCCATGAACCTGCGCCATTTCGCCGCCGTGGCGGCCCTGCTGTGCATGGCCAGCGCCGCCCACGCCGACACCGCACGCTGCCACGTCATCTACGGCGGCGAGGAATGGATCGTCGACGCGCAGCCCACCGCGCAGCCCTACGGCGTGGCCAGCCGCAAGATCGGCCGTTATTTCGAATTCAAGCTGGTGTACGCCGATCTGCCGGAGCAAGGCAGATTCGTGCGCGCCTATGCCTACGGCACCAGCAGCGGCACGCCGGTGCTGATCCATCAGGCCAGCTACCGCCCGCCGTTCGACCCGCGCGCGGGCGACTGGGGTTTCACCGGCTTCCAGTACGTCTACGAACCCAGCAAGAGCAGCGAGCTGCAGTACTGGTGCCAGTGGCTGCCGTAAGGGCGGCCCGGGTTTGCACACCTAGGCTTCCTGCGCGGCGTGATCCTGCCGGGTCTTCATCCCGGCCACGAAGATCCCGGCCAGACTGACCGCCAGCCCCGCCCATTGCCTTGGCGTGGGCTGCAAATGCAGCACCAGCACGTCCAGCAGATAGGCCACGATGGGTTGGGCCAACAGCAGCAGGCCGGCCAGCGCCACCGGCAGCACGCCCATCGCGCGCGAAATCAGGATCCAGCTCAGGCAATGGCCCACTGCCGCCAGCGCCAGCAGGATGCCCCAGGCCTGCCAGGACGGCGGTGCAAACGCCTCGCCCTCGGCCCCGCCGATCAACCCCAGGCACAGCGCGCTGCCGAACGCGGCGTAGCACAGCACCTGTTCCACCGGCACCCGCGCACGGCCCACGCCGGCCTCCGCCTGCGAACGCTTGATGCCGACGTTGTAGGCGGCGTAGCACACGCCCGCGCCCAGCCCCAGCCACACGCCCCAGCGGTACTGCGGCGGCAGCGTGGCCCAGTCCGCACCCAGCAGCAGCCACAGGCCGAAGAACGCCAGCAGCACGCCGGCGACGAAGCGCGCGTGCAGCCGCTCGCCGAACAGCAGCACGCCCGCCAGCGCCATGAAAAACACCTGCGCATTGGCCAGCAGGGTGGACAGTCCCGGCCCCACCAGCAGGATGCTCTTGTGCCACATCCACAAATCAATCGCGAAGGCGACCACCGGCACCAGCAGCCAGCGCCACGCCTTGCGCGGCAGTGGCTGCCAGCCGTGGCGCGCGCTGACCAGCGCGGCCAGCAGCACGCCCGCCAGCAGCATTCGCCAGAACGCCACCGCGGTCGGCGGCATCGCCGCCAGCCGTACCATCAGCCCGTTGCTGCCGATGATCGCCGCGCCGGCCAGCAGCTGCAGGCTGGCTGCGCGCTGCGGATGGGCGGCGCTCATGCGGGCTGCGCGCCGGGCAGCTCGTCCTCGTCTTCGAGCGGCAGCGGGTGCTCGCCCAACTGCAGCGCAACCACGATGTCACGCGCCTGCGGCCAGGCGGCATCGGGCACCATCACCCCCACCAGCCCGAACACGCCCAGCTCGCCGATCCCGCCGGTCAGCGCCTCCCCGCGCACGAACGCGGGAATGCCCTCGGCTTCCAGTGCCTGCTTCACCAGATGGGCATCGATCAGATTCTCGGCTTGATAGACATCGCGCATGCTGCGCAGATTACGCCGCTTCGGCCCATCCGGGCAGGCTCGGATAAACTATCGGACTATCCAGCAAGCACCCACGCCGTGTCCTCGACTCTCGCCCCGACCGCCGCCGACGCCCCCGTCCGCACCGACTTCATCCGCCAGATCGTCCGCGACGATCTTGCCAGCGGCAAGCACGCGGCCATCAAGACCCGCTTCCCGCCGGAACCCAACGGCTACCTGCACATCGGCCACGCCAAGGCGATCTGCCTGGACTTCGGCGTGGCGGCCGAATTCGGCGGCGTCTGCAACCTGCGCCTGGACGACACCAATCCCGCCCGCGAAGACCCCGAATACGTGCGCGCCATCCAGGACGACGTGCGCTGGCTGGGCTTCGACTGGCACAGCCTGCGCCACGCTTCGGATTACTTCGGCGTGTATTACCTGGCCGCCGAAAAACTGATTCGCGACGGCAAGGCCTTCGTCTGCGATCTTTCCGCCGAACAGGTGCGCGAGTATCGCGGCAGCCTGATCGAGCCGGGCCGCAATTCGCCGTTCCGCGAACGCAGCGTGGAAGAAAACCTGGACCTGTTCCGGCGCATGCGCGCGGGCGAGTTCGCGGATGGCGCACGCACCCTGCGCGCGAAGATCGACATGGCCAGCGGCAACATCAACCTGCGCGACCCGGCGCTGTACCGGATCAAGCACGTGGAGCACCAGAACACCGGCAGCGAATGGCCGATCTATCCGATGTACGACTTCGCCCACGCGCTGGGCGATGCCGTCGAGGGCATCACCCATTCGCTGTGCACGCTGGAGTTCGAAGACCACCGCCCGCTGTACGACTGGTGCGTGGACAACGTGGACCTGGCCGGCAACCCGGAGCTGCTGGAACCGCTGCTGGCCAAGGGGCTGCCGAAGGAAGCCGGCAAGCCGCGCCAGATCGAGTTCTCGCGCCTGAATTTCAACTACCTGGTGATGAGCAAGCGCAAGCTGATGGCGCTGGTCACCGACAAGCTGGTGGACGGCTGGGACGACCCGCGCATGCCCACCCTGCAGGGCATCCGTCGCCGTGGCTACACCGCATCGGCACTGAAGCTGATGGTCGAGCGCGTGGGCATCAGCAAGCAAAATTCACTGCTGGATATTTCCATCCTCGAAGGCGCGCTGCGCGACGATCTGGACGCGCACGCGCCGCGGCGGATGGCGGTGATCGATCCGCTGAAGCTGGTGTTGACCAATCTGGCCGACGATCACGAAGAGCGCCTGAGCTTCGCCAACCACCCCAAGGACGAGGCGCAGGGCGAGCGCAGCATCCCGTTCGCGCGCGAACTGTGGATCGAGCGCGAGGATTTCGAGGAAGTGCCGCCGAAGGGTTTCAAGCGCCTGACGCTGGGCGGCGAAGTGCGCCTGCGCGGTGCCGGCATCATCCGCTGCGATGAGGCCATCAAGGACGCCGATGGCCACGTGGTGGAACTGCGCTGCACGCTGGATCCGGAATCGCGCCCCGGCATGGAAGGCGCCAACCGCAAGGTCAAGGGCACCATCCACTGGGTCAGCGCGCAGCACGCGGTGGCGGCGGAAGTGCGCCTGTACGACCGCCTGTTCACCGTCGCCGATCCCGACAACGACGAGGACGGCAAGACCTACGTCGATTACCTCAATCCCGAATCGCGCAAGGTAGTGACGGGTTACGTCGAACCGGCGGCGGCGCAGGCGGATAACGAGCAGGGCTTCCAGTTCGAGCGGCTGGGCTATTTCGTCGCCGACCGCTACGACCACACGCCCGGCAAGCCGGTGTTCAATCGCAGTGTCACCCTGCGCGACACCTGGGCGCAGAAGGCCTGACATGGCGATGCCGCTTCCCGCGCAGCTGCACATCACCCTGCCCATCTGGGTGCTGGAGCTGGACGTGGCCGGCCGCGATTTCTCCAGCGACGAAGCCAAGGTGGGCTTCGCCGTCGAGCTGTCGAAATTCAACGTGGAGCGCCAGAGCGGCGGCCCGTTCGGCGCGGCGGTGTTCAGCCCGCAGCACCAGCTGATCGCGGTGGGCGTGAACCGGGTGGTGCGCCAGAGCTGCTCGCTGGCGCACGCCGAAACCATGGCCTACATGCTGGCGCAGCAGCGCCTGCAGCAGTTCCGCCTCAACGAGTTCGGCGGCCCGGTCACCCTGGCCACATCGGCCCAGCCCTGCTGCCAGTGCTACGGCGCAACGATGTGGGCCGGCATCGATCGCCTGCTGATCGGCGCCCGCGCCGAGGACGTGATGGCGCTGACCGCCTTCGACGAAGGCCCGCTGCCGGCGGACTGGATCGGCGAACTCAACAAGCGCGGGATCGAGGTGGTGCGCGACGTGCAGCGCGACGCCGCCTGCGCGGTGCTGAAGACCTACGGCGAACTGGGCGGGCCGAATTATTGACGGGTTGCTGTGCTACTGCCGCCAGGGCTTCGAACCGGAGCTGGCCGGCGAACTGACCGAACGCGCCGCACAGGCCGGCATCGCCGGCTATGCGCGCACCGAGCGCGACTGCGGCTACGTGGTGTTTTTCTGCGAGGACGGCGAGGCGCTGGATCGTGCACTGCCATTCGCACAATTGATCTTCGCGCGGCAGAAGCTGCGCCTGTTGGCCGAGCTGAAAGACCTCGACCCGAACGACCGCATCACGCCGATGCTGGCGGCGCTGCAGGGCGGGCCGCGCTTCGGCGCGCTGGTGATGGAGCACCCCGATTCCGACGCCGGCAAGCCGCTGGCGGGGCTGGCACGCAGCCTGGGCAACGCGCTGCGGCCGGCGCTGCGCAAGGCCGACCTGCTGACCCAGCAGGACAGCCGCCGGCTGCCGCGCCTGCATGTGTTCCTGATTGCTGGCGACCACGCCTTGCTGGCCAGCAGCCGGCCCGCCGACAGCGCGCCGTGGCCGCTGGGCATCCCGCGCCTGAAGATGCACAAGGACGCGCCCTCGCGTTCGGCGCTGAAGCTGGAAGAGGCGCTGCTGGTGCTGCTGTCCGAAGACGAGCGTGCGCGGCTGCTGAAGGAAGGCATGGCCGCCGCCGACCTCGGCGCCGCCCCCGGTGGTTGGACCTGGGTACTGACCCGCCACCATCTGCGGGTGTCCTCCATCGACAATGGCCCGCTGCGCCAGCACGTGCTGGACACCGGCATGGTGCAACACCTGCGTGCCGATGGTTTCAGCTGGCAGCCACCGCAGCCGCTGGACTGGATGGTCTGCGACATGGTGGAACAGCCGCGCCGCGTGGCCGAACGCATGGCCACCTGGCTGCGCGAAGGCTGGTGCCGGCACGCCATCTTCAACCTGAAATTGCCGATGAAGAAGCGCTGGCAAGAGACGCAACTGTGCCTGGACCTGTTCACCCAGCAGGCCGGCAAGCCGCTGACCATCCGCGCGAAACAGCTCTACCACGACCGCGAGGAAATCACGGTCTTTGCCACCCCGCGCTGAGTGCACGCCCGCAACCCTGCGGGCGCTGCGGTCAATCCACGCGCCGAATGTTCGCGCCCAGCGCCGACAATTTGGCTTCGATGTTTTCGTAGCCGCGATCGAGGTGGTAGATGCGGTCGATCGCGGTTTCGCCTTCGGCGACCAGACCCGCCAGGATCAGCGACGCCGACGCACGCAGATCGGTGGCCATCACCGGCGCACCACTGAGCTTGTCCACCCCGCGCACCACGGCGGTATGCCCATCCACGCGGATGTCGGCGCCCAGACGCAGCAACTCGTTGACGTGCATGAAGCGGTTTTCGAAGATCGTTTCATTGATCACGCCCACGCCGTCGGCCACGCAATCGAGCGCCATGAATTGCGCCTGCATGTCGGTGGGAAACGCCGGGTGCGGGGCGGTGGTGAAATTCACCGCCTGCGGCCGCTTGCCCTGCATGTCCAGGGTGATGCGATGACCATCGATGCCGATCACCGCGCCGGCTTCGCGCAGCTTGTCCAGCACCGCATCCATGCTGTCGGGGCGGGCATGGGTGGCGGTGACGCAGCCCCCGGTCATGGCCGCAGCCACCAGAAAGGTGCCGGCTTCGATGCGGTCGGCCACCACCGCATGTTCGCAGCCGTGCAGGTGTTCCACCCCTTCGATCACGATGCGCGGGGTACCGGCGCCGCTGATGTTCGCGCCCATCGCGTTCAGGCAGTCGGCCAGGTCCACGATCTCCGGCTCCATCGCCGCATTTTCCAGCACCGTGGTGCCTTCGGCCAGCGCGGCGGCCATCAACACGTTTTCGGTGGCGCCCACGCTGACCATGCCGAACACATGGCGCGCGCCTTGCAGGCGGCCGTTGCAACGGGCCTTGATGAAACCGTGGTCGACCACGATTTCGGCCCCCAGCGCCTGCAGCCCCTTGATGTGCAGATCCACCGGTCGCGAACCAATCGCGCAGCCGCCCGGCAGCGACACTTCGGCATCTCCGAATTTCGCCAGCAGCGGACCCAGTACCAGCACCGAGGCGCGCATGGTTTTCACCAGTTCGTACGGCGCGACATGACTGTTCACGCTGCGTGGATCCACCGTCAGTGCATCGCCTTCATGGACGACGCCGGCACCCAGGCCGGCCAGCAATCTGGCGGTGGTCAGCACATCATGCAGCCGCGGCACATTGGTGATGCGCACCGGCGCATCGGCCAGCAAGGTGGCGCACAGGATCGGCAGCACCGCGTTCTTGGCACCGGAAATGCGGACCTCGCCGGTCAGCCGGGCACCGCCTTGCACCAGAATCTTCTGCATCAGACGGCCGCCTTGTCCGGGGCGGCTTCGTCCGGCGTGAGTGTCTTCAATTGCAGGGCGTGGATTTCGCGCCCCATCAGCGCCCCCAGGGTGGCATTGACCATGCGGTGGCGGGCCAGCGGCAATTTGCCGGCAAATGCGGCGCAGACCACGGTGGCCTCGAAATGCACCCCGTCGGCCCCCTCCACAGCGACATGGGCACCGGGCAGGCCGGCTTCGATCAATTGGCGGATAGTGTCGGCGTTCATGGGCAGGCAGGGGGACTCGCGTAAACTGAACGGACAAGTTTAGCGGAATCCGCCGTGCCCCCTGTTCAAGCCGCCACTGCCGACGCCTTCGATTTCGCCGCCAGCGGTCGTCGCGTCTTCGCCATCGAACGCCAGGCGCTGGCCGCCGTGGCCGCGCGCCTGGACGGCGCGTTCAGTGCCGCCTGCCGGGCCATGCTGGCCTGCCGCGGGCGAGTGGTCTGCACCGGCATGGGCAAATCCGGGCATGTGGCGCGCAAGATCGCCGCCACCCTGGCCTCCACCGGCACGCCGGCGTTCTACATGCACCCGGGCGAAGCGGCGCACGGCGATCTGGGCATGGTCACCGATGCCGATGTGGTGCTGGCGCTGTCGTATTCCGGCGAAAGCGATGAAATTTTGCTGCTGCTGCCGGCACTGCGCCGGCAAGGCAATGTGGTGCTGGCGATGACCGGCCGCGAAAGCTCCACGCTGGCACGCGAAGCCGACATCCACATCGACGTGGGCGTGCCGGAGGAAGCCTGCCCGCTGCAGCTGGCCCCCACCTCCAGCACCACCGCCAGCCTGGCGATGGGCGATGCGCTGGCGGTGGCATTGCTGGAAGCGCGCGGCTTCACCGCCGACGATTTCGCCCGTTCGCACCCCGCCGGTGCGCTGGGCCGGCGGCTGCTGCTGCACATCACCGACGTGATGCATGTGGGTGACGATGTGCCCAAGGTGGGCCCCGCAGCCAGCATCAGCGAAGCGCTGGTGGAAATGAGCCGCAAGCGGCTGGGCATGACCGCGGTGGTGGATGCCGAACAGCATCTGCTGGGCCTGTACACCGATGGCGACCTGCGCCGCAGCCTGGACGACGCCCGCATCGACCTGCGCCAGACCCGCATCGACGCGGTGATGACGCGCGCACCCCGCACCATCGACGCCGACGCGCTGGCGGTCGAGGCGGCGCAGTTGATGGAAGCCCACAAGATCAATGCACTGCTGGTGACCAATCGGGCCGGCCAGGTGGTGGGTGCACTCAACATCCACGATCTGCTGCGCGCACGGGTGGTGTGATGATGATGCCGCCCGATTACCCCGCCGACCTGCTCGCCCGCGCCGCCCGGATTCGCCTGATCGGGTTCGATGTCGATGGCACCCTGACCGACGGCGGCCTGCTGTATGGCAGCGACGGCCACGAACAGAAGCAATTCCACGTGCAGGACGGCATGGGGCTGGTGCTGCTGCGCCATGCCGGCATCGAAACCGCACTGGTCAGCGCCCGTCCCAGCCCGGTCACCGCCGCGCGCGGGCAGGATCTGAAAATTCCGCATCTGCACATCGGCGAGCATCGCAAGCTGGAGCGCATGCGCCAGATCGCGGCGGACATGGGCATCGGCATGGAGGCGGTAGCCTTCATGGGCGACGACCTGCCGGATCTGGCCACCCTGCGTGACGTCGGGCTGGCCATCGTGCCGCCCGATGCCCACGCCTGGGTGCTGCCGGCGGCGCACTGGGTCACCCCGCGCCAGGCTGGCCACGGCGCCGTGCGCGATGCCTGCGACTTGTTGTTGCACGCCCAGGGCCGGGTGCAGGCCCTGCTGGATCACGGGGAACACCCGTGAACTGGCGCACGGCGATGACCCTGTGTCTGCTGCTGGCGGCGATCGCCAGCGGCTGGTCGGTGTGGCGGCAATTCCATCCCGCGGAAGACGTGGTATTGCGCACCCGCCCGGATTACGTCCTGCACGATTACCAGATCGTCTCGCTGGACAAGCTGGGCAAGGAGTCCTTCACCTTGAATGGCCCGCGCCTGCAGCGGGATCCGGCCGACAAGACCATGACCCTGATCACCCCGCAATTCCAGGTGCCCGACCGCGAAGGGCGCTACTGGAACGTCCGCGCCCAGCATGGCTTCGTCCCGGCCGGTGGCGGCCAGCTGCAATTGCGTGGCCAGGTCATCGCCATCAGCCCGGCCCAGGCACCACCGGCCACCCGCATCGAAACCGAAACCCTGACCCTGCTGCTGGGCGAGCATCACGCCCAGACCAGCGATGCAGTGACCATTACCCAACCCGGTCTTACAATGCGCGGCATCGGCATGCGCGCGGATCTCGACCGCCAGCACGTCTCCCTTCTTTCACAGGTCAAGGCCCGCTATGTCCCGCACCGTTGAATTCTGCGCCGCCCTGCTGGTGTTGCTGCTGCTGAGCGGGACGACGCATGCGCGCAGCTCCGACCGCAACCAGCCGATGGACATCAATGCCAATTCCAGCGACTGCAGCAGCCTGGGCGCCAATGCCAACTGCGTTCTGACCGGCAACGTCACCATCGACCAGGGCAGCTTGCATGTGAAGTCGGCCAAGGCCGTGCTGCAACAGGCCAATGGCAAGCCCAGCCGCTCGTTGCTGAGCGGCGGCGTGAGCTTGCAGCAGGAGATGGACGACGGCGACCATCTCGACGCCACTGCCGCCAATCTCGATTACGACATGAAGAACGAGACCATGGTGTTCACCGGCAACGTGGTGATCCGCCAATCCCGCGGCAGCATCAATGGCGAGCGGGTGGTGTACAACCTCAAGACCGGCCAGTTGCAGAGCGGTGGCGACGGTGGCGGCCGGGTCAAGATGCGGATCCTGCCCAAGGACACCGAGGCACCACCCGCCCAGGGCAATGCCAAGGGCATGCCCTGATGCTGGTGGCCGAAGGGCTGCGCAAGCGCTACCGCGCGCGCGAAGTCGTGCGTGATTTCGGGCTGCGCCTGGATGCGGGGGAAGTGGTGGGCCTGCTGGGCCCGAACGGTGCCGGCAAGACCACCTGCTTCTACATGATCGTGGGTCTGGTGGCGGCCAATGCCGGCCGGATCCTGCTGGACGGCACCGACATCACCGAACTGCCGATGTACGCGCGCGCGCGGCTGGGCCTGGGTTACCTGCCGCAGGAACCGTCGGTATTCCGCAAATTGAGCGTGGCCGACAACATCCGGCTGGTACTGGAGCTGCGCGAGGATCTGGACGAAGACGGCCGCGAACACGAGCTCAACCAACTGCTGGACGAACTGCAGATCGGCCATGTCACCGATCAGATCGGCGCCAGCCTGTCGGGCGGCGAACGCCGGCGGGTGGAGATTGCCCGCGCGCTGGCCGGCAAGCCGCGCATGATCCTGCTGGATGAGCCGTTTGCCGGCGTCGACCCCATCTCCGTCAACGAAATCCAGCGCATCGTGCGGCACCTGAAACAACGCGGCATCGGCGTGCTCATCACCGACCACAACGTGCGCGAAACTCTCGGCATCTGCGACCGCGCCTACATCCTTGCCGAAGGCAGCGTGCTGGCGCAGGGGGCCCCGGCCCAGCTGCTGGAAAACCCCGATGTGCGCCGTGTCTACCTGGGCGAAGACTTCCGCTTGTAACACGCCTGCATGACGTCCGGAGGCGGCTGGAAACGGGCATTTCCGCTGCGACTGGCGCTATGCTGCAGGTGATGAAACCGCAACTGTCCGCCACCACGTCGCAGCATCTGGTCCTGACCCCGCAACTGCGCCAGGCCATCCATCTGCTGCAGCTGTCGAGCGCGGAACTGGAAACGGAAGTGGCCGCCGCCGTCGCCAGCAACCCCTTGCTGGATTGGGCGGAGGACAGCGACGTCAACGAGGGTGGGCAGGAAGCACCCCTCGCGCAGCCGCACGACGAGGCAGCGGTTCCCGTTGCCACCCACGAAGATGGCTGGGAACACGATCCGGAGCCCTGGCCGAACCCTGCCGGCAGCGGCGGTTCGCGCGCGGATGACCGCGACAGCGAGCAGTCCGCCGGCGAAGACAGCCTGCACGACCATCTGCTGTGGCAATTGCATCTGGGCCATTTCAGCCCGCGCGACACCCGTATCGGCGTGGCCCTGATCGATGCCATCGACGATGACGGCTATCTGCGCGAGAACCTTGCGGAGCTGCTTGCCAGCCTGCGCCCGGAGCTGGACGTCGGCATGGAGGATGCATTGCCCGTGCTGCACCGGATCCAGCAATTCGATCCGGTGGGGGTGGCGGCCCGCGACCTCGGCGAATGCCTGCTGCTGCAACTGCGCGCATTGCCCGCCGATACCGCCGGCCGCGAAGTGGCCTTGCTGCTGACCCGCGAGGCACTGCAACGCCTGCCCAAGCTGGGGTTGGCCGGCATCTGCCAGCATGCCGGTTGCAGCCAAGACGCCGCCGAAGCCGCCGTGCAATTGCTGCGTTCGCTGAACCCGCGCCCCGGCGCGCAGTACGGCGCCCTGCCCAGCGGCAGCTACGTGGCCCCCGATTGCGTGATCTGGCGGCAACAAGGCTTGTGGCACGTGGCGCTGGAAGCCGGTGCCATTCCCAAGGTGGCCATCCAGCGCGAATACCAGCAACTGCTGCGGCACACAGGGGGGGCCGATGCCGACTATCTGCGCGGCCACCTGCAGGAAGCGCGCTGGCTGCTGAAAGGTCTGGAATCCAGGGCCGAGACCCTGCAGCGGGTGGTGCGCTGCCTGGTCAAGGAGCAGACGGGTTTTCTGGAATTCGGCCCGCAGGCGCTGCGGCCACTCACCCTGCGCAACGTGGCCGATGTCCTGGGCCTGCACGAATCCACCGTGTCGCGCGCGGTGGCGCGCAAATACGTCCG
The DNA here is from genome assembly GCA_028868545.1 of Lysobacteraceae bacterium. Lineage (GTDB taxonomy): Bacteria > Pseudomonadota > Gammaproteobacteria > Xanthomonadales > Xanthomonadaceae > Thermomonas. The sequence continues at coordinate 46,390 of JAGWUF010000009.1, read as the reverse complement.
CACCCCGCGCGGCACGCTGGCACTGCGCGATTTCTTCGCCTCCGGCATCGAAACCGATGCCGGAGGCAGCGCATCCAGCACCGCCATCCAGGATCGCATCCGTCAATTGGTGGCGGCGGAGAATCCACGCAAGCCCTTGTCGGATGCACGGCTTGCCGATACGTTGAAGGAAGAAGGCGTGCCGGTCGCAAGACGCACGGTGGCGAAATACCGCGAGGCCCTGCAGATTCCGGCCTCGCACGAACGCGTGCGGATCGGCTGACGCCGGTTCGCACTCCCGCTGCGGGTACCCGTCCGCGGCCCATGCACGAAGGAGGTCAAGATGCAGATCGAAACCTATGGCCAGCAAATGGATGTCACCCCGGCCCTGCGCAGCCACGTCGATTCCCGCTTCGAACGTCTGGCGCGCCATTTCGAAGGCGACTGTGAAATCCGCGTCCAGCTGGCATTGGAGAAACCGATGCACAAGGCGATTGCCACCATCAATGTCGCCGGCCGCACCCTGCACGGCGATGCCACCGGCACCGACATGTACGCCGCCATCGACCTGCTGGTGGACAAGCTGGATCGGCAGCTGATCAAGCACAAGGAAAAGCAGCTGGAGCAACGCAAGGGCGACGGCCTCGCCAAGAGCGGTGCATTCGAGTGAATCCCGATCCCCGTTTCCAGCGCCGAGGCCCGCCGTGACCACCGCCCGCATCACCGCTGCGGAGCTTTTCGCCAGCCAGCAGGAACGCCTGTCCCTGCGCTGGCTGGCCGGGCAGGGCGCGGGTGGGCAACGCGTCCTGGAGGCGGTGAATACCGTGGCCCGCCGGCCCTCGCTGGCGGGCTATCTCAACGCCATCTATCCCAACAAGGTGCAGATCATGGGCACCGAGGAACTGGAATGGCTGGACGGGCTGGATGCCCGCCAACGCTGGGAAACCATCCACAAGATCATCGACTTCCGGCCGCTGGCACTGGTCATCAGCAAGAATCAGCACTGCCCGGAAGACCTGCGCATCGCGGCCGAGGAAACCGACACCCCCTTGTGGTGCTCGCCCAGGCGCGGGCACGAATTGCTCAACCACCTGCAATATCTGCTGGCGCGCAGGCTGGCCCCGCGGGTGACCCTGCACGGCGTGTTCATGGAGATCTATTCCATCGGCGTGCTGATCACCGGCGAATCCGGTACCGGCAAAAGCGAGCTGGCATTGGAACTGGTCACCCGTGGCCACCGGCTGGTGGCCGACGATGCCCCTGAATTCACCCAGATCGCACCCGACGTGCTCGATGGTGCCTGCCCCGAACTGCTGCAGGACATGCTGGAACTGCGCGGCCTGGGCGTGCTCAACATCCGCCAGATGTTTGGCGACACCGCGGTCAAGCGCAACAAGTACCTGCGCATGATCGTGCACCTGGGTCGCCCGGCGCTGGCCACCGACAGCACCGGCATGGAGCGCCTGACCGGCGATCTGGGCAGCCGGCGCGTGCTGGATCTGGACGTGCCGATGATCACCATCCCGGTGATGGCCGGCCGCAACCTGGCGGTGCTGACCGAGGCGGCCACCCGCACGCATATCCTGCGCAGCAAGGGCATCGACCCGGCCGCCGCCTTCATGGCACGCCACAGCCACTTCCTGGAAAGCGCGGCGCAATGACCAGCGCGCTGCCTTCGCTGATCATCGTCAGCGGCATGTCCGGGTCGGGCAAGTCCGGGGCGCTGCATACGCTGGAAGATCTGGGCTATTACTGCGTGGACAACCTGCCGGCGGAGCTGCTGCCGGAATTCGTCCGCCGGATGCAGGCCAACCCCGCTGCGCCCGGCAAGATCGCGGTCGTCATCGATGCCCGCAACCTCGGGGATCTGTCGGAAGTGCCCGCGGCCCTGTCCGAAGTCGGCCAGTTGGGCGCCAACCCGCGCCTGCTGTTCCTGGAGGCGCGCGATGACGTGCTGCTGCGGCGCTACGCCGACACCCGCCGACGCCACCCGCTCAGCCATCTGGGGCTGGGCCTGACCGATGCCATCGCGCTGGATCGCCAGGCCTTGCGGCCGCTGCGCAGGATCGCCGACATCCTGCTCGATTCCAGCGAAATGAACATCCACCAGATGCGCCGGCGCATCCTTGCCGAGTTCGGTCTGGACGGGGCCGGCGTCTCGCTGCTGTTCGAATCCTTCGCCTACCGTCACGGCGTGCCTGCCGACGCCGACTTCGTGTTCGATGCGCGGGTGCTGCCCAACCCGCATTGGGACGCCAGTCTGCGGCCCTTGTCGGGGCGCGATGTGCTGGTGCGCGACTATCTGGATGCGCAGCCGGATGTCACCGACTACGTGGGCCAGGTGCAGGGGTTTCTGGATCGCTGGCTGCCCAGGCTGCGTTCGGACACCCGCAGCTACGTGACCGTGGCCTTCGGTTGCAGCGGCGGCCGCCACCGCTCGGTGTATCTGGCCGAACGCCTGGCCCGCCACTGCCGCAGCGTCGGCTGGGCGGAAGTGGCCGTGCATCACCGCGAACTGGATTGAACCGCTGCCGCGTTCCGCGCTTTCGCGCCGTCACCCGTGTCTGTTAAGTTGGCGGCATGTCCGTCGGCATCCTGCTCATCACCCACGAAGGCATCGGCAGCGCATTGCTGGCGGTGGTCACTCGCCTGCTGCGCCGCCTGCCACTGCCCTGCGTTGCCTTCGACGTGCCGTTCGATGCCGACCCCGACCAGCTGCTGCCGCAGGCCAGCGCCGCGATGCGACGGGTGGACCAGGGGCAGGGGGTGCTGGTGCTGACCGATGTGTACGGCGCCACCCCCAGCAACCTGGCCGCCCGGCTGGCGCGGCTGGGAACACCGGTGCGCCGCGTTTCCGCACTCAGCCTGCCGATGCTGCTGCGGGTGATGAACTATGCCGAACTGGATCTGGATGATCTGCCCGCGGTCGCTGCCGCGGGTTCACGCAATGGAGCGATTACCGATGACGCCTGAACCGTCCTTCCCCACCCTGCCCGGCAGCGCACGCGCATGATCCGGCGCGAGCTCACCGTCAGCAATCGCCTGGGGCTGCATGCCCGCGCCACCGCCAAGCTGGTGCAGCTGCTCTCCACCTTCCACTGCCAGGCCACGCTGGAGGCACGCGGCCGCGAGGTCAATGCCAAGAGCATCATGGGCGTGATGCTGCTGGCGGCCGGCACCGGTTCGAAGATCGTGCTGCAGGTGGAAGGCGAGGATGAACAGGCCGCCGCCGATGCCGTCGAGGCCCTGTTCGCGCGCCGCTTCGACGAGGACAGCTGATGCGCCAACTGCTGCCCGGTACCGCTGCATCACGCGGATGCGCACTGGGTCAGGCGCGGGTGCGGTTGCCACATGCGCTGGACGTGGAAGAGACCCGCATCGCTGCCGATGCGGTGGAATCCGAACTGGAGCGTTTCCATGCCGCGGTGGAAACCGTGCGGGCGGAGATGCGCAACCTGCGCGACCGCCTGCACGGTGCGCTGGCGCACGAAGTCGGCGAGTTCATCGACTTGCACGCCCTACTGCTGGATGACCCCGAGCTGTTGTCCGGCATCGATGATCTGATCCGCACCGGCCAGTATTCCGTCGACTATGCCTTGCGCCTGCAGCGCAATCGGCTGGCCGCCGTGTTCGAGAGCATGGACGATGCCTACCTGCGCAGCCGCATCGACGACATCGACCAGGTGATCGGCCGGCTGCATGCCGCGCTGCACAGCCGGCAGGCCGTGCTGCAAGGTGTCTCCGGCGAGATCCTGGTCACCGACAACGTGGCGCCGGCCGAACTGGCGCAGTTGCAATCGCAGGGCGTGGTGGGCGTGGTCACCGCCGGCGGCAGCCCGCTTTCGCACAGTGCCATCCTGGCCCGCAGCCTGCATTTGCCGCTGGTGGTGGGCAACCCGCACTTGCTGCAGAAAGCCAACGACGGCGACGTGCTGGTGATCGACGGCAGCAGCGGCCTGGTGGTGCTGGAACCCGATGCGTCCGACCTGCGCGCCCACCACGCGCGGGTGAAGGAATCCCGACGTGAACGTCGCCAGCTGAATCGGTTGCGGCGCGAACCTTCGCGCACGCGCGACGACATCGACATCAAGCTCTGGGCCAACGCCGAAACCCGCGACGACGTCAGCGAGGCGCATGCGCTGGGGGCGGCGGGGGTTGGCCTGTATCGCACCGAATTCCTGTTCCTGGGCAGCAACGTGCTGCCGGACGAAGAAGCACAATTCCGCGCCTACCGCGATGCGGTGCTGGCCATGACCGGGCGCACGGTCACCATCCGCACCCTCGATCTGGGCGCGGACAAGGCCGACAAGACCGGGCTGGCGCTGCGCGACGAGCCCAATCCGTCGCTGGGCCTGCGCGGGGTGCGGCTGTCGCTGGCCCGGCCCGAACTGCTGCGCACCCAGATGCGCGCCATTGCCCGCGCCTCCGGCTACGGCCCGGTGCGGGCGCTGGTGCCGATGGTGGCAGGTGCCGAGGAAATGCTGGCCATGCACGCGGCACTGGCCGCCGCCGTGCAGGAGCTGCGCAGCGAAGGCCGGGAAGTCGCTGCCCACATCCCGCTGGGGGCGATGATCGAAGTTCCATCGGCGGCACTGGCCTTGCCCGGCTTCATTGCCGACTGCGACTTCCTGTCGATCGGCACCAACGACCTGGTGCAGTACCTGCTGGCCGCGGATCGCACCAACGAATCCCTGGGCGAGCTCTACTCGCCGCTGCATCCGGCCATCGTGCGGGTGCTGCACGACGTGGTGCGCACGTGCCAGCGCCGCGGCAAGCCGGTGACCGTGTGCGGCGAGATCGCCGCCGATCCGGTGTTCGTGCCGCTGCTGCTGGCATTGGGCCTGACCGAACTGAGCCTGCACCCGGCAACCTTGCTGGATGTCAGGCAAACCATCCGGAGCCAGACGCATGCCCGCCTGCGTGCCGCCCTGCCGGCGCTGCTGCGGGCGCGCAACCGTGCCGGCATCCAGCGCTGGCTGGACCGGCACGGTCGCGATTGCAATTGAAATCCGCACGCTCACGCTAGCCCTGACACATTCGCGCAGGCGATAATGCGGCGATCATGACCACCTGACCCACGCCTCCTGCCCTGCAGCGCGGCGTCCTTCTCCCCGCCGGAAGTTTGCATGGCCGATCCCGTTCGCCACGACAAGACCGCGCGCCAGCTGCGCCTGCTCAGCGACGCGCTGGACAGCGGCCGGCTGGGGCCGGTGCGACGCATGGTCAACAGCCTGTCGCCGGCGGAAATCGGCAACCTGCTGGAATCGCTGCCACCGGCCAAGCGCAGCGTGGTGTGGGGGCTGGTGGACGCCGAGGACGACGGCGAAGTGCTGGTGCACGTCGGCGAGGAAGTGCGCGAAAGCCTGATCGCCGACATGGATCCGGACGAGCTGGTGGCCGCGGCCTCCGACCTCGACATCGACGATCTGGCCGACCTCGTCGAAGACCTGCCCGACACCGTCATCGACGAAGTATTGAAGTCGATGGATCGCGAGAACCGCGAGCGGCTGGAACAGGTGCTGTCCTACGACGAGGACAGCGCCGGCCGCCTGATGAACCCGGACGTGGTGACGGTGCGCGCCGACACCACGGTGGACGTGGTGCTGCGCTACCTGCGCCTGCGCGGCGAGCTGCCCGACCACACCGACCACCTGTACGTGGTCAGCAAACGCCACCAGTACCTCGGCCGGATTGCGTTGCAGGCCCTGCTCACCCACGAACCCGGCACCCCGATCAACCAGTTGCTGGACGACGAGCAGCCCGCCATCGACGTCAACGAGACCTCCAGCGAAGTGGCGCGCCAGTTCTCCGACCACGACTGGATGAGCGCCCCGGTGGTGGATGACAGCAACATCCTGCTGGGCCGCATCACGATCGACGACGTGGTGGACATCATCCGCGCGCAGGCCGAGCACCAGGTGATGTCCGCCGCCGGCCTCGACGAAGACGAAGACCTGTTCTCGCCGGCACGGCGCGCCTTCCGCCGGCGCATGCTGTGGCTCACCATCAACCTCGCCACCGCCTTCCTGGCCGCCTCGGTGGTCAACCAGTTCCAGGCCACCATCGCCCATCTGGTGTCGCTGGCGGTGCTGATGCCGATCGTCGCCGGCATGGGCGGCAACGCCGGCACGCAAGTATTGGCCCTGATGGTGCGCGGCCTGGCACTGGGGCAGATCGGCGGCACCAACATCGGCGCGCTGGTATGGAAGGAGGTGCGCATCGCCATCATCAATGGCGTCGGCATCGGCCTGCTGCTGGCGGCGATCGTGCTGCTGTGGTTCCACGACCCGATGCTGTCGCTGGTGATCGGGCTGGCCCTGACCATCAATTTCACCGCCGCCGCCCTCGGCGGCGTGTTCGTGCCGGTCACGGTCAAGCGCTTCGGCTTCGACCCGGCGCTGGCCGGCGGCGTCATCCTCACCACCGTCACCGACGTGATGGGCTTCTTGTCCTTCCTCGGCCTGGCGACGTTGCTGTTGCTGCGCTAGGCCAGCAACCCTTCCAGCGCCGCCATCCGTACTGCCACGCCGTTGGCGACCTGCGCCAGCACCCGCGATTGCGGGCCGTCGGCCACGGCGTCGGTGATTTCCACGCCGCGGTTCATCGGGCCGGGGTGCATGACGATGGCGTCGGGCGCGGCGCGGCGCAGGCGGGTTTCGGTGAGGCCGTAGTCGCGGTGGTAATCCTCCAGCGAGGTCACCAGGCCTTCGGCCATGCGTTCGCGTTGCAGGCGCAGCATCATCAGCGCGTCCACACCTTCCAGCGCGGAGTCGAAGTCGTGGCTGACGATGCAGCCGTGCAGGGTGTCGTCATCCGGTAGCAGGGATGCGGGCCCGCACACGCGGATTTCGCCGCAGCCAAGCTTGCGCAGGACATGCAGGTCGCTGCGGGCGACCCGCGAGTGCTTCACGTCGCCGACGATCACCACTTTCAACTTCGAAAAATCCTCACCCTTGGCCTGCCGCAACGTGAGCATGTCCAGCAGGCCCTGGGTGGGGTGGTGGCTGCGGCCGTCGCCGGCGTTGAGCAGCGCCACGCCGGGATTGGCCGCCGCGGCCAGCGCCGCCACCGCGCCGTCGCTTTTGTGCCGCACCACGAAGCCGCGCACGCCCATCGCCTGGAGGGTGCGGAAGGTGTCGAGGTCGGTCTCGCCCTTGGTGGCGGACGAAGTGGAAGCGTCGAAGTTCAGGATGTGCGCGCCGAGCCGCTGGGCGGCGAGCTGGAAACTCAGACGGGTGCGCGTGGAGGGCTCGAAGAACAATGTGCACACCGCCACGCCGGTCAGCGCGGCCGGGGCGTGCGCACCATCGGCGAAGGTCTGCGCACGGCGCAGCAGGGCATCGAGTTGCGATGCCGACAGGTGTTCCAGGTCGAGCAGGTGGCGCAGGTGGCCGGCGGCGGGCTGGGTCATGGGGGGATTCATCCGGTCAGGAAAACATCAGGAAAGCCCGGTGGCATCGCGCGGCGAGGACAACCAGCGCTCGACGATGACGGCCGCCGCAACCGCATCCAGCACCTGCGCATCGCGGCGCTTGCGGGTACCGACGGCGCGCGCGGCCGCGAACCGGCGCGCGGCTTCCTGCGAACTGTTGCGTTCGTCGATCAGCACCACCGGCAGCCGGCTGCGCCCTCGCGCGGCCTCGGCAAACGCCCGTGCAGCCTTGCGGATCGGCTGGTCGCCGCCGTCCAGCGTCATCGGGTCACCCACCACCAGCCCGTCGGGCCGCCAGTCGCGCAGCAGTTTGTCGAACTGGGCCCAATCCGGGCCGCCGGCATGCACGTCGATCACCGCGACCGCACTGGCGGTGCCGGTGAGCGCATTGCCCACCGCCACCCCGATCCGGCGCGTGCCGACATCGAAACCCAGCACGGTGCCGTCCACACGGATGGCTGCCGCGTCGCTCATGCGTGGCCGCTGTGGCTGGCGTGGTTGAGCAGGTCGATGCCGATGCTGCCGGCAGCCGCCTGCCAGCGCTGCGCCAGCGGCAGCTGGAACAGCACGTCCCGGCGATTGGGCACCAGCAGCCAGCTGTCGTCCACCAGCTCCTGCTCCAGCTGCCCGGCCCCCCAACCGGCGCAGCCCAGCGCCACCACTGCCTGCTGCGGGCCTTCGCCACGCGCCATCGCCTCCAGCACGTCACGCGACGTGGTCAGATACAAGCCGTCGCCGATGCTGAGGCTGGAATCCCAGGCCCGCTCGCCTTCGTGCAGCACGAACCCGCGCTCGGGATGCACGGGGCCACCGGACAGCACCACCTGTGCTTGCAGGTCGGCATCCGCACTGGTGATGCCCATCTGTTGCAGCACCTCGCCGACGGTGTAGTCGGAGGGGCGATTGACCATCACCCCCATCGCGCCGTCGGCATCGTGCTGGCAGATCAAGGTCACGCTGCGTTCGAAATGCGGATCGTGCAGCGACGGCAGCGCGATCAACAGATGGTTGCCGAAATTTTGGGCGGGCTCGCTCATGCCGCGCATTTTAGCGCGGCAGACCCCGCCCGCAGCGGTCAACGCGCTTCGGCCACTTCCACTCCATCCAGGCCCTGGGCCAAGGTGCGGGCATCGCCGCCCTGCGCCAGCTTGATCCGCAGGCGCACCTCGTTGCTGGAGTCGGCAAAGCGCAGCGCATCCTCGTAACTGATTTCGCCGGCCTGATACAGCTCGAACAGGCTCTGGTCGAAGGTCTTCATGCCCATTTGCACGGATTCCTTCATCACTTCCTTCAGCTTGTGGATCTCGCCGTCGCGGATGTAGTCCTGCACCAGCGGGGTGCCCAGCAGGATTTCCATCGCCACCCGTCGCGCCTTGCCGTCGGGAGTGGGGATCAGCTGCTGCGCCACCACGCCCTTGAGGTTCAGCGACATGTCCATCAGCAACTGGCTGCGGCGCTCTTCCGGGAAGAAGTTGATGATGCGATCCATCGCCTGGTTGGCGTTGTTGGCATGCAGCGTGCAAAGCACCAGGTGGCCGGTTTCGGCGAAGGCAATGGCGTGATCCATGCCTTCGCGGGAACGTACCTCGCCGATCATGATCACGTCGGGCGCTTGCCGCAGGGTATTTTTCAGCGCGTTTTCCCAGCTGTCGGTATCGATGCCGACTTCACGCTGGGTGATGATGCAGCCATCGTGCTTGTGCACGAATTCGATCGGATCTTCAATGGTGATGATGTGGCCGGTGGAGTTGGCATTGCGGTAGCCGATCATCGCCGCCAGCGATGTGGATTTGCCGGTGCCGGTGGCCCCCACGAAGATGATCAGGCCGCGCTTGGTCATCGCCAGGGTCTTGATGATCGGAGGCAGGCTCAATTCTTCCACCGTCGGGATGCGCGTCTCGATCCGGCGCAGCACCATGCCGACCTGGTTGCGCTGGTAAAAGCAGCTGACACGGAAGCGCCCGACCCCGGCCACGCCGATGGCGAAGTTGCACTCGTGGGTTTTCTCGAACTCCTCGCGCTGCTGCGGCGTCATCACGTTCAGCACCAGGTCGCGCGACTGCTGCGGGGTCAGCGGGCTCTGGGTGATCGGGCTGATGCGGCCGTTGACCTTCATCGATGCCGGCATGCCGGCGGTGATGAACAGATCCGACGCCTTCTGGTGCGCCATCAGTTTGAGGAACGAAGTGAAATCGATGCTGCTCATGGGGCTCTCCTGCGGGCGCGGGGCTTACTCGAACAACCGCTTGTCCTTGGCATATTCACGGGCCTGCTGGCGACTGACCATGCCGCGCTTGACCAGTTCCTGCAGGTTCTGGTCCAGCGTCTGCATGCCCACGCTCTGGCCGGTCTGGATCGCCGAATACATCTGCGCCACCTTGTCCTCGCGGATCAGGTTGCGAATGGCGGGGTTGCCCACCATGATCTCGTGCGCGGCGGTGCGGCCGCCGCCTACCTTCTTCAACAACGCCTGCGAAATCACCGCGCGCAGCGATTCGGACAACATCGAACGCACCATCGGCTTTTCGCCGGCGGGGAACACGTCGATGATGCGGTCGATGGTCTTGGCCGCCGAACTGGTATGCAGGGTGGCGAACACCAGGTGGCCGGTTTCGGCGGCAGTCAGCGCCAGCCGGATGGTCTCCAGGTCACGCAACTCGCCGACCAGGATGTAGTCGGGGTCTTCACGCAGGGCGCTGCGCAGGGCTTCATTGAAACCGTGGGTATCGCGGTGCACTTCGCGCTGGTTGATCAGGCATTTCTGCGAGGTATGCACGAATTCGATCGGATCTTCCACCGACAGGATGTGCCCGTATTCGGTCTTGTTGATGTGATCCACCATCGCCGCCAGCGTGGTCGACTTGCCCGAGCCGGTGGGCCCGGTGACCAGGATCAGCCCTTGCGGCTGCTCGATCAGCTCCTTGAACACGCGCGGGCAGCCCAGGTCTTCCAGTGTCAGCACTTCCGAGGGAATGGTGCGGAACACCGCGCCGGCGCCGCGGTTCTGGTTGAAGGCATTGACGCGGAAGCGCGCCAGACTGGGAATCTCGAAGCTGAAATCGACTTCCAGGAATTCCTCGAAGTCACGCCGCTGCTTGTCCGACATGATGTCGTACACCAGCGCATGCACCTGCTTGTGGTCCAGTGCCGGAATATTGATGCGCCGAACGTCGCCGTCCACGCGGATCATCGGTGGCAAGCCCGCCGACAGGTGCAAATCCGATGCCTTGTTCTTGACGGAAAATGCCAGAAGTTCAGCGATATCCATGCGTACTCCCCCAACCCGAAGTGAATTGATTGCCGTCGCGCTGCTTCCCGCCGCTGGCACGGCCCGCGCCCCGCAGGCAGTATGAGCGTCACCCCTGCCCGCATACAACCACCGTGGCCGTTTTCGATACCACCGCCAATATCGCCACCGACACCCATGCCAACCCGGCCCTGCAGGCGGCCTTGTCACAGATCGAGAACGCGAGCCGCCCCGAAGGCAGGCCACGCCCGTGTCTGCTGGCGGTCTCCAAGACCCGCGGGGTCGAGGCCATCGCCGCGATGGCGGCCGCTGGCCAGCGTGCATTCGGGGAAAACTACGTGCAGGAGGCCCTGCCCAAGATCGCCGCGTTGCGCGCATTGGGGCTGGAATGGCATCTGATCGGGCATCTGCAGTCGAACAAGGCCGATGCCGCCGCACGCGCCTTCGACTGGGTGCAGACCGTGGATCGCGACAAGCTCGTGACCGCGCTGGCCCGACATCGCCCCGCCGAGCTGTCGCCGCTCAATGTCCTCATCCAGGTCAATATCGACGACGAAGCCAGCAAGCATGGCTGCCGCCCCGCGGCGGTGACCGCGCTGGCCGATGCCATCGCCGCGCAACCGCGCCTGCGCTTGCGCGGGCTGATGGCGATCCCCGCCCCCGACCCCGACCTGCAGCACCGACGCGCGGCATTCCGGGCGATGGCGGCGCTGTTCGGCGCACTGGCCGCGCAGCACCCGGGCATCGATACGTTGTCGATGGGCATGAGCGAGGACTTCGTCATCGCCATCGAGGAAGGTGCGACCATGGTGCGCATCGGCAGTGCCCTGTTCGGAGCGCGCCCCCAAAAAACGGATCCCCTTCCATGACCGACAACATCGCCTTCATCGGTGGCGGCAACATGGCCCGCAGCCTCATCGGCGGCTTGCTGGCACAAGGCCGCAACCCCGCCAGCATCCACGTCGCCGAGCCCGTGCCGCTGTTGCGCGAAGCACTGCAGCACGATTTCGGGGTGCACGTGCATGCCGATGGCGCCCAGGCAGTGACCGCAGCCGGCATCTGGGTGCTGGCGACCAAGCCGCAGGTGCTGCGCCCGGTCTGCGAAGCCCTGTGCGGGCAGGCGCAGGCCGCGCAACCGCTGGTGATCTCGATTGCCGCCGGCATCACCGCCACCCAGATCACCCGCTGGCTGGGTGGCGCGATCAAGGTCGTGCGCACCATGCCCAATACCCCCGCCCTGCTGGGCGCCGGGGTCACCGGCCTGTTTGCCGATGCCCGGGTGAGTGCCGAGGAACGGCAATTCGCCGATCGCCTGCTGGCTGCCGCCGGCAAGACCGTGTGGCTGGACGATGAAGCGCAGATGGATGCGGTCACCGCCGTGTCCGGCAGCGGCCCGGCCTATGTGTTCCTGCTGGCCGAAGCCATGATCGACGCCGGCGTGCAGGAAGGTCTGCCCGCCGATGCCGCACGCGCGCTGGCACTGCAAACCGTGCTGGGCGCAGCGCGCATGCTGACCGAAGCGCAGGCCGATGCCGCCGAGTTGCGACGGCGCGTCACTTCGCCCAATGGCACCACGCAGGCGGCGATCGAAACCTTCGAAGCCGGCGGCTTGCGCAGCCTGGTGGCATCGGCCATCCATGCGGCGCGCGTGCGCGGTGCCGAGCTGGCGGCGGCCAACGACTGAACCGCAGCCCAGCCTGCGCTGGCCGCGCGTGGGTGGATGTTACGGACGGTCTTACGGATACAGCATCCGTTGCGACCAGTGCCCGGCGGCATCGCATTCATGCAGCTGCCGCTCGTGCAGGCGGAAGTTGCCGGCATGCCAGAACTCGACCGCGCGCGGCAGCACCCGGAACCCGCACCAGCGCGGTGGACGCGGCACGGCACGGCCTTCGAACTCGGCCTCGAAGGCCGCCAATCGCGCCTCGAAGGTTTCCCGTGCCTCCAACGTGTCCGATTGATGCGACGCCCACGCACCGATCTGGCTGCCACGCGGACGACTGGCGAAGTAGGCATCGGCCTCGGCTGCGCTGACGATTTCCACCGCACCCTCCACTCGCACCTGCACCCCATTGCGCACGCGCGGCCAGTGGAACAGCAGGGCCGCCTGCGGCCGGGCCTGCAGCGCGCGGCCCTTGCGGCCATCCAGATGGGTGTAGAACACGAAGCCGCGTGCGTCATGGGCCTTCAGCAGCACGATGCGCGCCGATGGCCGACCGTCGGCATCCACCGTGGCCAGCGTCATCGCAGTGCGGTCGGGTTCGCCAACAGCCCCGGCTTCATCGAACAGTGTTTCGAAAGTCTGGAGGATCTCGGCAGGCAATGTGTTCATGCCGCCATTGTCGCCTGTCCACCGCACCAACGCACTCGCCGGCCGGCATCGCCTGTTAGCATGCTGCAATGCAAAATCACGCCCACATCCTGCTGGTCGGCCCGATGGGCAGTGGCAAGAGCACGCTGGGCCCGGCGCTGGCGGCACGCCTGGGGTTGGCCTTTCTCGACCTGGATGCCGCCATCGTGGCAAAAGCGGGCATCTCGATTCCGGCGTTGTTCGCCAGCGAAGGCGAAGCCGGCTTTCGCGACCGCGAAACGCAAGCGCTGGCTGACGCCCTGCAGGGCGCGCCTGCCGTCATCGCCACCGGCGGCGGCGCCGTGCTGCGCGAAGCCAATCGCAAGGCGATGCAGGCCGCCGGCACCGTGGTGTACCTGCATGTGTCACCCGCCGAACAGCTGCGCCGGGTCAGTGGCGATGGCAACCGCCCGCTGCTGGCCGGCGATGCACCTGCGCAACGGCTGGCCGAGCTGCAGGCCCTGCGCGAGCCCTGGTACCGGGAGATCGCCGACCTGATCGTCGATACCAGCGTGCAAACGCCCGGGCAGTTGGCTGCCGCGCTGGTGCTGCGCCTTCCCGTTCAAACTTCACCCAGCCTGTGAGTGCTGCCCATGAATGACCTCTTGCCGCACGTCGATGTGGGTGGCGCCGCCCCCTACCGCATCCACATCGGCCCCGGCCTGCTGGACGACGGCGCACTGCTGACCGCCCCCCTGCGCGGCCGCCACGCCCTGATCGTCAGCGATGCCAACGTCGCGCCGCTGTATGCCAAACGGGTGGAAGCCGCGCTGCGCGAAGCGCGACCGGAGTTGAAGATTGCCCGCCACGTCATCGACGCCGGCGAGGCGCACAAGACGCTGGCCAACTTCGGCAGCGTGATCGATGCGCTGGCGGCACTGGGGGCCACCCGCGATGCCTGCATCTTCGCACTGGGCGGCGGCGTGATCGGCGACATGGCCGGGTTTGCCGCCGCCTGCTGGATGCGCGGAATCGACGTGGTGCAGTTGCCCACCAGCTTGCTGGCGATGGTGGACTCCTCGGTGGGCGGCAAGACGGCGGTGGACATTCCGCAGGGCAAGAACCTGGTGGGTGCGTTTCACCCGCCGCGTGCGGTGATTGCCGACACCGCCAGCCTGCGCACCCTGCCTGCGCGCGAGTTGCGGGCCGGGTTGGCCGAAGTCATCAAATACGGCGCGATCGTCGATAGCGAATTCCTGCACTGGCTGGACGCGCAGGCCGACGCGCTGCTGGCCGCCGACGATGCAGCCCTGAGTGCCGCCATCGCCCGCAGCTGCGCGCACAAGGCCGCGATCACCGAACGCGACCCGTTCGAACACGGCGAACGTGCCCTGCTCAACTTCGGCCACACGTTCGGCCACGCCATCGAAGCCGAGCAAGGCTATGCCCACGGTTTCAATCACGGCGAGGCGGTGGCAGTGGGAATGGTGCTGGCAGCACGCCTGTCCGCCGTACTGGGCATGGCCAGTGCCGACGCCGCCCACCATCTGCAAACCCTGCTGCAGCGTTTCGGGCTGCCCGTCAGTCTGCCCACCGGCCTGGCCGCCGAGGCCTTGCTGGCACGGATGCGGCTGGACAAGAAAACGCAGGCCAGCGGTCTGCGTTTCATCCTCTGGCAGGGCCCGGGTGAAGCCGTGGTCGTGCCGGACGTGGACGAAGCCGCCGTGCTGGGCGTACTGCGCAACGGTTGACGTGGCGGAACCCCGCCCCGCCCCGCTTTTGTAGAGCGCAGCTTGCTGCGCTGCAAGCCCGTATCGCCTGAGCAACTACCGTCATCCCCGCGAAAGCGGGGATGACGGTCAAGAACAAGTTGCTCAAAGTTTCATTACGCCAACAGCGGGTTCTGCTTTTCGGTATCCAGCTTGTACAGCTTGATGGCGCGGGCCACGTCCTTGGCGGTGAGCTTGCCGTCGGCGGCCAGCGCGGCGACCGCGGCGTGGGCGACGTGGAAGCGATCCACCTCGAAATGCCGGCGCAGGTTCTCGCGGGTGTCGCTGCGGCCGTAGCCGTCGGTGCCCAGCACGCTGTAGCGCATCGGCACGTACTCGCGGATCTGGTTGGCGAACGCACGCACGTAGTCGGTGGCGGCGATGGCCGGGCCCTGGCGGCCTTCCAGCAGCTGGGTCACCCACGCCTTGCGGGGAGTCTTGGCTTCCGGGTGGAAGCGGTTCCAGCGCTCCGCGTCGGCGCCGTCGCGGGCCAGCTCGGTGAAGCTGGGGCAGGACCAGATGTCGGCCTTGATGCCGAAGTCCTTGTCCAGCAGCTCGGCCGCGGCGATCACCTCGCGCAGGATGGTGCCACTGCCCAGCAGCTGCACGCGCAGGTCGGTCTTCTTGCCCTTGCCGGCATCCTGCAGCAGGTACATGCCCTTGATGATTCCTTCCTCGCTGCCCTGCGGCATCTCCGGATGGCTGTAGTTCTCGTTCATCAGGGTGATGTAGAAGTACTCGTCGTGCTGCTCGGCCAGCATCCGCTGCATGCCGTACTGCACCAGCACCACCACTTCATGGGCGAAGGTGGGGTCGTAGCTGCGCACGTTCGGGATCAGCGCGCTCTGCACGTGCGAATGGCCATCCTCGTGCTGCAGGCCTTCGCCGTTCAGGGTGGTGCGGCCGGCGGTGCCGCCCAGCACGAAGCCGCGCGCGCGCATGTCGCCGGCCTGCCAGGCGAAGTCGCCGACGCGCTGGAAGCCGAACATCGAGTAGTAGATGTAGAACGGCAGCATCTGCAGGTTGCTGCTGCTGTAGGCCGTGGCCAGCGCCATCCAGCTGGCGAACGCGCCGGCCTCGGTGATGCCTTCCTCCAGCACCTGCCCGGCCACGTCCTCGCGGTAGAACATCAGCTGGTCGGCGTCCACCGGCTTGTACTTCTGGCCCTGCGGGGCATAGATACCGAGCTGGCGGAACAGCCCTTCCATGCCGAAGGTGCGCGCCTCGTCGGCCACAATCGGCACGCAGCGCGGGCCCACCTGCTTGTCGCGCAGGATGATGTTGAACATCTGCACGAACGCCATGGTGGTGCTGATCTCGCGCTCGCCGGTGGACTTCAGCAGGCGCTCGAAGGTCGCCAGCGGCGGCACCTCCAGCGCCTGGCTGGCTTTCTGCCGGCGCTGCGGCAAATGGCCGCCCAAGTTGGCGCGGCGCTCGCGCATGTACTCCATCTCGGGCGATTTTTCGTCCGGGCGATAGAACGGGATCGCGCCGTCCTTCAGCGCATCGTCGCTGATCGGCAACTGGAAGCGGTCGCGGAACGCGCGCACCGCGTCGTTGTCCAGCTTCTTGGTCTGGTGGGTGGGGTTGAGCGCCTCGCCGGCGCTGCCCATGCCATAGCCCTTCACGGTCTTGGCCAGGATCACGGTGGGCTGACCGGTGGTCTTCACCGCCGCGTCGTAGGCGGCATACACCTTGTGCGGGTCATGCCCGCCGCGGTTCAGGCGCCAGATGTCGTCGTCGCTCAGGTTGGACACCATCGCCAGCGTCTGCGGGGTCTTGCCGAAGAAATGTTCGCGGGTATACGCGCCGCCGAAGGCTTTGCAGTTCTGGTATTCGCCATCCACGGTATCCATCATGACCTTGCGCAGCAGGCCGTCGGTGTCCTTGGCCAGCAGCGGATCCCAGTAGCTGCCCCAGATGGTCTTGATCACGTTCCAGCCGGCACCGCGGAACTGGCCTTCCAGATCCTGGATGATCTTGCCGTTGCCGCGCACCGGGCCGTCCAGCCGTTGCAGGTTGCAGTTGATGACGAAGACCAGGTTGTCCAGCCCTTCGCGGCCGGCCACGCCGATGGCACCCAGCGATTCGGGTTCGTCGGTTTCGCCGTCGCCCAGGAAGCACCAGACCTTGCGGTCGGTCTTGGGCATCAGCCCGCGCGCTTCCAGGTACTTCCAGCTGCGTGCCTGATAGATCGCCGCCAGCGGCCCCAGGCCCATGCTGACGGTGGGGGTTTGCCAGAAATCCGGCATCAGCCACGGATGCGGATAGCTGGAGATGCCGCGCCCGTCCACTTCCATCCGGAAGTTTTCCAGCTGATCTTCGCTGATCCGGCCTTCCATGAAGGCGCGCGAATAAATCCCCGGCGAACTGTGGCCCTGGATGTAGAGCAGATCGCCCGGATGGGTGTCGGACGGCGCGCGCCAGAAATGGTTGAAACCGACGTCGTACAAGGTGGCCGAGCTGGCGAAACTGGCAATGTGGCCGCCCAGCGAGCCGGGCTTGCGATTGGCCCGCACCACCATCGCCATCGCGTTCCAGCGGATGATCGAACGGATCCGCCATTCCAGGTGCGCATCCCCGGGCATCTTCGGTTCCAGATGCGCGGGAATGGTGTTGGTGTAGCCGGTGGTGGGCGCGAACGGCAGATGGGTGCCGGCGCGCCGGGTCATCTCCACCATGCCTTCCAGCAGCTGATGCGCGCGCTGCGGGCCGTCGTGGTCGATCACCGCCTTCAGCGATTCGATCCACTCGCGCGACTCCTGCGGGTCAGGGTCGTTTTGCAGCATTTCGTTGAGCCAATTCATCGCGCGCTCCAGTCCGGGGTCGGTTGAAACGCGAGTCTAGCAAGCCTGGAGGTGGATTCGATGGTGCGGTGCAGCTCAAATTTATTTATACCCGGGCATATTCAAATTTTTATCGGAATTTCCCGAACTTTCGCGAGAAACCCAAGAACAACGCCACTTCCGCACCGGGTATCCACCGCCGGCCCGCCTCCGCTCCGGTGGCGAGCCGCCATCTTCAGCCCGCGCGTCCGCGCAACTCCGCGCGGATATGGGCCTCCACCGAAGCGATCGCGGTCATGTTGACGATTCGCCGCGAGGACGAGGCCGGGGTCAGGATGTGGGCGGGCTTGTCCAGGCCCATCAGGATCGGGCCGATCGCCACCCCGCCGGTGGCCACCCGGATCAGGTTGTAGGCGATGTTGGCCGCATCCAGATTGGGGAACACCAGCAAATTGGCGCGACCGCTCAGCGTGGTATTGGGGAAGATGCGCCGGCGCAACGCCTCGTCCCAGGCGGTATCGCCCATCATCTCGCCGTCGATCTCCAGTTTCGGCTGGCGCTGGCGCACGATTTCATAGGCGCGCCGCATTTTCGCCGCACTGGCGTCCTGGTGACTGCCGTAATTGGAGTGCGACAGCAGCGCCACCTTGGGTTCGATGCCCAGCAGCTTCAGCCGGAACGCGGCCTGCAAGGTGGCCTCGGCGATCTGCTCGGCAGACGGATCCAGCTGCACATGGGTGTCGACGAAGAACCATGCACCGGCATCGTTGATGACGGCGGTCATTGCCGCCGTGCCGGCCACACCCTGATCGAAGTCGAACACGCTGCGCAGGTAGCCCAGCTTCTTGTGGTAGCGGCCCACGATGCCGGTGATCAGGGCATCGGCTTCGCCGCGTTCCACCATCAAGGCGGCAATCAAGGTGGGCCGCGAACGCAGCAGATTCTTGGCCGCATCGGGGGTCACGCCGCGGCGCTCGGTCAGGGCGTGGTACTGCCGCCAGTAGTCATCAAAGCGCGGGTCGTCGTTGATGTTGGTGAGTTCGAAATCCACCCCGGCGCGCATCCGCAGGCCCAGTTTCTCAATTCGGCTTTCAATGACCTCTGGGCGGCCAATCAGGACCGGGTAGGCCAGGCCTTCGTCCACCACCGTCTGCACCGCCTGCAACACGACGTATTCTTCGCCCTCGGCATAGGCCACGCGCTTGCGATGTGCCCGCGCACGGTCATACACCGGCTTCAGCATCAGGCTGGTGCGATGGATGAACTGGCCCAGTTTCTCGCGGTAGGCCTCCACATCCAGGATCGGCCGCTGGGCCACGCCCGAATCCATCGCCGCCTGCGCCACCGCCGGCGCCAGGCTGGTCAGCAGGCGCGGGTCGAACGGGCGCGGGATCAGGTATTCGCACCCGAACTTCGGCACGTCCCCGCCATAGGCACTGCCCAGGTCGGAGGCTTCCTTGCGTGCCAGCGCGGCAATCGCGCGCACGCAGGCCAGCTTCATCGCCTCGGTGATCTGGGTGGCGCCCACGTCCAGGGCGCCACGGAAAATGTAGGGGAAACAGACCGCGTTGTTGACCTGATTCGGATAGTCCGAACGGCCGGTGGCGATGATGGCGTCGGGGCGTACCGCCTTGGCGTCTTCCGGCAGGATTTCCGGATAGGGGTTGGCCAGCGCCAGGATGACCGGGTTTGCCGCCATCGTCGCCACCATCTCGGGCTTGAGGATGCCGCCGGCGGACAGGCCCAGGAACACGTCGGCACCGGCCACGATCTCGGCCAGCGTGCGCTTGTCGGTGGCGCGCGCGTAGCGGGCCTTGTCGGGATCGAGGTTGCTGCGACCGGCATGGATCACGCCTTCCCGATCATAGGCCAGGATGTTTTCCGGCTTCACGCCCAGCGCCACCAGCATGTCCAGGCAGGCGATGCCCGCTGCGCCGGCGCCGGTGGTGGCCAGCTTCACGTTTTCGACCTTCTTGCCGGCCACTTCCAGTGCGTTCAGCACGGCGGCGCCCACAATGATCGCGGTGCCGTGCTGGTCATCGTGGAACACCGGGATCTTCATCCGCTCGCGCAGCTTGCGCTCGACGATGAAGCATTCCGGCGCCTTGATGTCTTCGAGGTTGATGCCGCCGAAGGTGGGCTCCAGGCTGGCGATGATGTCGACCAGCTTGTCCGGGTCGCGCTCGTCGATTTCCAGGTCGAACACGTCGATGCCGGCGAACTTCTGGAACAGCACGCCCTTGCCTTCCATCACCGGTTTGCCGGCCAGCGGGCCGATGTCGCCCAGGCCCAGCACCGCGGTGCCGTTGGAAATCACCGCCACCAGGTTGCCGCGCGCGGTGTACTCGCTGGCCTTGGCCGGATCGGCGGCGATTTCCTCGCAGGCGAACGCCACGCCGGGCGAATAGGCCAGGGCGAGATCGCGCTGGGTCACCATCGGCTTGGTGGCGGTGACCTTGATCTTGCCCCTGGGTTCCAGGCAGTGATAGTCGAGGGCGGCTTGTTTCAGGTCGTCACTGGCAGGGGTATCGGACATCAGGGCAAATTCCGTGCTGCGGATAAGGGATGATACCGGCTCTGCCCGGTGGCAGCCCTGCACAGGAAGCCCGACCGATGCTTGTCCTCGATGCGGTTCAGACCCTGGCACTGGCCGGTCTTGCCTTGTTTCTGGGCTACGGCTTGTGCCGCGTGATTCCACCGCTGGGCCGTTACAACCTGCCGCCACCGGTGATCGGCGGGCTGGTGTTCGCGCTTGCCGCCTGGGCGGCCAGAACCCAGGACGTGGTGCTGTTCCAGCTGGACACCCGGCTGCAACCGGCATTGATGGTCGCTTTCTTCACCAGCATCGGTTTCAACGCCAGCGCCCGCCTGCTGCGCATCAGTGGCCGGCAGGTCGCCGTGTTCCTGTTGCTGGCAAGCGGCTTTGCGGTCTTGCAGAACCTGCTGGGCATGGCGGTGGCCAAAGGATTCGGTCTGCATCCCTTGTTCGGCGTGCTGACCGGCTCCACCACCTTGACCGGCGGCCCCGCCACCGGGTTGGCGTTCGCGCCGCTGTTCGAGCGCGCCGGTGTGGTCGGTGCCGAATCGATCGCGGTGGCCTCGGCGATGGCCGGCATCGTCTGCGGCGGGCTGCTGGGCGGGCCGGTGGCCACCTGGTTCATTCACCGATATCGATTGCACTCGATCCAGCCGCAGGATCACCGGGCGCCGGAGGATGCCGTGGCCGTGGCCGTCACGACCGAAGCGCAGCGCGAACACGCCGCCCTGAAAAGTGTCGTCATCCTGCTGCTGGCGATGTGGCTGGGGGCCTGGGTAAGCGAGCGGATCTCCGCCACCGGGATCACCTTGCCGGCCTACGTCGGTGCGATGCTGGTGGGCGCGGCGTTGCGCAATCTGGAGGATCGCAGCGGCTGGCTGGGCTTGTCGGTTCCCACCCTGGAACTGATCGGCAATGTCTGTCTGTCGCTGTTCCTCGCGGTGGCCTTGATGAACCTGAAACTGTGGGAGCTGGCCGGCATGGCCGCGCCCCTGCTGCTCAATCTGGCACTGCAATCGGTGCTGGTGGCGCTGTTCTGCGTGCTGGTCTTCAAGGTGATGGGGCGCGATTACGATGCCGCCGTGATGAGCGGCGGCTTCATCGGCTTCATGCTGGGCACCACCGCCAATGCGATGGCCGTGATGCGCACCCTGGTGGAACGCTACGGCATCGCACCGCGTGCCTTTCTGGTGGCACCGCTGGTGGGCGCATTCTTCATCGATTTCAGCAATGCCCTGATCATCACCGGCTTCATCAACTTCTGGCCGCACTGAGCATGTCCCTGCACACGACAGGTTCCGGTTCGCCTGCCGACGTCGCCGTGATCGGTGCCGGCGTGGTGGGGCTGGCCACTGCGTATGCGCTGGCCCGACGCGGGCAGCGCGTGCTGCTGCTGGAGCGCACGACAGGGCCCGCACTGGGCACCTCGTTCGCCAATGGCGCACAGTTGAGCTACGCCTATACCGATGCCATGGCCGGGCCGGCGCTGTGGCGGCAACTGCCGGCGATGCTGCGCGGGCAGGATGCCGCGTTCCGTGCCCGCAACTCGATGGATCCGCACTACTGGCGCTGGGGGCTGGCATTCCTGCGCAACGCCACCGCCCATCGGCTGCAACGCAACACGCTGGCCACCCTGATGCTGGCGCTGGAATCGCGCGCGGCGATGGCCGAATTGCTGGCCCGGCATCCGCTGTCGTTCGAGCATGCGGTCAGCGGCAAGCTGCATGTGTATTACGACGCCGCGGCGCTGCCGAAAGCGCGCGCGATGATCGAATGCAAACGTGCTTTCGGTGTCAAGCAGCGCCTGCTGACGATGGAAGAAGCCAGCGCCGTCGAGCCGGCACTGGCCGATGCGCGCAACGTGGCCGGCGTGGTGCATTCGCCGGAGGAGGAAGTCGGTGACCCGTGGCAGTTCAGCGTGCAACTGCTGCACGTGCTGCGTGAACAGTACGCGCTGGTGGCACGCTTCGGAACCGACCTGCAGCAACTGCAGCGCGAGGCTGGCCATTGGCGGCTGATCACGGCGGATGGGCAGGCGCTGCAGGCCCGGCAGGTGGTGCTGTGCGCCGGCATCGACAGTCATCTTCTGTTGCGAAAACTGGGGCTGCACTCGCCGCTGATGGCGGTGAAGGGCTATTCGTTCACTGCCCCCTGCGGCCCGCTGGCACCGACCGCCAGCATCACCGACACCGCCCGCAAGCTGGTGTTCTGCCGGCTGGGCAACCGCATTCGCGTCGCAGGCCTGGCCGATGTGAATCATTGGGACACGACGGTCGACCCCGTGCGTTTCGCGCAGCTGGTGGCGATGGCGCGTGCCAGCCTGCCGCAGGCGGCGGACTACGCGCGCATCGAAGCCCCGTGGGCGGGGCTGCGCCCGGTCACGCCGCAGTCCAGCCCGGTCATTACCCTGGCGCGCGAGGGGCTGGTGCTCAACATCGGCCACGGCATGCTGGGCTGGACGTTGGCGATGGGCAGCGGCGAACGCGCCGCACGGTTGCTGCTGGAGCGCGCATGAGCCAGGCAGATTCCCGGCCATTGATGGCTGTACTCCCGCTCGTGCTGCTGGCGTTGCTGCTGCAGGCGCCGCTGATCTTCAATCCCGGCTATTTCAGCCATGACGAATTGCAATGGGCGGTGCGGGCGATCGACGCCGGAACCTCGCCGTGGGCGGATACCCACGCGTTCCAGTATCGGCCACTGACATTCACCGTGTGGATGGCGCTGTCGCGCGCCTTCTTCGACACCCCGATGGTGCTGCACGGCGTACTGGTGTTGTGGGGCACACTGAATGCCGTGCTGCTGTACCTGGCCGGTCGCGGCTTCGGCATGTCGCGCGGGCCGGCCATGGCCGGGACACTGGCGTTCATCCTCAGCCCCTATACCGCCTACACCCATGGCTGGCTGGGCTGCATTGCCGATCTGGTCTGGCTCAGCGGCGCACTGTGCCTGGTCGTGCTGGTGCAGCGCGCACGCACGATGGAGCTGGCGGCGATCATCGCCGGCATCTGCACGTTGCTGGCCTTGCTGGGGAAGGAAGCGGCCTTCGCGATCCCGCCCCTGCTGGCGCTGGCGTGGTGGTTTGACGGTCGCAAACGCGTCTGGCTGGCCGCGCTGCTGGCCGCAACTGCTGTCGCAGCGGTGTATCTGGGCCTGCGCATGGACGCGCTGCTGCATGCCCCGCGCGAAGGCATGCAATACAGCCTGAGCCTGCGGCATGTGCCGCAACGCTGGCTCGAATATCAGCTCTTCCCGATGGTGCCCGGCCGGCTGGAAACCTTCACCCTGCCGCATCACGGCAAGCAATGCCTGCTTGCCGGGGTGCTCTGGCTGGCGCTGCTGATGGCGCTGTGGCAGGCCTCGAAACGCCTGTTGCCGGTGTTTCTGCTCGGCGGCATCGCCGCCCTGCTGCCCGTATTGCCGCTGGGCAGCAGCTGGAATCACTATGCCTATGGCTTCGCCGCCCTGACCACCATGACCGTGGCTGCCGCCTGGCCAACCGCCACGCGTGCGGGCCGCTTCACGATCGCCGTGGTGGCGCTGTTGTCGGCACTCCACGCCGGCGTGGTGATGTGGCAGATCCAGCGCGTCGGCCGCATCCAGGCGGTCTTCTCCCCGGCCCTGGCACAGGTGCTGCGCACGCATCCGCACGCCAGCGTGACCCTGCAGCCGGCCACCGATGTCAAACCGTGGGTGTTCCAGCGCCTGACCCACGACATTCCAGGCTACGCCGGGGTGACCATCGGCAACCGGGTGCGGCTGGTCGCGGCGGATCAGCCGGCCGACTATCGCATCACTGCGGACGGCCAATTGCAGCCACTGCGCTGAAAGACGGCCACTACAGATCGGTCACTGTCTCCGCCGCCATTGCCTGCTCCAGCCGGATCTTGTTGGCGAACAACGAGAACGCCAGCATCCCCGCCAGCCCATTGGCACGCGCCGCCCACGCCGGCAGCCAGCGCGGCTCCTGCAAAGTCCCCGCATCGAACAAGGGCTGGAATCGCTGCACGTCGGCCAGGGTCATCTTGCCGGCAAACAGGCGCCGGCACATCTGCAACTGGCCGCGCTTGAGCGCCCAGCGGAAAAACGTGTGCACGCCGATCAAGCCGCGCAGATACACCGTGTCCTTGGTGAACGCCAGCCCGCCACCGGTGGGCACGCCACGAAACACGCGCTGCGCCGAAGTGAAGCTTTCCACCTGGTTCTGACCGGCATCCAGAAAGTAGCGGAACACCTGCAGAAAATCCGCACCGGCCATCGCCATCGCCACCGCCTCGATGCGCAGGCTGACCCGTTTCATGCGTTCGATGTCGATGCTGCCGGTGATCAACTCGGCGAACACCGCCAGGCCCTCCTGGGTGGCGGTGCTGCGCGGCGAGGACAGCGCCATGCTGGGCAACACCGCCTGCTGCTGGCCATTGAGTGCCGTCAGCGAATGCACATAGGCTTCGTGCTGCAGCAACTGCTGCATGTCGTAGTCGGAAAACGCCGCACCGGCACGAATGCGGATCTTGCGCGAGCCGGCCGCCGCCTTGGCGATCAGGTCCGGGTCCAGCTCCACCTCGATCACCCGCGCATCGAAAAAATCATCCAGCTGCGCCTGCAAGCGCAGCGCCAAGGCGGTGGCCGAAATCTCCACCTGCTCGGCTGGCGACAGCAACTCGCCATCGAGCTCGTTGGCTACCGACAGGAAATGCTGCGCCGCCTCGCGCGTGGTCACCCCGCCGGGCAGGGCATGATCGGGGGTGCCGAACAACGCCACCGACAATTCCGCCACCCGCGGCGTGCCCAACTGTTCCAGCAACTCGGCCGCCTGCTGCCAGCTGTTCGCCGATTCGATCAGGTAGATGCCCAGCGGATGGCTGGCATCGGCGGCAGCGGCGATGCCAGCCAACTCGCGGCGGGCATCGGCAAAATCATGTTTTGGATACTGGTACGCCGGCAGCTTGGCGCGTCCTTGCGCGTAATCGGCCAGGAAAGCCTGCTGCACGCTGGCCGGCCAACTGGCAAGACTCAGCAGGCGGATGCCCTTGGCCGCCTTGGCCATGCGCGCATCCAGTGCGGCGTGATGGGCGATGGCGTCAGTGCCGGCCATGTTTCCCGTCCAGCCGTTTGTATTGCGCCTTGGTCTTGCCCAGCACCTTGGCATCGGCCTTCTGCGCCAGCCGGGTGGCGAGCCGGTTGGCCGCACCCGCCACTTCGTCCGACAGCTTGAGGAAGTTGGCCACGCGTTCGCCATCCAGCTCGCCGCGTTCAACCGCCGCGCGCACCGCGCAACCGGGCTCCTGCGCATGTCTGCAATCGCGGAAGCGGCACTGCTCCGCCAGCGCCTCGACGTCGGCGAAGCTTTCCGCAACGTCCTCCTCGCCGGTGGGCTTGAGCTCGCGCATGCCCGGGGTGTCGATGATGCAGGCACCCGACGGCAACGCGATCAGCGCGCGATGGGTGGTGGTGTGGCGGCCACGCGCATCGCTGGCGCGCACCGCGCCGGTCTTCATTTTTTCAATGCCCAGCAGGGTGTTGGTGAGGGTCGATTTGCCGGCACCGGAGCTGCCCACCAGCACGATGCTCTGGCCGGCAGCCAGCCACGGCGACAGCGCTTCGGCGGCGGCGGCATCCTTTGCATTCAATGCCAGCACCGGCACGTTCAAACTGCGCAGCGCCACCAAGGCTGCCGTGACATCGGCATCGTCCTTGTCGGATTTGGTCAGCACCACCACCGGCTGCACCCCGCTGCCGGCCACCAGCAGCAGGTAGCGCTCGATCCGGCGCGGATTGAAATCCCCATCCAGCCCGCACACCACGAACACCGTGTCGATGTTGGCGGCGATCACCTGCTGCCGATAGTGCTCGCCGGCCGCGCCGCGCTTGATCGCGGAAAACCGCGGCAGCAG
Source organism: Lysobacteraceae bacterium (assembly GCA_028868545.1). Lineage (GTDB taxonomy): Bacteria > Pseudomonadota > Gammaproteobacteria > Xanthomonadales > Xanthomonadaceae > Thermomonas. The sequence goes on along the minus strand of JAGWUF010000009.1, from coordinate 20,460 downwards.
CGCGACGATCCGCAGCGACGTCGGCGCCTGGCCCTCCACCAGCACCCAGTCGCCCACCGCCGGACGCGCTTCGGGAGCGATTTCGCCCTTGCGGTAACTGCCGGCGCGCTGCCATTCCGGCAGCGATTCGGCCGCAACAGCCTGATCGATGGTTTCGGCCACGCGGTAGCCGCTGCGGTGCTGCTCGACGATTCGCGCCGGCCGCGCGGCCGGATGCGCCGCCAGCAGCGCCGCCCAGCCGGGTTCCAGCGCTTGCGGTGTCCAGTGCCAGCCGATGGCGGAGAGGGCGGCGGCAGGCGTCATGGGCGGGCGATGGGCGGCATTCGGGGATTCTAGCCCTGCTTCAGGCAACCGGCTTCCGCAATCGGGGCCGGGGAGACCGTCGGATGGATCGCGTAGCGGCATTTGAGCCGCGCAGCGACCACCCGGCGGTAGGCCCCGGCGCGAGAAAGCGCTTTTCCGCAATGCAGCACCATTTCCGCTAGTCTTGACTCCCCCCAGTCCGCAGCTTGCCCCGATGTCGTCGTTCAACCCCCGCAACAAGATCGCCACCCGCACCCGCCTCACCGAAGTCCGTTACGAAATCCGCGGCGAATTGGCGCGGCGCGCGCGGGAGCTGGAAGGGCAAGGCCGCAAGCTGATCAAGCTCAACATCGGCAACCCCGGTGCGTTCGGGTTCCGTGCGCCGGAGCACCTGCAGGACGCCATCGCCGGCGGCATCGCCCGCACCGACCCTTACACCCACCAGCAGGGCCTGCCGGAAGCGCGCGAGGCCATTGCCGAATTCCATCGCCTGCGCGGCACCCCCAACGCTTCGCCGGAGCGGGTGTTCGTCGGAAACGGTGTGTCGGAACTGATCGACATCTCCCTGCGTGCGCTGCTCAACCCCGGCGAGGAAGTGCTGGTGCCCTCGCCCGACTACCCGCTGTGGAGCGCCGCCACCATCCTCAACGACGGCCGCCCGGTCTACTACAAATGCGACCGCGACAACGGCTTTTTACCCGACCCCGAGCAGATCGAATCGCTGGTGTCCTCGCGCACCCGCGCGATCGTGCTGATCAACCCCAACAACCCCACCGGCGCGAACTATCCGCGTGCGCTGCTGGAGCGGATCGTGGAAATCGCGCGACGCTATCGGCTGCTGTTGCTGGTGGACGAGATCTACGACGGCATCCTCTACGACGACGCCGTGTTCCAGCCGGTCGCGCCGCTGGCCGGCGACCTGCCGTGCATGAGTTTCGGCGGCCTGTCGAAGGTGCACCGCGCCTGCGGCTGGCGCGTGGGTTGGGCGGTTTTGAGCGGCGACCCGATGGCCTGCGGCGACTTCCACCATGCGCTCGACCTGCTCGGCGCGCTGCGCCTGTGCGCCAACGTGCCCGGGCAGTTCGCGATCCAGCAGGCGCTGCACGGCACCGACACCATCGGCGGACTGATCTGCCCCGGCGGCCGCCTGTACGAAACCCGGCGCGCGCTGATCGACAGCTGCGCCGCCAGCGAGCACCTGTCGTTGGTGCCACCGGCCGGCGCGCTGTACGGCTTCCCGCGCATCGTCGGTGCCGCCGCGCAGGGCTTCGACGACCACGACTTCGCGCTGGAGATGCTGGAGCAGGAGGACGTGCTGATCGTTCCCGGCACCAGCTTCAACGTGCCCTACCGCGACCACTTCCGCGTCACCCTGCTGCCGGAGGCACCGGTGCTGCGCGAAGTGTTTTCGCGCATCGACCGCGTGCTGACCCGCCGCGCCGAACGCGCGCAGCGACAGAGCGCGGTGGCGTAGGCAAGACGCATGATCCGCTACCTCGCCCTCGGCGATTCTTACACCATCGGCGAGGGCATCGAGGCCGCGGGCCGTTGGCCGGTGCTGCTGGCGGCGCGATTGCGCGAAGCCGGCATCGCCATCGCCGAGCCCCGCATTCTTGCCAAGACCGGCTGGACCACCGACGAGCTGGCGGCGGCAATGGACGCGGCCGAGCCGCTGGGCGATCGGGACTTCGTCAGCCTGCTGATCGGCGTCAACAACCAGTACCGCGGGCGCAGCGTGGACAACTATCGCGAGGAGTTCGCGGCGCTGTTGCAACGCGCTATTGCGCTAACGCGCCAGCGCGCTGCGCGGGTACTGGTGCTGTCGATCCCCGACTGGGGCGTGACCCCGTTCGCCCGCCGCGAACTGCGCAGCCCGCGCCGGATCGCGCAGGAACTGGACGCCTACAACGCCACTGCGCGTGAACTCTGCGCCGCCGCAGGCGTGGCGTTCGTGGACATCACCGCGATTTCCCGCAGCCGCACTGACGACATGCTGGCGGAAGACGGCTTGCATCCCTCGGCCACGCAGTACGCACGCTGGGCCGACGCCGCGCTGCCAGTGGCGCAGGGGCTGTTGGCCGCCACTGCTTGACCCGCATCAGCGGCCGCTCATCTGCGGCGGCGTAGAATCGCGGTTCTTCCCCTTCACCGAAGTGCCTGCCATGTCGCTTGACCCCGCCCTGCGCGCCCGCATCGAATCCGTCCTCTCCGCCAACCCCGTCGTGCTGTTCCTGAAGGGCACGCCGGATGCGCCGCAGTGCGGCTTCTCGGCCAAGACCGCCGCGGCGATGGACGCCACCGGTGCCGACTACGCCCACGTCAACGTGCTGGCCGACCCGGAAATCCGCGATGGCATCAAGCTCTACGGTGATTGGCCGACCATCCCGCAGCTGTACATCCGCGGCGAACTGGTCGGCGGCTGCGACATCGTCACCCAGATGGCCGCCAGCGGCGAGCTGCACGCCGCGCTGGGCGTGGCCGCGCCCGACCGCACGCCGCCGCAGATCACCATCACCCCGGCCGCGGCCGAGATGCTGAAGTCCGCGCTGGCCAACGCCGGCGAGGGCTACGCCCTGCAGGTCGAGGTGGACAAGGGCTACAACGCCCGTCTGCAGCTGGCGCCGCTGGACGATGCCGCGATCGCCAGCGAATCCGCCGGCATCCGCGCCCAGTTCGACCTGGTCAGCGCGCAGCGCGCGCGCGGCATGACCATCGACTGGGCCGACGACGCCCGCGGCAAGGGCCTCATCATCGACAACCCCAACGCGCCGCCGAAGGTGAAGGCGCTGACCCCGGCGCAGGTGCGCGAACGCGTGCAAGCCGGCACTCTGGTGCTGGTGGACGTACGCCCGCTGGACGAGCGCCTGATGGCCGAAGCGCCGGTGGCCTATCGCCATTTCGACGACGGCGTGGCGGAAATCGAGGCGCTGCCGAAGGGCACCGCGCTGGCGTTCCTGTGCCAGTCGGGCGCGCGCAGCGCGCAGGCGGCGGAGCACTTCCGCGCGCTGGGCTTCAAGGAGCTCTACAACGTCGCCGGCGGCACCGTGGCCTGGGCCGACCTGGATCCGGCGGTGGCGCGCTACTGAGGCGCGCCCTCATCCGCCCTTCGGGCACCTTCTCCCGCCGGCGGGAGAAGGAAACTCAGAACCCGCCACCCGCATCCAGCCACACCTGCTCGTCGGGCGTGTTGACCCGCCCCAGCGCGGCGTTGCGATGCGGGAAGCGGCCGAACTGCGCGATCACGTCGCGGTGCGCCACCGCGTAGCCCAGCAGGCCGGCATCGTCCAGCGCGGTGAACAGTGCCACCGCGCGCTGCTGGTCGGCCAGCGCTTCGGAATGCTCGAACGGCAGGTAGAAGAAGAACCGCAGCGCCGGCTCGACCCGTGCATCGAAGCCGGCGTCGATGGCGCGCGTGGCGCAGTGCAGCGCCAGCGGGTCGGTGGCGAAGGCGTGGCCGCTGGCGCGGAAAATGTTGCGCGGAATCTGATCCAGCAGCAGCACCAGCGCCAGCGCGCCGTCGGCATCGGCCATCCAGTCGTCGTGTTCGCGCCGTGATGCGGCGAAATGCGCGTCCTGCCAGCGCGCGCGACATTCTTCGTCGAACGCCGCGCCGCCGCGGAACCACTTGCCCATGCCCGCCTCGCGCCAGAACCCGAGCAGGGCGGTAGCGGTTCCGCGGTTCACTCGTCGAACCTCAGGTGCCGCACCGACTTGCCGTTGCGGCGGATCAGCTTCAGCGATTCGATGCCGACCTTGATGTGGTTGCGCACGAACTCGGCCGACACCTTGGCGTCGCTGGCCTCGGTCTTCACGCCTTCGGGAATCATCGGCTGGTCGGACACCAGCAGCAGCGCGCCGCAGGGAATGCGGTTGGCGAAACCGGCGGCGAAGATGGTCGCGGTTTCCATGTCGATGGCCATGCAGCGCATCGTGCGCAGGCGCTCCTTGAAGGCGTCGTCATGTTCCCAGACCCTGCGGTTGGTGGTGAACACGGTGCCGGTCCAGTAGTCCAGCTCCAGATCGCGGATGCTGGTGGAGATGACGCGCTGCATCGCGAACGCCGGTAGCGCCGGCACCTGCGCCGGCAGGTAGTCGTCGCTGGTGCCCTCGCCGCGGATCGCGGCGATCGGCAGGATCAGGTCGCCCAGCTGGTTCTTCTTCTTCAGCCCGCCGCACTTGCCCAGGAACAGCACCGCCCGCGGGCAGATCGCCGACAGCAGGTCCATTACCGTGGCGGCGTTGGGGCTGCCCATGCCGAAATTGATCAGGGTGATGCCGTCGGCGGTGGCGCTGGGCATCGGCCGATCCAACCCGACGATGGGTGCGCCGGTCATCTCCGAAAAATGCGCCAGATAGCCGCCGAAATTGGTCAGCAGGATGTGCTGGCCGAAGCTTTCCAGCGGCACGCCGGTATAGCGCGGCAGCCAGTTGTCGACGATTTCCTGTTTGCTTTTCATGCGTGGTTGTACCTTCTCGAAAGTGCCGGATCGCGTCCTTGCGCGCGCCGCGCACCCATGCAGCATGCCATCGGGCAACCCGCAAGAACATGCACCCGTGTTTGCGGCGACGCAGCATTGAAAGTTTGCGCTGCCTCGTGCAAAAGCACGGCCTTTGCGGTACGTTCTGGAAAGTATGGGTTGAATTACAGGGGCAGCACATGCGTATCGGCATCATCACGGACTCGGCCTGCGATCTTCCCAACGACTTTCTCGAGCGCGAGAACATCGTCATCTTGCCGGTCACCATCCAGATCGGGCAGGCGGTGCTGGCGGATACACGCAGCGAGGAGGCCACCATGAGCTTCCTGAGCGGTGAAACCGCCGAACGCGCCTTCGAAGCCGATACCACGCCCTACACCGTGCAGCAGGTGCACGACCTGTTCCTGGGCAAGTTGGTGCACGACTACGACTATGTCTTCTGCATCACCACCACCCGCACCCGCAGCGGTATTTACGACAATGCCGTGCAGGCCAGCTACACCATCCTCAATGACTACAAGCCGGTGCGTGCGGAAACCGGCAACACCACGCCGTTTGCCTTGCGCGTGATCGACAGCCAGAACGTGTTTGCCGCGGTCGGGGTGCTGGTGATCGAAGCGGCCCGAATGCGCGCTGCCGGCGAAACCCCGCCAAAGATCCGCGCGCACCTGGAAAGCCTGGCCAACAACATCCAGGGCTACATGGTGCCGCCGGATTTGCACTACCTGCGCAATCGCATCAAGAAGCGCGGCGACAAGAGTGTCAGCTTCTTCAGTGCGGCACTGGGCACGGCGCTGGACATCAAGCCCGTCCTGCACTGCAACAAGGGCGAAACCGGCCCGGTGGGCAAGATCAAGGGCTTCAATGCCGCCACCGAAAAGATGTTCAATTTCGCCTGCAAACAGGTGCAAGCCGGCCTGCTCAGCCCCACCCTGTGCCTGAGCTACGGCGGTGACCTGGCGGAGATGCGCAAGCTGCCCGGTTACGACCGTCTGCGCGAAGTCTGCGCTGCACACAACGTCGAGGTATTCGAAAGCTTCATGGGGCTGTCCGGCCTGGTGAACGTGGGCAGGGGCGCGATGGTGCTGGCGTTCGCAGCGGAACCCCGCAAATTCGAATGAAGGTTGGTGCAGAATGGCAGCTGCACACCGTAGTCATTGGATGACGCATGCCAACCCGCTATTACATCCGTCTGCCCGTCCCCGCCCAGGCCCGCGGCGGTGATGCCGATTTGAGCTTCCATGCGCAGGGCGCCGAGGCCCTTGCCGAAGAACTGCAGGAGGCGCTGCGCACCACCACGCTGTTTGACCGCTGGAGCGCAAAACAAGCCGAACCCGACGACGTCGATCCGGCGCTGGGTGCCACCGACGCCGCGGCCGTGGTCACCGGCAGGCAAAACGACCTGCACGTCGAGCTGGAAGTCGTCACCCACCTGCCCTCCGCCCTGCTGCGCCAACGCATGGCCCTGCTGGCGGGGCACGGTTGGCAGTTGCGTGACGTGACCGCCGACTGAGCGCGCCCTTGCGTTCCCCGGCCATCCCCGCGTTGCTGTCCTGGAGCGGCGGCAAGGACGCCGCGTGGGCCCTGCGCGCGCTGCGACAACGCGGCGAGGTCGAGGTGGTGGGCCTGCTCACCACCCTCACCGAAGGCTTTGATCGCGTATCGATGCAGGGCATCCGCCGCGACGTGCTGCACGCGCAGGCCCGTGCCGCCGGGCTGCCGCTGGTCGAGGCGTGGATTCCGCAGGCCGCCGACAACGATGCCTACGTCGCCAGCTTCACGCAGGCGCTGGCGTCCGCACGCGCACGCTGGCCCGGGCTCGCGCACATCGCCTACGGCGATCTGTTCCTGCCGGATATCCGCGCATGGCGCGAGGCGCTGTGCGCACAACTGGGCTGGACGCCGCTGTTCCCGCTGTTCGGCAGCGACACCGCAACGCTGGCGCGGGAAATGCTCGCTGGCGGCCTGCGCGCCCACCTGTGTTGCGTGGACACCACCCAGCTGGACGCCGCATTCGCAGGCCGCGCCTTCGATGCCGCGCTGCTGTCCGAACTGTCGCCCGCCGCCGACCCCTGCGGCGAGCGCGGCGAATTCCACACCTGCGTCTGCGCCGGGCCGATGTTCAGCACGCCACTGGCGCTGCAAACCGGCGACACCGTGCTGCGCGATGCGCGCTTCGTCTATACCGACTTCACGCTGGCCTGAGCAAGCCGCTCAGACGCGCAACGCGGCCGCATGATGGGCGATGTGCTCGCCGATGAAGCTGGCGATGAAGTAGTAGCTGTGGTCATGACCCGGCTGCATGCGCAGGTACAGCGGATACCCGGCCGCATCGGCGGCGTCCTTCAGCCGCCACGGCTGCAGCTGGGCATCGAGGAATTCGTCGGCTTCGCCCTGATCGATCAGCATCGGCAATTTTTCCGCTGCCGCCTTGATCAGTGCGCTGGCGTCGTACTGCTTCCATTCCTCGACGTCCTCACCCAGATAGGCGGCGAACGCCTTCTGCCCCCATGGCACCAGCGAGGGCGCAACGATCGGCGAAAACGCCGACACGCTGCGATAGCGCCCCGGCTTGCGCAGCGCCAGCACCAGCGCGCCGTGGCCGCCCATCGAATGCCCGCTGATCGCGCGCGCATCCGTCACCGGGAAATGCGCCTCGATCAGCGTCGGCAATTCCTCGACCACGTAGTCGTACATCCGGTAATGCGCCGCCCACGGCGCCTGTGTGGCGTTGACGTAGAAGCCGGCGCCCTTGCCGAGATCGTAACCGTCGGCGTCCGCCACGCCGTCGCCGCGCGGACTGGTGTCCGGGCAGACAATCACGATGCCGTGTTCCGCCGCGTAGCGCTGCGCGCCGGCCTTGGTGATGAAGTTCTGCTCGCTGCAGGTGAGGCCCGACAACCAGTACAGCACCGGCACCGGGCCGTGCTGCGCCTGCGGCGGCAGGTAGATGGCGATGCGCATCGTGCAGTCCAGCGTTTGCGAACGGTGCTGCCAGACTTCCTGTACGCCACCGAAGCTGGCGTGGTGCTCGACGCGTTCCATCAATAATGCACCACGCTTCGGATCGACTTGCCGTCGTGCATCAGCTCGAAGGCTTCGTTGATCTGCTCCAGGCCCATTGTGTGGGTGACGAACGGCGCCAGCTTGATGTCGCCCGCCATCGCCTCTTCCACCATGCCCGGCAGCTGACTGCGGCCCTTCACGCCGCCGAACGCGGTGCCCAGCCATTTGCGGCCGGTGACCAGCTGGAACGGGCGGGTGGAAATCTCCTGTCCTGCGCCGGCTACGCCGATGATCACGCTCTGGCCCCAGCCGCGGTGCGCGCATTCCAGCGCGGCGCGCATCACGTTGACGTTGCCGATGCACTCGAAGGAATGATCCACGCCCCAGCCAGTCATCTCCACGATCACCTGCTGGATCGGCTGGTCGAACTCCTTCGGATTCACGCAGTCGGTGGCGCCCATCTCGCGCGCCATCTCGAACTTGGAAGGATTGGTGTCGATGGCGATGATGCGTCCCGCCTTCGCCCGCTTTGCCCCTTGAATCACCGCCAGCCCGATCCCGCCGAGGCCGAACACCGCGACCGAATCGCCTTCGGTCACCTTCGCCGTGTTCTTCACCGCGCCCAGACCCGTCGTCACGCCGCAGCCCAGCAGACAGACCTGCTCGTGGTTCGCCTGCGGATTGATCTTCGCCAGCGACACTTCAGCCACCACCGTGTACTCGCTGAAGGTGGAACAGCCCATGTAGTGGTACAGCGGTTGGCCGTTGTAGGAGAACCGGGTGGTGCCATCCGGCATCACGCCCTTGCCCTGGGTTGCGCGCACCGACGTGCACAGATTGGTCTTGCCGGATTGGCAGAACAGGCACTGCCCGCATTCGGCGGTGTACAGCGGGATCACGTGGTCGCCCGGCTTCACGCTGGTGACGCCCTCGCCCACTTCGATGACGATGCCTGCGCCTTCATGCCCCAGCACCACTGGGAACAGGCCTTCCGGATCATCGCCGCTGAGGGTGAAGGCATCGGTATGGCAGACGCCAGTGTGGGTGATCTTCACCAGCACCTCACCGGCCTTGGGCGGGGCGACGTCGATCTCGACGATCTGCAAAGGCTGGCCAGCGGCGAAGGCGACGGCGGCGCGGGATTTCATGGGTTCACTCCGGAATGCGAATGGCTTGCATGATAGCCCGCGCGCCGTGCTCACCCGGTGTTCTGGATCCCCGCCGAAATGCCGTTCACGGTGGACACCAACACGCGCAGCAGGTCGCCGTCCTCGCGGTCGCTTTCGCGCCAGCGGCGCAGCAGCGCCACTTGCAGCAGGCTGATCGGGTCCACATACGGGTTGCGCAGGCGGATCGACAGCCGCAGGCGGTAATCGTCTGCCAGCAGTGCGTCGGCCTGCTTGAGTTGCAGGATGGCGTCGCGGGTGCGCGCGAATTCTTCGGCGATCGGCGGGAACAGCACGCCGTGCAAGTCGCCGGCCAGCCGCGAATAGCCTTCGAAGATGGCGATGTCGGACTTGGCCAGCAGCATTTCGACGTCGCCCAGCAAGGCCGCGAAGAACGGCCAGTCGCGCGCCATCGCCTGCATCGCCGGCAGGCCGTGCACGTCGATCCCGTGGCGCAGTGCCGTGCCCACGCCGTACCAGCCGGTCAGACCGGAGCGATTTTGCGACCACGCGAACACCCATGGAATGGCGCGCAAATTGGCAATGCTGCCGTCGCGCCGGCGCGAGGGGCGCGAGCTGATGTGCAGGCGTTCGATCACGTCCACCGGCGTGGCGGCGCGGAAATAGGCGGGGAAATCCGGATGCTCATGCACCAATGCGCGGTAGTGCGCACGCGAGACCTGCGCCAGTTCGGCGGCAATGCTGCGCCACTGCGTCTCGCGCGGCTCCGGCGGGCGCGGCCGCAGACTGGCGCGCAGGGTGGCGGATGCCATCTGCTCCAGATTGCGCAACGCCAGTGCGCGGATGCCATATTTGCGATGGATCACCTCGCCCTGTTCGGTCATGCGCAGGCGTCCGCCCACGCTGCCGCGTGGCGCGGCGATGATGGCGCGCTCGGTCTTGCCGCCGCCCCGGCTGACCGAGCCGCCGCGCCCGTGGAAGAACACCAGTTGCACGCCCGCCGCCTGGGCGATGTCCAGCAAGTCCGCCTGCGCACGCTGCAAGGCCCAGCGCGAGGCCAGCACGCCGCCATCCTTCGCACTGTCGCTGTAGCCCACCATCACGATCTGGCGATCGCCGCGCGTGGCCAGATGGCGGCGATACACCGGGTCTTCGAACAGCATCCGCATCACCGCCGGCGCGGCTTCCAGATCGGCCACGGTCTCGAACAGCGGGGCCACGTCCAGCGGCACTGCGTCGTCGGCCGTGCAGCCGGCGATGCGTGCCAGCGCCAGCACCGCCAGCGCGTCGGCGGCGGTGCGCGCCATGCTGATGATGTAGGGGCCGAACGCGTGCTCGCCCAGACTCGTGCGCAAGGACTGCACTGCGCGGAACACGTCCAGCGTCATCTCCGCCGCAGCCGGCTGTGCCACTGCCTGGCCTTCGATCAAACCATGCAAGCGTTCGATGCGTTCCGGCAGCGGTCGTGCCGCCCAGCCCGGGTCGCCCAGCAAGGCCGCCAATGCCTCGTCGTGCACGGCGGAATCCTGGCGCAGATCCAGCGCCGCCATGTGGAAGCCGAACGTGCGGGCACGCCAGAGGGTGCGCCGCAACGCGAACCGGCCGGCATGCTCGCCGCGATGACGGGCCAGGCTGGCATCGATCAATTCCAGATCCGCGATGAACGCGCTCGCATCCGGGTAGCCCCCCGCCGCACCCTCGCCACTGGCCTGCAAGCGCGCCCGCATCGCCCACAGCAGTTGCCGATACGGCATGTCGGCCAGCCGCGGCCGGCTGTGCACAACCCCCGCCGGAAGCAGCGCACGATGCGCGGCGGCGCGGGCCTCGATGGCGGCATCCACATCGGCGTGGCCATGGCTCTGGGTGAGGATGTCGCCCAGCCCGCGCAGGTCGGCCTGGTAGCAGGCCAGCGCCTGGTTGCGTTGCCGGGTCAGCGCGGTGCGGATGGAGTCGGCGCCGACGTTCGGATTGCCGTCCATGTCGCCGCCCACCCAGGTGCCGAAGCGCAGCACCGGCGGCAAGGTGATGCGCTGGCCGTACACCGCCTCCACCGCATCGGCCAGCACCTCGTAGAACACCGGCAGCACGCGGTACAGCACGTTGCCGAGGTAATAGCCGATATGCTCGATCTCGTCATTCACGCTGGGCCGCAGCGGCGGTGCTTCATTGGTTTGCCAGGCGGTGGTCAGCGACTGGCGGATGCGGGCATCGTCGGCACGGCGTTCCGGCGGGGTGCGGGTGCGGTCGAGGTCGGCCACCAGCCGTTCGACGATGGTCTTTTCCTTCAGCAGCAAGGCCCGTCGCACCGCTTCGGTGGGGTGCGCGGTGAACACCGGCTCGATGCAGGTACGCGCCAGCATCGCCTGCAATTCCGCCAGCCCCACGCCGGCATCGCGCAGCTCGCGCAACGCATCTTCCAGCCCGCCCGGCTGCGGCGCACTGCCCAACCGCTGGTAATCGCGCCGCCGGCGAATGCGATGCACGCGCTCGGCCACGTTGGTGGCGCTGAAATAGGCCGAAAACGCCCGTACCAAGCCATCGGCCTCGTGCAGCGGCACAAGCGCCAAGGGGCGGGACAAATCCGTCACCGGCGCCGCCTGCTCGCGCCTGGCAATCGCGCTGCGGCGCAGCCGATCGACCTGCTCCAGAAACGCCGGCGTCACCTGCTCGGCCAGCATCTGTCCCACCATCGCCCCCAGCCGGCGCACGTCGTCGCGCAGCAGGACATCGGATTCGGCAAATTCAAGCTGCTCGCGCAGCGGGGTATCGAGGGCGGTCATGCCCGCAGGCTAGCGCATTTTTGGTGCGCTGCAGCAATCGTTGCGGATGTGACGATTCTCAATAGGAATATTCGCAGAAGACCGGATCCACGCTGCCACGCCATTCGCCGTGGAACAACGCCAGCTTGCGCTCGGCCGGGGTCTTGCCGGATTCGGCGATGTCGATCAGTTCATCGAGAAAACGCGACTCATCCACCCCGTGGCGGTTGCGCATGCCGCGACGTTGCAACCCGGCCACCGCGATCTTCACCGCCTCGCGCGCCAGGTCACGCACCGCGCCACTGCGGAACGGCAGGCCCAGCGCGTGCTTCGGCACGCCATCGCGCAGTGCATGGCGTTCGGTCAGCGTGAAATCCTTGACCAGATCCCAGGCCGCATCCAGCGCCGCATCGTCATACAGCAGCCCCACCCAGAACGCCGGCAGCGCGCAGATCCGGCTCCACGGGCCACTGTCGGCGCCGCGCATCTCCAGGAACTTCTTCAGCCGCACCTCCGGGAAGGCGGTGGTCATGTGGTCGTTCCAGTCGCGCAGGGTCGGCAGCGTGCCGGGCAGGACATCGAGTTCGCCGCGCAGGAACTTGCGGAACGATTTGCCGCTGGCGTCGTGATAGATGCCGTCGCGGTAGCTGAAGTACATCGGCACATCGAGCAGGTAGTCGACATAGCGCTCGTAGCCGAAGCCGTCTTCGAACACGAAGTCGAGCATGCCGGTGCGGTCGGCGTCGGTGTCGGTCCAGATGTGCGAGCGGTAGCTGAGGTAGCCGTTGGGCCGCCCTTCCGTGAACGGCGAGTCGGCGAACAGTGCTGTTGCTATCGGCTGCAGTGCCAGCGAGACGCGGAACTTCTTCACCATGTCCGCTTCGGAGGCGTAATCCAGGTTGACCTGCACCGTGCAGGTGCGGGTCATCATGTCCAGACCCAGGCTGCCGACCTTGGGCATGTACTCGCGCATGATCTTGTAGCGGCCTTTCGGCATCCACGGCATGTCATCGCGCCGCCACTTGGGTTGGAAGCCCATGCCGAGGAAGCCGAGCTTGAGTTCATCGGCCACTTCGCGCACTTCACGCAGGTGGCTGCCGACTTCCTGGCAGGTGTCGTGGATGGTTTCCAGAGGCGCGCCCGACAGTTCCAGCTGGCCGGCCGGCTCCAGTGTCACCGAGGCCATGCCCTTGGTCAGGGCGATGGTGCGACCGTGCTCCTGGAACGGCAGCCAGCCGAAGCGGGTCAAGCCGTTGAGCAGGGCCTCGATGCCGCGCTCGCCGTCGAACGCGGGCGGGCGCAAGTCGTCCAGTTGGAAGCCGAATTTCTCGTGTTCGGTACCGATCCGCCACGCCGTGCGCGGTTTCTCGCCCGACGCCATGACCTCGGCCAATTGCCGATGATCGGTGATGGGGGTGTCGCTGGCGCTGCTGGGTCCGGACATCGACCTGTTCCATCGAAAAGTCCCGGCAGCTTAACCCCGCGCATGAGTGCAACACACCCGGGGCAGCACGCTTTCAGTGTTCCGGAAACGCAAGCAATGCCGTTACAGCGCCAGCCAGCCGGCCACCACGCTGCGCAGCTCGTCCACGCCCTGCTTCGATTCACCGGAGAACAATTGCACGCTGACGCTGTCGGCAAAGGCGCGCGACAACTCCATCCGCACCGCTTGCAGGGTATTGCCGGCGGCGCCGCGGCCCAGCTTGTCGGCCTTGGTCAAAATCACGTGCGCGGGCAGGCCGCGCCGCATCGCATAACCCAGCATCTGGCGGTCGTAGTCCTTCAGCGGATGGCGCACGTCCATCACCACCACCAGCCCGCGCAGGGCGTCGCGGCTGCCGAAATAGCCGTCGAGGAAGGCCTGCCAGTGCGCCTGCAATTCCTGCGGTACTTTGGCGTAACCGTAGCCGGGCAGGTCGACCAGGTATTTGTTCTCGTGCGGCGGCAGGCCGAAGAACACCAGTTGCTGGGTGCGGCCCGGGGTCTTGGACACCCGCGCCAATGCGTTCTGCTGGCACAGGGCGTTCAGCGCCGAGGATTTGCCGGCATTGGAGCGACCGGCGAATGCCACCTCGAAACCGCCATCGGGCGGCAATTGCCGGTAGTTGTGGGCGGCCAGCAGGTACTGGGCGCGTGCAAAAGGATTGGGAGCAGCCATGGTCATAGCATGGCATGCTTGGGGCCGGCGCCGGTGTGGTTTGACCACATCCCGCCGGCCCACCATAATTTGCCGGTTCAGCAATCCTCCGATTGCATCCTCATTCGTGCCAGTGGAGTTCTGCATGCGTCCTGTCCATGCCCTTGCCGGTGTTGCCTGCCTTGCCCTTGCCGCCGTGGCCTATGCCCAGAGCACGGCTGTTGCCGCACCGGACACGGCCCCGGTGCAAGCCGCACCGCTGCAGGAAAAGCCGGCATCCTGGGGCGACGCCCAGGCTGGCCAGAGCAAGGCCGGCGCCTGCGCCGCCTGCCACGGGCTGGACGGCAACGCGATGCAGCAGAACGCCCCGCGCATCGCCGGCATGCCCGAGCGCTACATCGCCGAGCAACTGCACCTGTTCAAGAGTGGCCAGCGCACCAGCGGCCTGGCGGGGGTGATGGTGCCTTTCGCCAGCATGCTCAGCGCCCAGGACATGCGCGACATCGGCGCCTGGTTCGCCAAGCAGCCGGCCGGTGCCGGCGTGGCCGACGACACCGTGATCGCCACCGGCGCAAATCAGGGCAGGAAGTTCTACCAGCTCGGTGAAACCCTGTTCCGCAATGGCGATGCCAGCCGCAACATCCCGGCCTGCATGGCCTGCCACGGCCCCTCCGGGGCCGGCAACCCGGGGCCGGCTTATCCGGCCCTGCATGGGCAGGATGCAACCTACATGGCACGCCGGTTGGAGGAGTACCGCACCGGCACCACCGCCTACACCAACCCGGCGCACTTCAAGCTGATGGCCGATGTCACCAAGTCGCTGAGCGACGAGGAGATCAAGTCGCTGGCCAGCTACATGCAAGGCCTGCATACCCGGATGCCCGGCACCACCAAGGAAAGCATCAGCCGCTGAGGCCCGGCTTCATCATGGGTTTGTCTTCCCCGTGCATACTCCCCGGATCGCCCTGATGGCTGGAGTCTGATGCAATGCGCGCCCTGCTGCTGTCCGCTGCCCTGTTGTTCTGCGCCCTCTGGGGCAGTGCCCAAGCCCAGCAAGCCCTGCCCGGGGTAACGGCGGGTGTGCAATACGACCTGATCGACGCCGGCCGGCCCTACCAGCCGTTGCCGCCGGGGATGGTGGAGGTGGCCGAAGTGTTCGCCTACACCTGCCCGCATTGTGCCCACTTCGCGCCAATGCTGGATGCCTGGGCCAAGCAGTTGCCGGCGCATGCCAAACTGGTGCTCGTGCCCGGCGTATTCGACCGCGAAGACCCCTGGTCGCGCACCTACTTTGCCGCGCAAACCAGCAAATCGCTGGGCGTGCTGCACCCGCGCCTGTTCGCCGCCATCCACGAAACCGGCGAGCTGCCGCGCAATGCCGACAGCAACCAGATCATCGCCTTTGCCGGCAAGGTGCAAGGCGTCAATGCGGCGGCGTTCAAGGCCGCCATGCTGGACGAAGCCAGCCTGATGCCCAAGCTCAAGGCAGCGTATGAATTCGCGGCACGCAGCGAAGTACCCGGCACGCCGTCGCTGATCGTCGCCGGCCGCTACCGCATTCGTGGTGACAGCTACGAGAACCTGCTGGCCAACGCCCGCGCGGTGGTCAATGCGCTGGCGCCCAAAAAAGCCACACCCTCACCTGCGCCCGCCAAGCCCGCAGTGAAAGCCGCAGCTGCCAAGCCCGTACCCTCCCGCTCCTGATCGTTGGAAAAGCCTGTCATGACCTTGATTCGCCACACCCTGCTGTTGCTCGCCCTGCTGCCGCTGGCGGCCTGCAAGGACAAGGCCCCGGCCGCCGTGACCGCCGATTCCGCAACCCCGGCCGCCACCGAGGCCACGACCCGGGCGGCCAGCGCCGAAGACCCGCTGCGCGCTGCGCAGGCCGAAGCCAACGTCAAGGCCGCCGCCGAAGCCGCCGCCAAGGCCCCGCCGCCGGTGGAGGGCACCGACTACGTGACGATTGCCGACGGCCAGCCGTTCGACACCCCGCCGGGCAAGATCGAAATCGTGGAGTACTTCGGCTATGTCTGCCCGTTCTGCGCCGCGGTGGAGCCCACGGTGGCGGCGATGCGCGCCAAGTTGCCGCCGGATGTGCATTTCGTTGCGGTGCCGGCCGCCTTCGGGGCGATGTGGGACAACTACGGCAAGGCGTTTTACGCCGCCGAAGCGATGGGCCTGCTGGACAAGACCCACGAAGCGATGTTCCGCGCCATCCATGTCGACCAGAGCTTGAAGGGCGAGCGCGGCATGGACACCCCGGAAGAAATCGCCGCGTTCTACAAGAACTATGGTGCCGACCCGGGCCAGTTCCTCAGCAGCATGCAGAGCTTTGCCGTTGCGGCCAAGCTCAACCGTGCCCGCCAGTCGATGACCGCCGCGTTTGCCAACGGCGACCAGATGGGCACGCCGGCCTTCGTCATCGACGGCAAATACCGGGTCAAGGGCAAGACCATCGACGACATGTTCCGCATCATCAACCAGCTGGTGGTGAGCGAACGCGCCAAGCTGGCATCAGCCGCACCCGCTGCGCCGGCGTCGGCGGCCACACCAGCGGCCGAGGCTGCCAAGCCCTGATCGCGCCGTAACCACCATGCCCATGCGCCGGCTGCGCCTGCTCAGCGCCAATATCCAGGCCGGCTCCAGCACGCGGGGCTACCAGGACTATGTCACCCGCAGCTGGTCGCACGTGCTGCCCGCCGGCAACAAGCGCGGCGCACTGGACACCATCGCCGAACTGGCAGGCCAGCACGACATCGTCGGCCTGCAGGAAGCCGACCCCGGCAGTCTGCGCTCGGGCTTCACCAACCAGACCCATTACCTGGCCCAGCGCGCGGGTTTCGCCTACTGGAGTCACCAGCCGAATCGCAGCGTGGCCGGCGTGGCGTCCAGCGCCAACGGCCTGCTCAGCCGGCTGGAGCCGCGCCGGGTCGAAGATCACCCGCTGCCGGGCCGGGTCAAGGGGCGCGGCGTGCTCACCGCCAGTTTCGGCAACGGGCGCGACGCACTGACCGTGGCGATTGCCCACCTGTCACTGGGCAGCCAATCCCGCCGCAGCCAGCTGGACTTCATCGCCGATCTGCTCAGCGACATGCCGCACGCCGTGCTGATGGGCGATTTCAACTGCGACCCGGAACAACCGGAAATGCAGGCGCTGTACCGCCGGACCCAGCTGCAACCTCCTGCCCGCTGCCTGCCCACCTTCCCTTCGTGGCGGCCGCAGCGTGCCATCGATCACATGCTGGTGACACCGGCACTCTCGATGGCTGCCATGCAGGCCCTGCCCGCCGCCCAATCCGACCATCTGGCGCTGTCGGTGGCATTGGACGTGCCTGACAGCGCGTTGCAGTAGCCACCAGCGCACTGGCTGCAAGAGCCGCGACTGAACGTCAAATTAACATTTGACGCGCTCTATGGTTTAATCGACACGGGTCGCAGTTCCGTGACCCGTCACATCATAACTATTTCATAAATATTTCTTCTTCCGGGGAGTTCCTCGCTATGACGCTCGAACGTAACAAGCTGCGTAATGCAGTGATGCTTGGCTTGGTCATCACCTGCACCATGACTGGCAATGCCTTGGCGCAAGAGGCCAAGAAAGACACCAAGGACGCCAAGGATGCCAAGACGCTGGACACCATGGTGGTCACGGGTACGCGCATCAAGAGCCAGTCGATGACGGCCTCCAGCCCGGTGGCGGAAATCGACTCCGAGTCCTTCAAGCAGACCGGTGCCACCCGTGCGGATGATCTGGTGAACCAGTTCCCGCAGATGTCTCCGTATTTCGACAACTTCGCCAACAACGGTGCCCAGGGCTACCCGACCGTCGACCTGCGTGGCCTTGGCCCGGGCCGTACCCTGACTCTGGTCAACGGCCAGCGCCTGCCCCCCGGCGCCAGCATCACCCGCGACATTTCCATCGTCCCGGCGGCGCTGATCAAGCGCGTCGACCTGCTGACCGGCGGTGCATCGGCCGTGTACGGCTCCGACGCCATCGCCGGCGTGGTCAACTTCGTGCTGGACACCGACTTCGAAGGCATCAGCCTCAGTGCGGGGATGTCTGCCTACCAGCACAACAACAGCAATCAATACATCCGCAGTAAGCTGGACGCCAAGGGCTTCAGCTACCCGTCCGGCAACTCCGGCCTCGATGGCAAGTCGAAGAATGTCGACATCGCCATCGGCGGCAGCTTCGCCGACGGTGCCGGCCATGCCATGGCATGGCTGACCTGGCGCGAAAATGACCCGCTGATGCAGGGTGCCCGCGACTATTCGTCCTGCGCGCTGAACGCCGGTGGCACCTCTTGCGGCGGTTCGGGTACGGCACCGATTCCGAACTTCTACATCTACGATGACGATTACACTCTTGCCGCAACCGGTGGTGCGGCCCACTTCAACCCCAGCACTGGCAAGTGGCTGCCGGATGTCGGCCAGCTGTACAACTATGCGCCCATCAATTACTACCAGCGCCCGGATACCCGCTACAACTTCGGCTCTGCGGTCCGCTACGAAGTGAATGAACATTTCCGTCCGTATGCGGAAATGATGTACATCAACAAGAAGAGCCGGACGCAGATTGCCGAATCGGGGACGTTCTTCGCCCAGACGCTGTCCATCGATTGCAGCAACCCGCTGATCAACACGATGTGCTCGGATCTCGGCCTGTCGACCGCCGCGCCGCTGGAAATCTACGTGGGCAAGCGCAATGTGGAAGGCGGCCCGCGCACGTTCGATGACGACACTTCCTCGTGGCGCATGATCGGCGGTGCCGAAGGCAGCATCACCGACCGTTGGAGCTACAACCTCTCCTATGCCGTCAGCCAGACCGAAAACTCCAATATTTCGCGCAACGACTTCCTGTCCGACCGCGTGGAGCAAGCGCTGATGGGTTGCCCGGCTGGCTCGTTCGCCGGCTGCATCCCCTACAACGTCTGGGTGCCCAATGGCGTCACTTCGGCCGCCGCCAACGCGCTGCAAGGAATCGGCCTCACCAAGACCACCACCTCGATGACCGTGCTGAACGGCTACGTCACCGGCGACATCGGCTGGGGCTTTGCCAGCGCCAACCACGACCCGATCAAGCTGGTGGCAGGCTACGAGTGGCGCAAGGAAAAGTACGAGTTCACCCCGGACAGCAATTCCGCAGCCGGCAACTTCACCGGCTCCGGCGGCCCGGCCAACCCGCTGACCGGCAGCATCAGCGTGCGTGAATTCTTCATGGAAAGCGCCGTGCCGTTGATCGCCAACCACGGCCCGCTGAAATCGTTGAACCTCGACCTTGGCTATCGGTTGTCCGACTACAACACCTCCGGTCGGGCCAATACCTACAAGATCGGTGCCAATGCCGATTTCGGCATGGTTCGCCTCCGTGGCGGTTACAACCGTGCCATCCGTTCACCCAACATCGGCGAACTGTTCTCCCTGCAGTCGATCAGCCTGTTCGAAGGCGATGATCCCTGCGCCGGGACGTCGCCCACGTATACGGCAGCCCAATGCGCAAAAATGGGCGTGAGCGCCGCCCAGTACGGCGGAATTCCGGCCAGCCCGGCAGGCCAGTACAACCAGTTCAGCGGCGGCAACCCGACCTTGAAGCCGGAGCAGGCAAAAACCTGGACCATCGGCGCCGCCTTCAGCCCGATCGACAAGCTGGACATGAGTGTTGACCTGTATGACATCCGGATGACGGATCGCATCGCGTCGATTGGTGCCAGCACCATCCTGAACCTGTGCGGCAGCACCGGCGACGCCAACATCTGCGGCATGGTGCATCGCCGCCCGGGAAGCGGCGACCTCTGGATTGGCAGCAGCCCCACCACATCCGGCTATGTCAACAATCTGAGCGGCAACTTCGGGAAGTCGCACCACCGTGGCCTCGACCTGACGGCAGCCTATCGCTGGAACATGTTCGGCGGCAACGCGAATGCCACCTTCATCGGTTCGCGCGTCCTGAAGGAAGAAATTGACAACCTGCCGCAAGTGAATGGCACGAAGTACGACTGCACCGGCAAGATCAACACCTCCTGCCAATCCCCGAAATGGCGGCATATTGCCAACCTCGGCTTCTCGCGTGACTGGTACTCGCTCAATCTGCGGTGGCGGTATACCGGCAGCATGCGGTATGTCGATGCCATCACGGGTGCCAACCTGACCACCGACACCTTGCTGGCGAAAAACGGCAACCGCCTCAGCGCCTACAACATGTTCGACCTGTCGGGCACCTTCACGATCGGCTTCGTGGACTGGACGGTGGGCGTGAACAACATCGCCGACAAGGAGCCGCCGATGGTGGGCAACACCATGCAGTTGAACGGCAACGCGCCGGGCGGCTACGACCAGGCTGGCCGTTACTTCTTCACCAGCGTCAGCATGAAGTTCTGATCCACGTTCGAATGTGTTGTGCGACATCCGCGGCGGGCTTCGGCCCGCCGCGTTTTTTCCGGTCTCCTCTGCCTGCATCGCTACGTCAATGCGCTGTACGCGAACGCACTGCCCACCAGCAGCAGAAACGCCGCAAACACGCGCTTGAGCGTCCGCCCGCTCAGGGCATGGGCCAGCCGGGTGCCGTACGGGGCGGCCAGTACCGACATCACCGCCACGCCCAGTGCCGCCGGCAGGTAGACATAGCCCACCGCGCCGCTCAGCGGCAGCGC
>JAGWUF010000105.1 GCA_028868545.1 Lysobacteraceae bacterium | reverse complement strand
CCGCGCCAAGGTGTTCGGGGCACGGCTGGACGACGCGCAGTACCTCGCCCTGGTGCAGGACGTGATGGAAAGCAGGTTGTCGGACCTGGAGCTTGCCGCGTTCGTCACAGCCAGCGCCGGCGACCGCCTGGACCACGCGGAGACGACCGCGCTGACGCGCGCCATGATCGCCGTCGGCCAGCGCCTGGACTGGGGCGAAGGGCCGGTGCTGGACAAGCACTGCGTGGGCGGCCTGCCGGGCAATCGCACCACCCCGATCGTGGTGGCCATCGTGGCCGCGCTGGGCTACCGCATTCCGAAGACCTCGTCGCGCGCGATCACGTCTCCGGCAGGCACCGCCGACACCATGGAAGTGATGGCGCCGGTGGCGCTCGACCTGGCGGCGATGCGGCGGGTGGTGGAGCGCGAGGGCGGCTGCATCGTCTGGGGCGGCAACGTGCGCCTGAGCCCGGCCGACGACATCCTGATCCGGGTGCAGCGGCCGCTGGACTTCGACAGCGACGGCCAACTGGTCGCCAGCGTGCTGTCGAAGAAGATCGCCGCCGGCTCCACCCACGTGCTGATCGACATGCCCGTGGGTCCAACCGCCAAGGTGCGCAGCGAGGCTGCGGCCCACAGTCTGGGCTCACGGCTTGCGCACACCGCGGCTGCGCTTGGATTGCAGCTGGGCATCCATCGCTCCGACGGCACCCAGCCGGTGGGCCGGGGCATCGGCCCGGCGCTCGAGGCGCACGATGTGCTCAAGGTGCTGCGCAACGCAGCCGATGCACCCGCCGACCTTCGCGAACGCGCACTTGCGCTGTCCGCGGCGCTGCTGGACATGGCACCGGGCAGCAACGCCGGCACCGGACTGGAGCGCGCGCGCGGCGTGCTGGATTCCGGGGCGGCGCTGGCCAAGTTCCTGGCGATCTGCGAGGCCCAGGGAGGCTTCCGCGAACCGCCACGGGCGGCGTTCACCGCCGACGTCCCGGCGCCTGCATCGGGCCGCATCGCGGCGATCGACAACCGCAGGCTGGCCAAACTGGCCAAGCTGGCCGGCGCCCCGACATCCCCCACCGCCGGCCTCGAAACCGGTCTGCGGATCGGCGATACGGTCGAGCGCGGACAGCCCATGATGACCCTGCATGCGGAGTCGCCGGGAGAACTGGCCTACGCCCTGGAGCACGCCGCGACGCTGCAACCCTTTGTGCTTGGAGAGGTTCCATGACCCGTGTGCTGATGCCCTTCCCGGCCGATGCAGTGTTGGCCGGCAACATCAACCAGCCCCTGCAGGCGCGCATTGCACCCGTGGCTTGGCGGCACTTCCCAGATGGCGAGTCGCTGGTCACCCTGGACGACGCACTGGCCGGAGCCGATGTGGCGCTCCTGGCCAGCCTGCGCAACGCCGATGCCCTGGCCCTCCCGTTGCGCTTCGCCGCCCGGACCGCGCGCGAGTTCGGGGCTCGTTCGGTCGGCCTCATCGCACCCTACCTGGGGTATATGCGCCAGGACACCCGCTTCCATCGCGGCGAGGCGGTCAGTACACCGCTGTTTGCGCAATTCCTCGAAGAGGCTTTCGACTGGCTGGTGACCGTGGACCCGCACCTGCACCGCGTCGAGCGCCTGCAGTCGCTCTACCGCATTCCGACGGTCCACGTATCGGCGACGCCGGCCGTGGCCCGCTGGATCGCTGAGACCGTCCCCGACGCTGTGCTGATCGGCCCTGACAGCGAGAGCGAGCAGTGGGTAGCGGACATCGCCGCCCTGTCCGGCATGCCCTACCAGGTGCTGGCCAAGGAGCGGCACGGCGACTACGACGTGCGCGTCAGCCTGCCCGACCCGGCAGCCGTGGCTGGTCGGACTCCGGTGCTGATCGACGACATCGTGTCGTCCGGCCACACGATCCTGGAGACCCTCGCACACCTGCGCCGGTTGTCGTTGCCGTCGCCGTTGCTGGTCGCCATCCATCCGGTGTTCGCAGGCGACGCCTATGCCCGCCTGCAGGAGGCGGGCCTGGCCCGCATCGTCAGCACTGACACCATTTCCCACCCCTCCAACGCCATCGCGCTGGGTGCGGACCTCGCCGCCGCGGCATCGACCCTGATGACCGCTTCGACCGATTCCCCGGAGGACCCATGAACCTGCATCTCAACTGCTGCACCGCCGACCAGCTGTCGGCCGCCGAGCGCCAGCGGATCCTTGAACTCGCCGACGCCCACCGGCAGGCCGATCCCGCGTTCGCCCACTGGGCGGCCGGCTACGGGGTGATCCGACATGACCCGCTTACCCAGCTCCGGGTCCGCCAGATGGTGGACGAGCTGGTGGCCTTGGGCCGCACGCCCGACGCCCAAACCGCCTGGCAGCGGCTTGCGGCGGCCGACCGCGTCACCAGCGCCGGCATGTGGCTGGTGGCGCACATGACCTACAGCCAGCGCGTTCGTACCGACGGCGCGGCCCTGGAGGTCGATGATTTCAAGACCACGCCTGAAGGCCACACCGGCGGGTCCCTCAACATGGTGCCCGCCTACGCCGGCTACCTGCTGATGGATTCCCTGGATGGCGTCACCCGCGCGTGGATGATGGGCCAGGGGCACTGCGTGGCCGCCATCGACGCGCTGAACGTGCTGGTTGGCAACATGACCGACCGGCACGCCGAACGTTACGACCGCACCGGCGAAGGGCTGAGCCGGTTCGTAAGCGACTTCTATGCCTACACCCTCAATCCGGACGGAACGCCGGCGTCGCCACTGGGCTCCCACGTCAACGCGCACACCGCCGGGGGCGTGATGGAAGGCGGCTATCTCGGCTTTGCCGAGCTGCAGTACGTGCATGCGCCGCTCAAGGATGAACGCCTGGTCGCCTTCCTCAGCGACGGTGCGTTCGAGGAACAGCGTGGCAGCGACTGGGCGCCACGCTGGTGGCGCGCCGAGGACAGCGGACTGGTCAGCCCGATCATCATCCTCAACGGGCGGCGCATCGAACAGCGCAGCCAGATCACCCAGCAGGGCGGCGAGCGGTGGCTGGACCGGCACCTGCGCTTGAACGGCTTTGACCCGATCGCGCTGGACGGGCGCGATCCGGCCAGCATCGCCTGGGGCATCCACGTGATGGAGTCGCGCCTGCAAGCTGGCGCGGAAGTCCCCGATATCGACGTGCGGCTGCCCTATGGCATCGCCGAAACCGTCAAGGGCTTCGGCTTCCCCGGCGCCGGGACCAACGCCTCGCACAACTTGCCGCTGCCGGGGAATCCGGCGAAGGATGCCGCGGC
>JAGWUF010000055.1 GCA_028868545.1 Lysobacteraceae bacterium | reverse complement strand
GCACAGAATAACGCTAATCAGGTCACAAAACGGACATGGTCAGCACAGGCCTGGACACAGCAACGCCGGCTTGCGCCGGCGTTGTTTGACGACAGATCAATCGCCGGGCGGCGGAGGCGGCGGGTTGCCACCTGGCAGGGCGCAATACGGCAGCTGCCGGAACTGGCGGATCCAGCGCTGCAGCCAGACATCCAGGTCCTTGCCGGTCAGCCCGCTTTCGCAGATCTTCTGGCACCACAGCAGCTGGGTGCCGGTGTAGCCGGAGCTGGCGCAGGTGGTGATGGGCCCACCGTTGATGCCGAATTCAGCAAAGATAAAGCCACCTGAAACGGATGTACTCACGGTGACCGAAGAGATGGTTTCCCCGGCGGTGCTGTAGAAGGCGAACCCATTCGCGCTGTCTGGCCCACCGAGGGCGTTGACGGTCACAGGCGTGGCACCCGAGCTGCTGCCCGAATCACTGGTGACGGTGATGGTCGCGGGGCCGTATGCATTTCCCATCGCATAAAGGTAGAACGCTTGGGTGTTGGGCGGCAAAGTGAACGTGGTGTTGTTGGGTGCCGTAAAAAGCGGGCCGCTGTACCCGTGCCCCCAAGTCGCATTCAAAGCCCAGAAAGGGTACTTCGTTGCGCTGGCTGAAAGGCTCAGCGTGCCGGGGATTGGGCTGCCGGGGATGCTGACGACAGTGCCGCCATCCGGGATGGCGTTCTGCGCTGCCTGATCGAAAGGCTGCATGGTGTGGCCGCCAATCGTCGTTGGCGGTGCAGCGGTTCCCAGGTTCTGGAACAGGATGCTTGCGCTAGTGGTGAAACTAGCAGCCATCACTAGGCTGGCTGCCAGCGCGAGGCTGAGTGTGCGGATCTGCATGTTGGATTCCCCCTCGGGTTGTGTGTGAATTGCAGCGGTCTGGCGGATGGTACAGAAAACACGAATTCAAGTGCCATCGCGCGCTTGCGGAGGCCCTGCTACCCTCACCACCTTCCATCCGTCATCGCGCCTGCCCATGAATGCCGTCCTCAACGCCCCCCCCGAGCCCAGCCCCGATGCGCGTGTGGTGGCGTTGCTGCTTGCCCGCGGCAAGCTGAAAGAAGCCGATCTGGCCAGTGCCCGCAAGCTGCAGGAACAGGACGGCGGCGATCTGCTGATGCTGCTGGGGCGGCTGGGGCTGGTGTCGGAGCGTGACCACGCCGAGGCCTGCGCCAGCGAGCTGGGCCTGCCGCTGCGCAGCGCCCGCGAGGTGCCCGAGCTGCCGCCGGAGGAAGTGGCGCTGGGTTTCAAGTTCATGAAGCAATTCCATGTCGTGCCGGTGGCCGCGGACGCGGACGGGGTGGACGTGCTGCTGGCCGACCCGCAGGACGGCTATGTGCAGGAGGCGGTGCTGCTGGCGTTGGGCCGCCCGTTGCGGCCGGCGGTGGCACTGCGCTCGGAAATCGATGAGCTGATCGAACGCTGGCACGGCCAGGGCCGCAGCGCGATGGAGGGCATCGTCGAACGCGCCGAGGGCGAGGAGCATTTCGACGACGTCGAGCACCTGCGCGATCTGGCGTCGGAAGCACCGGTGATCCGGCTGGTGAACCTGATCATCCAGCGCGCGGTGGAATTGCGCGCTTCCGACATCCACATCGAGCCGTTCGAAACCCGGTTGAAGGTGCGTTACCGCATCGATGGCGTGCTGGAAGAGGGCGAAAGCCCGCCATTGAATCTGACCGCCGCCATCATCAGCCGCATCAAGATCATGGCCAAGCTCAACATCGCCGAACGCCGGCTGCCGCAGGACGGGCGGATCGTGGCGCGGGTGCAGGGCAAGGAACTGGATCTGCGCGTGAGCAGCATTCCCACCGCGCATGGCGAATCGGTGGTGATGCGCCTGCTGGACCGCGAAACCGTGGTGCTGGATTTCGCCAAATTGGGTTTTGGCGAGGGCTTCATGCCGCGCTTCCAGAAAGTGCTGGAGCAGCCGCACGGCATCCTGCTGGTCACCGGGCCCACCGGCTCCGGCAAGACCACCACGCTGTACACCGCGCTGAGCAAACTCAACACGCCCAAGGTCAAGATCATCACCGTCGAAGACCCGGTGGAATACCAGATCGACGGGATCAACCAGATCCAGGCCAAACCCGCCATCGGGCTGGATTTCGCGCACGCCCTGCGCAGCATCGTGCGGCAGGATCCGGACATCATCATGATCGGCGAAATGCGCGACCTGGAAACCGCGCGCATCGCCATCCAGTCGGCGCTCACCGGCCATCTGGTGCTGAGCACGCTGCACACCAACAACGCCGCCGGCGGCATCACCCGCCTGCTGGACATGGGGGTGGAAGACTATCTGCTGACCTCCACCGTCAACGGCATCCTGGCGCAGCGCCTGGTGCGCCGGCTGGAACCGGTGCATGCGGAAAAATATCCGGCCTCACCGGAGGAAATCGAGCGCTTCGGCCTGCGCCGCTTCCAGCCGCAGGGTGAAATTTCCCTGTACCGCCCCAAACCTTCGCCGCTGTCGCCCACCGGCTATCTGGGCCGCACCACCATCATGGAACTGCTGGTGATGGACGACGACGTGCGTCGCGCGGTGATGCGCCACGCCGGCATGGACGAAATCGAGAAACTCGCACGCCAGGCCGGCATGGCCACCATGTACGAAGTCGGCATTGCCAAGGCCCTGCGCGGCGAAACGACATTGGAAGAAGTGCTGCGCGTGAGTGAGGATGCCTGAGGCCATGGCCCTCTACCGCTACAAAGCCCTGAACGCGCGTGGCGAATTGCTGGACGGGCAGATGGAGGCCGCCGGCGAGCCCGAAGTGGTGGCGCGGCTGCAGGAGCAGGGCCATCTGCCGGTGGAGGCGCGGTTGGCCAGTGCGGCCGGCAGCGGCGCGGTGTGGCGGGAGTTGTTCAAGCCGCAGCCGTTCGCCGGGCAGAAGCTGGTGCAGTTCACCCAGCAATTGGCCACCTTGCTCGGCGCCGGACAGCCGCTGGACCGGGCATTGGGCATCCTGCTGGAATTGCCGGAGGACGCCTCCGCCAAGCGCACCATCACCGACATCCGCGATGCGGTGCGCGGCGGGGCGTCGTTGTCGGCGGCGCTGGAGCGCCAGCACGGCACCTTCAGTCGCTTGTACGTGAACATGGTGCGCGCCGGCGAGGCCGGTGGCAGCCTGCACGAGACGCTGCAACGGCTGGCCGATTATCTGGAACGCGCGCGCGCGCTGCGGGCGCGGGTGATCAATGCGCTGGTGTACCCGGCGATTTTGCTGGTGATGGTGGGGCTGAGCCTGTTGTTCCTGCTGGGTTACGTGGTGCCGCAATTCGCGGCGATGTACGAAAGCCTGGACGCCAAACTGCCGTGGTTTTCGCAGATCGTGCTGGGGCTGGGCATGTTCGTGCGGCATTGGTGGATCCTGATTCTGGCGGCGCCGTTGCTGGCCGTGCTGTGGCTGGAGCGCAAGCGCCGCGATCCGGCGTTCATGCTGCAATTCGACAGCTGGCTGCTGCGCCGGAAATTGGCCGGCACGCTGGTGGCCAAACTCGATACCGCACGGCTGGCGCGCACGCTCGGCACCTTGCTGCGCAACGGCGTGCCGTTGCTGGCGGCGCTGGGCATTGCCCGCAACGTGCTGGACAACCGCGTGCTGGCCGCCGATGTGGAAGCGGCGGCGGCCGAGGTGAAGAACGGTGTCGGGTTGTCGCAGGCCCTGGCCAGGGGCAAGCGCTTCCCGCGGCTGGCCCTGCAGATGATTCAGGTGGGCGAAGAATCCGGCGCACTGGATGCGATGCTGCTGAAAACCGCCGATACCTTCGAGCAGGAAACCTCGGTGGCGATGGATCGTCTGCTGGCGGCGCTGGTGCCGGCGGTGACCCTGGTACTGGCGTTGGTGGTGGGGGTGGTGATCCTGTCGGTGCTCACGCCCATCTACGATCTCACCAATGTGGTGGGCTGAAGCCGTCGCACGAACTCGGCGACAATGACCGGCATCCAGCCTTTTTCAATCAGCCTTTTTCAATTTCAATCATTCGCGGATCTTGACCATGCGCAACCGGAATTTCCCACGCCCACTGTCCAAGGCGGCACAGCGCGGCTTCTCGCTGATCGAAATCATCGTGGTGGTGGTCTTGATCGGCGGCATCGTGGCGTTTGCGGCCTCGCGCATTCTGGGCGGCGGCGACCGCGCCAAGGTCAAGCTGGCGCAGGCGCAATTGCAGACGCTGGCCGAGAAAGTGGACCAGTACAAGATGGACACCGGCGCCCTGCCGCCGGATTTGAATGCGCTGATCACGGCGCCGGGCGGCACCTCGGGCTGGCTGGGGCCGTACGCCAAGGCCGCCGACCTGAACGACCCGTGGATGCACCCGGTGCAGTACAAGGTGCCCGGTGAGGGCAAGCCGTTCGATCTGCTCAGCTACGGCGCCGACGGCAAGCCCGGTGGCGAGAGCGTGAACGCCGACATCAGGATCGAGTGACGCGCACCCGCCGCGTACTGCCAACCTTGCTGAATTGACGATGCCACAGCACCGCTCCGGTTCTGGTTTTTCGCTGCTGGAAATGCTGCTGGTGCTGGTGTTGATCGCCGCCGCCAGCCTGCTGGCGATGGCGGCGTTCAGTGGCGGCCTGCGCGGCATGCAGATGCGCGCCGCCGCCAGGGAGGTGGCCGCACAGATGCGGTTCACCCGCGCCCTGGCGATTGCCAGTGGTCAGCCGCAGGATGTCGTGATCGACCCGGCTGCACGCACCTGGACGGCGGCAAAAGGGCGGCACGGCCGCTTGCCGGAAGGGGGCGAAGTGGTGTTTACCGGTGCCCGCGCGGCGCAGCTGGGCATCGTGCCGGCAAGCGAGGGCGGGCTGGGTGCCGTGCGGTTCTTTCCGGATGGTGCCGCCACCGGCGGGCGGCTGCGCCTGCAGGCCAACGGTGCAGGCTGGGATGTGGATGTGCGCTGGCTGACCGGTGAAGTACGTACGCAGCGCCGCGAGGTTGGGCGATGAGCGCGCGACGTGCCGCCGGTTTCACCCTGATCGAGATCCTGGTCGCGTTTGCGGTGCTGGCACTGGGTCTGACCTTGCTGCTGGGCAGCTTGTCTCGTGCCAGCCTGCAGCTGCGGCAGGGCGGGGATGCCGGGCGCGCGGCGCTGCTGGCGCAGTCGTTGCTCGACGAACACCTGGTCCTGCTGCAAGGCCCCCTGCAGCAGGCCGGCACGCTGGAAAACGGGCGCTACCAGTGGCGGCTGGCGGTCACGCCGTGGCAGGACCCGCAGCCGCACAAGCGCGAGACGCCGGTGGATCCGCTCGCGGCCCGGCTGCTGCACGTGCAGCTGGACATGCAATGGGGGGACGGTGGGCCGCAGCAGCAACTGCACGTGGCATCGTTGCGACTGGCCACGCCGTCCAGGCTGGAGCCGGGGCAATGAATCGGCACGCGCACGGGTTCACCTTGCTGGAGGTGCTGCTGGCGGTCACCTTGCTGGCGGCGGCGTTGGCATTGGGGTTTGGCGTGGTGCGGGCCGCCGGGGCCACGGTGGCGCGTGGCGAGCTGATGAGCCAGCGCAACGAGCGCATGCGCGCGGTGTCGCAGTTCCTGCGTACCCGCATCGGCGGCGCGCAGGGGATTGTCTTTGCCTTCGATCGGCAGAGCGGGCGTTCGCTGCGCTTCGAGGGTGATGCCCGGTCGATGCGTTTCGTCGCCGACCTGCCGGATTATCTCGGCCGTGGCGGCCCGCATCTGCATGTCCTGCAGGTGGTGGATGCCGGTACCGGCCGGGGCAAGGCGCTGGAGGTGGTGTTCCGGCTGGTGCAAGCCGCCGAGGCGCGGGCGCCGGCCCGCCCGCCCGAGCCACTGGTGGAAGGGCTGACAAGGCTCGCATTCGCCTATCGTTCGCTGGATGACGAGGGCAAGCTCGGGCCCTGGCAGCCACGCTGGGAGAACCCGGATGCCATGCCGATGCAGGTGCGCGTGCAGATCACCGACACGCAGGGGGAGTGGCCGCCGCTGGTGGTCACGCTGCCGCAGGCGGGCAGCTATCTGGCTGGCGGACGGAGCAAGATCTGATGCAGGCACACCGACAGGCCGATCGGGGCGCAGCCTTGTTGCTGGTGTTGTGGCTGGTGCTGCTGCTGGCCGGGCTGGTGGCCGGCTATGTGCTGACGGCGCGGGTCGAATCGCTGCAGGGCAATGGCGTGGCGCGTGCGCTGGTGGCCGACGAAGCGGCGCGGGCGGGTGTGGAATACGCGGCGTCGCGGATGCTGGAGCAAGACCCCGAGCGGCGCTGGGCGGTGGATGGGCGGCCATACCGATTCGATTTCGAGGGCGTGCCGGTGACCGTGATGGTGCGCGATGAATCCGCCAAGATCGACCTCAATGGCGCTTCCTTCGACCTTCTCAGCCAGCTGTTCCAGGCGCTGGGTGAGCCGCGTGAATCGGCCGACAGACTGGCCGGTGCGGTGGTGGACTGGCGGGATCCGGACAGCCTGACCCAGCCGACGGGCGGCGCCGAGGATGCCGATTACCTGGCTGCGGGCCTGAACTGGGGCGCCAAGGACGCGCCGTTCGAGTCGGTGGCCGAACTGGAGCAGGTGCTGGGCATGCGGCCGGCGTTGTATGCCGCCGCCGCACCGCATCTGACCGTCTTCACCGGGCAGGCGCTGCCGGACGCCAATTTTGCCGATGGCGTGGTGCGCAAGGCGATGGGCCTGCCGGAAAAACCCGCGCCGATCGACCCGCAGGCCGCACCGCTACCGGGCAGCGGCACGTATAGTATCGACAGCCGGGCCCGCCGCAGCGATGGGCGCAGCGTGCGTCTAGGGGTGGTGCTCAGAATGGGGGGCAACGGTTTGCCGGGTTCGACATACACGACATTGCACTGGCAGGCCGGGGGAGTGGCGCGGTGAGTGCACACATCACGGGGGGCGCTCTGCTGGCGCGATCCGGCTCGGGGCTGGGCGGTTTTTTGACCTGGTGGGGCCGGGGGCTTGCTGCCTGGCTGCCGGCCGGAATGCGCCGGCTGCTGATCGCCGGCGACGAGCGCCTGTGGTTGCAGGTGCAAGGCGATGCCGTGCAGCTGCTGCATCAGGGGGAAGGTGGCCCGCGCGACGTGGCGGCGTTGCCATTGCCGCTGCCGGCCGAGACCGACCCGCTGCAGCGGGTTCTGCAGGAGCGCGCGCGCGCGCTGCCGCGCTGGTTGCTGCTGCCCGACAGTGCCGGCCTGCGCCGAACCTTGTTGCTGCCTGCCGCGGCGCGGGAGCGCCTGCGCGAGGTGCTGGGGTTCGAGATCGAACGCCAGACCCCGTTTGCCCTGGCCGACGTGCTGCATGATGGGCGCGTGGTGCAGGTACGCGAGGATGGCCAACTGCAGGTTGAACTGGTGGTGCTGCCGCGGGCGCGCTTCGATGCCGCCGTGGCGCGGCTGGGCGGGGCGGCAAAGGCATTGGCCGGGGTGGACCTGCAATCTGCAGAAGGTCGCGCGCTGGGGGTCAACCTGTTGCCGCCGGCGCAGCGATCCACCCGTGGCAACGCCTGGCGCTGGTGGAATCTCGGCCTGGCGCTGGTGGCCATCCTGGCGCTGGCGCTGGCAATGGCACAGCTGCTGGACAACCGGCGGGCGGCAGCGCAGGTCTTGAAGACCAGCATGCAGACCCGCGAGGCGCAGGCGCGGATGATTTCCAGCGAGCGCCAGCGCTTGCTGGACACGGTGGAAGGCGAGGCCTATCTGCGGGCCCAGCGCAACGATCATCCACCGGTGGTGGAAGTGATGCAGGCGCTGGCGCAGCGCCTGCCTGACGGCACCTACCTGGAAAAACTGTCCGTGGATGGCGACCAGCTCAGCATGATCGGGCTGTCCAGCCAGGCCGCGGCGCTGGTGGGCAAGCTGGAGGGGGCGCCGCAATGGTCGGCACCGGCGCTCAGTGGCGCGCTGCAGCAGGATCCGCGCACCCGCATGGATCGTTTCACCCTGGTGGCACAGCTGGCAGGCAAGGTGCCTGCCACGCCATCGGTACCGGCGGCGCCGGCAAGCGGGGAGCCACGATGACGCCTTCCATCCTGACCGCCCGTGACCGCTGGCTGGCTCTGGGCGTGTTGCTGGCCGTGCTGGCCGTGGTCTGGCTGCTGCTGGTGCGCCCGCTGTTCGGGCAGCCGCTGCGACAGGCCGAAGTCGAGGTGACTGAACTGCAGGCGCGGGATGCACGGCTGCGCAGCTTGCTGGCGCAAAAGCCGCTGGTTGAACAACGGTTGGCGGCGCTGGCATCGCGCGGGGGGGGCTCGGGCTTTCTGAGCGAACCCACCGCAGAACTGGCAACCGCCGCATTGATCCAGCAATTGGAACAAGTCGTGGGTGAAGCCAGCCCGGGCAGCCGGGGCTGTGCGCTGGTCAATCGTACGCCGCTGGGCGATGAAGCCCAGAATGGCCGCTATCGCCGGGTCACCGTGCAGGTGCGGTTGCGTTGCGGCAATGCCGAAACCCTGGCGGTGTTGCACGCCTTGCAATCGGCGCGGCCCTATCTGTTCATCGATGGTCTTGCCATCACGGCACAACGTTATTTCGCCGTGCCCGGCAGTGGCCAGCCGCAGGAAGGCGGGCTGGACGTGAACTTCAATCTGTTCGGCTACCTGCGTCCAGGCCAGGGGGGTGCACGTGGCGGCCGTTGAGTCTTCCGGCCTGCAACGCTTCCTGCGTGCCGGCCCATTGACCTGGTTGCTGGCGGCGGCCTGCGGCTGGGCCCTGTTGTTCTGGCTGGGCACCTTGCTGGGGTTGGGCGGGCGTGTCGGCGAGGTTGCCTTGCCGAAGGCTGAAGCCCTGCCTTCCCCGGCTGCCGTGGTGCCGGATCGAATCGGGCCGCTGGCACAGTATTCGGAAGCGGCAGCGCGGCCCCTGTTCACCGCCGATCGCAAGCCGCGGGCATTCATGGCCACTGGCCCGGAAGACGGCGAGGCGGGTGCCGGTGCCGCCACCATGGATTTCATCCTCACCGGCGTGCTGATCAGCCCCGCCGTGCAGTTGGCCATCCTGCAGCCCAGCAACGGCGGTCAGTCGCAGCGGGTGCGGGTGGGCAATGCTCCGGAGGGTGCCGCGGGCTGGCGTTTGCAGGAAGTGCAGCCGCGGCGCGCGGTGTTTGAGGGCCCGGGTGGGCAGATGACGCTGGATCTGCGCACCTTCGGCGTGGCCGGGGTGCCGGCCGGGATGCCCAAGCCGGGCGCCGGTGCCCAGCCCCCGCCGCCGGAGGCCGCGGCGATGGCGGAACCGCCGATGCCGCCGCCCACACCGGATGAAGCCAAGCGAATCGCGGAGATCCGCAAGCGGATCGAGGCGCGGCGCGCACAGATGCAGCAGCCGGGCAATGCGCCGTCCCCATCACCGCCGACCAGCACCACCATGCGCGCACCCTCCCGTACCGGGGCGGCGCAGCAGGGGAAAGAATGATGCAACCACCCAACAAGAATCGACGGTTTCCCGCCATGACAATGCGCCCTTTGTTGCTCTCCCTGCTGACCGGTGTACTGGCCGCCTGCGCCAGTCTGCCGCAGCCCAGCATGCATCGCGCCGCGCATGTGGCCGACGCACAGGAAGGCAGCGGCAACATCCGCAAGGACATCCTGCAAGAGCTGGGCAGCGACGGCCCGCAGCCGGTGATCCGGCGCGGCAGTGGTGCCACCATCAACCAGAAAGTCGCCAGCGCGCCGCCGCCGGCCCTGGCCAGCAGTGGCCAGGCCAGTTTCAATTTCGAAGGGGAATCGCTGCAGGCGGTGGTCAAGGCGATTCTCGGCGACATGCTGGGGCAGAGCTACAGCATCGCGCCGGGCGTGCAGGGCACGGTGACCGTGGCCACCCAGAAGCCGGTGGGTTCGGCCGGTGCGCTGAGCCTGCTGGATCAGGTGCTGGCCCAGAACAACGCCCGCATGGTGTACAGCGATGGCCGCTACAACATCGTGCCGGCCGATCAGGCCTTGCAGAACGGTGCCGCACTGCGCAGCGGTTCACCGGCAAACGCACGCGGGTTTGAATCGCGGGTGGTGCCGCTGCGCTACGTGTCGGCCGGCGAGATGGAGAAAATCCTCAAGCCCTATGCGCGGCAGGGTTCCATCGTTACCGTGGACGGCGCACGCAACCTGATCACCATTGCCGGCACCCGCGCCGAGCTGGAAAATTACCTGCGCACCATCCAGGTGTTCGACGTGGACTGGATGTCCAGCATGTCGGTGGGCGTGTTCCCGCTGCAATCCGGGCGGGCGGTGGACGTGGTGCAGGATCTGGAGCGGGTGTTCGGCGAACAGGGCAAGACCCCGGTGGCCGGGATGTTCCGCTTCATGCCGCTGGAAGCCACCAATTCGGTGATGGTGATTTGCAGCCAGCCCAGTTATCTGGACGAAATCCGCCAGTGGATCGACCGCATCGAAGGCGGCAGCGGCGATGGCCGGCTGTTCTCCTATGAATTGAAGTACATCAAGGCGCGCGATCTGGCCGACCGGCTGTCCGAAGTGTTCGGCGGCAAGGGCGGGCAGGGCGACGATGCCACCTCGCTGATGCCGGGTGTGCAGGCCAATGACCTGCACGATGGCGGGCGGGACGACCGTTCCAGCCCGTCCTCCACCACCGGTGGCAACACCGGCCTGGGCCAGGGCGGCACCTTGCCACAATCCCGCAGCGGCAATGGCAAAGTGACCTTGAAGGTCGGTGGTGCCGAGGTCGGCGTCTCTGCGGTGGAAGACACCAACTCGCTGCTGGTGCGCGCCAGTGCCGCGCAGTGGAAGTCGATCCGCGAAGTGATCGAACGCCTGGACGTGATGCCGATGCAGGTGCAGATCGAGGCGCAGGTGATCAGTGTCGCGCTGAAGGGCGATTTGCAATATGGCGTGAGCTGGTTTTTCGACAACGCGGTGTCCTCGCAGGCGGCCGGCAACTTGCCGTATCCGACCGGACGTAACAGCTGGGGCAGCCATGCCGGCAGCATCAGCCCGGGTGCGAACGGGGCGGGCAACCTGCTCAGCTGGACCTTCCTGGGCCGCAATGCGGCGGCCATCGTGCAGGCACTGGACAGCGTGACTGATGTGCGCACGCTGTCCTCGCCGTCGGTGCTGACCCAGAACAACCGCGAAGCGACCCTCAATGTCGGCCAGAAGATCCCGATCGCCTCGGTCAGCTTCAACCCGGCGACTGGGGGCAGTAATGGCACCTATAGCCAGGTGCAGTATCTGGATACCGGCATCATTTTGAAAGTGCGCCCGCGCATCACCCGCGATGGCATGGTGTTCCTGGAAATCGTGCAGGAAGTCAGCAAGCCCACCGGGATCGCCGACAAGAACGGCAATGTGCGGATCGACACCAGCAAGGTCTCCACCAGCGCGGTGGCCCCCAGCGGTGACACCGTGGTGCTGGCCGGTCTGATCAGCGATGGCACCACCAAAGGCTCCACCGGCGTGCCGGGCCTGAGCCGGATCCCGTTGATTGGGGGGCTGTTCGGCCAGCAAGGCACGGGCAAGACCCGCGACGAGCTGGTGGTGCTGATCACCCCGACGGTGGTGCGCAACCCGCTGGAAGCGCGCAACCTCACCGATGAATATGGGCAGCGTTTCCGTGCGCTGGACCCGATCTACAAACCGAAGAAGCAGTGAGCCCGGCCGGCGCGTCCTTGCCGATCATTCTGGTGCCGGTGGGTACCGACGAGGATGCGCTGGATGCCTGTCTGGCGGCGCTCGATGCCGGCACGCCGGCGGGCACCCGGGTCTGGTTGGCCGATGATGCGCAGGCCGGCCCGCGCGGGCTGGCGCTGATCCAGCGCTGGTTGGGCAGCACCCGCTTGCAGGCTGCGCATACCCGACGCAGTCAACCACTGGGGGAATCGAGGCATCTGGAACAGGCCCTGCATGCTTGCGGCGATGCCGATGTCGCGGTGTTGGCACCGGATGCGCGGCCGGCACCGGGATGGTTGCAGGCGCTGGCGGCCTGCCTGGCTGGGGATGCCCGCATCGGCACGGCCACACCATGGTGCAATGCCGGTGAAACGGCGGCCTGGCCACGGCTGGGGGACATCGTGTCATTGCCGCATTCGCCGCTGCGGTTGGCCGAGGCCTGCAGCCTGCAGCCGACAGACGCACCCGAGCTGCCCTCTGCGGTGGCGCATGCGGTCTTGCTGCGCGGTACCGCACGGGTGGCGGCGGGC
Source organism: Lysobacteraceae bacterium (assembly GCA_028868545.1). Taxonomy (GTDB): domain Bacteria; phylum Pseudomonadota; class Gammaproteobacteria; order Xanthomonadales; family Xanthomonadaceae; genus Thermomonas. The sequence goes on along the minus strand of JAGWUF010000055.1, from coordinate 3,684 downwards.
GGGGTGGATGCCGCCAGTTACGGGGCGTGGTACGCCGCCTTGATCGACCTGTCGCTGCGCATGGCCGGCCTGGGCGGCCGCAATGTGCTGTGCACCACGGCGTTCGTCCTGCGCGAGCGTGAAAGCACGCCGATGCCGGGCGATCTGGACGCGCTGGCCGTGCGCTGGCCGAACTGGCATGCACGTCTGGCCGATTGCCTGATGCACGACCCCTTTCCGGAGCAGCGTGCGCGTCTGGCGCAGGCCCTGGAAATGCTGGAACAGCGGCCACCGCAGCCGGATCTGTTCGCGACCGTGCCATGAACGCCGATGCCATCGCGGTGGTGGTGGTGACCTTCGAGAGTGAAGAAACCCTCGACGCCTGCCTGCTGCGATTGCGCGCCGGCGATGGCGTCCACGAGATTCGCGTGGTCGACAACGATTCGCGTGACAGCAGTCTGGACATCGTGCAACGCCATGCCCTGGCGGATGCCCGCCTGCGTTTCATCGCCAATCCCGACAACCCCGGATTTGCGACGGCCTGCAACCAGGGCGCAGCGGCCAGCAGCGCGCCGTGGCTGGCCTTCGTCAATCCCGACTGCTTCGTCGATCCCGACACGCTGGCGCAGCTGCGCGCTGCCGCCGTGACGCTGGGCGATGCGCTGGTGGGCGGCGTGCTGCGCGGCGAGGACGGCACGCTGGATACGGCCGCGCGCCGGCGCGATCCGGACTTCGCGGCGATGTTGCGCACGCGAAGCGCGCGCGACCTGTCGCTGCCGCGCGACCCGGAACAGCCGCTGCAGCCGGTGGATGCGGTCTCGGGCGCGCTGCTGCTGCTGCCGCGCGCGCTGTTCGCGCGCATCGGCGGCTTCGACGAAGGCTATCGCCTGCATGCCGAGGACCTGGACCTGTGCCGGCGCGTGCGCCAGGTCGGCGGCGTGGTCGCCATCGCCAACGAGGTCGAGGTTCTGCACGTGCGCGGGGTGTCGTCGCGCGCGCGGCCGCTGTTCGTCGAATGGCACAAGCACCGCGGCCTGTGGCGGTACTTCCGGAAGTTCGAGGCATCGCGGCGCGGGCGCTTCACCCGCGCGGCGGTGTTCGCGATGATCTGGGGCCGCTTCCCGCTGGCGGCCCTGCGCGCGGCGCTGCGCCGCTGATCGCGCTCGCTTTCATGCCGCTGTCGCGATAGCGGTCAGCGGTAGCGGTTGATCTCGTCGCGCAGCGACTTCGCCGCGTCCGCGGCGGCCTCGGCATAGCCTTCGCCGCGCGACGCGTACAGGATGCCGCGCGAGGAGTTGATCATCAGGCCGGTGCCGTCCGCGGTCCTGCCGTTGCGCACCACCGCCTCCACGTCGCCACCCTGCGCGCCCACGCCGGGGATCAGCAGCGGCATGTCGCCGACGATCCCGCGGATCACGGCGAGCTCCTCCGGGAAGGTGGCACCCACCACCAGCGCGCAGTTGCCGTCGGCGTTCCACTCGCCGGCGATGGTGCGCGCGATGTGCTGGTACAGCGGCGCGCCGTCCACCAGCAGTTCCTGGAAGTCGCGCGCGCCGGGGTTGGAGGTGTGGCAGAGGAACACGCAGCCGCGGTCGTTGTACTGCAGGAACGGATCGGCCGAATCGCGCCCCATGTAGGGGTTCAGCGTCACTGCGTCGGCGCCGAAGCGCTCGAACGCCTCGCAGGCGTACTGCTGCGCGGTGCTGCCGATGTCGCCGCGCTTGGCGTCCAGGATCACCGGCACGTCCGGGTGGGCGCCGTTGAGGTGCGCGATCAGCCGCTGCAGCTGCGCCTCGCCGTCGTTGTGGGCGGCGAAGTAGGCGATCTGCGGCTTGAACGCACAGGCGTATTCCGCGGTGGCGTCGGCGATATCGCGGCAGAACGCGAACAGCGCGTCAGGATCGTTGACGAAGCGGTCGGGGAACTTCGCAGGATCAGGATCGAGGCCGACGCAGAGCAGGGTGTCGGCGTCGCGCCAGCGGGCGCGCAGTTTGTCGATGAAGCCCATGGTGTCCTCCTCCTGCATGCACGGACGCCCACGTTGCCGTGGGCGTCCAGGCCGTTACTTCAACGCCTTGAACCGCAGCCGCTTCGGGCCGGCGTCGTCGCCCAGGCGGCGCTTCTTGTCTTCCTCGTACTCGCGGTAGTTGCCCTGGAAGAACTCCACGTGCGAATCGCCCTCGAAGGCGAGGATGTGGGTGGCGATGCGGTCCAGGAACCAGCGGTCGTGGCTGATCACGAAGGTGTTGCCGGGGAACTCCAGCAGCGCGTCTTCCAGCGCGCGCAGCGTCTCGATATCGAGGTCGTTGGACGGTTCGTCGAGCAGCAGCACGTTGCCGCCCTGCAGCAGGGTCTTGGCCATGTGCAGGCGGCCGCGCTCGCCGCCGGACAGTGCGCCGACCAGCTTCTGCTGGTCCTGGCCCTTGAAGTTGAAGCGGCCGATGTAGGCGCGCGACTGGATCTCGATGCCGTTGATGTTGAGGATGTCGAGGCCGCCGGAGACTTCCTGGAACACCGTGTGGTTGCCTTCCAGTGCGCCGCGGCTCTGGTCCACGTAGGCAAGCTGCACGGTCGGGCCGATGTCGATCTGGCCCGAATCCGGCTTCTCCTGCCCGGTGATCATCTTGAACAGCGTCGACTTGCCGGCACCGTTGGGACCGATGATGCCGACGATGGCACCCGGCGGCACCTGGAAGCTGAGGTTGTCGATCAGCAGGCGGTCGCCGAACTTCTTCGACACGTTCTTGAACTCGATGACCTTCTGGCCCAGGCGCTCGCCCGGCGGGATGAAGATCTCGTTGGTCTCCTGGCGCTTCTGGTAGTCGACCGACTGCAGCTCCTCGATCCGCGCCAGGCGCGCCTTGCCCTTCGAGCGACCGCCCTTGGCGTTGCTGCGCGCCCATTCCAGTTCCTTCTGGATGGCCTTCTGGCGCGACTTCTCCTGGTTTTCTTCCTGCTTCAGGCGCTCGTCCTTCTGCACCAGCCAGTCGGTGTAGTTGCCCTTCCACGGGATGCCGCGGCCGCGGTCGAGCTCGAGGATCCATTCGGCGGCGTTGTCGAGGAAGTAGCGGTCGTGGGTCACCGCCACCACGGTGCCGGTGTAGCGCGCGAGGAACTGCTCCAGCCACTCGACCGATTCGGCGTCGAGGTGGTTGGTCGGTTCGTCGAGCAGCAGCATGTCCGGCTTCTGCAGCAGCAGGCGGCACAGCGCCACGCGGCGCTTCTCGCCGCCCGACAGCTTGCCGATGATGGCGTCCCACGGCGGCAGGCGCAGCGCGTCGGCGGCCACTTCCAGCTGGTTTTCCAGCGTGTGCGCGTCACCGGCGGCGAGGATGGCTTCCAGACGCTCCTGCTCCTTCGCCAGCGCGTCGAAATCCGCGCCTTCCTCGGCGTAGGCGGCGTACACCGCGTCCAGCGCGGCCTGCGCCTGCAGCACTTCACCCACGCCTTCCTCCACCGCCTGACGCACGGTGTGTTCCGGATTCAGTTCGGGCTCCTGCGCCAGATAGCCGACCTTGATGCCGGGCTGCGGGCGCGCCTCGCCGTCGAAGTCCTTGTCCACGCCGGCCATGATCTTGAGCACGGTGGACTTGCCGGCGCCGTTCAGGCCCAGCAGGCCGATCTTGGCACCGGGGAAGAACGACAGCGAGATGTCCTTGATGATCTGCCGCTTCGGCGGGACCACCTTGGACACGCGGTTCATGG
>JAGWUF010000008.1 GCA_028868545.1 Lysobacteraceae bacterium | reverse complement strand
GGGGCCACTTTGCGCCCCAACAGGATGAGGGTGGCACCGGCCTGCGCACAGGCCGCCGCCGCCGCCGCACCCAGCCCGCCGGCCGCGCCTGCGATCAGGATGACGCGCCCCTGCAACACGGCGTGCGCGCTCATGCCTTCTTCGCGTCCGCCACCAACCGTACCAACTCACCGGATTCGGCCAGCTCCACGGTGATGTCGCAGCCGCCGATCAGTTCGCCATGGATGAACAGCTGCGGAAAGGTGGGCCAGTCGGAATAGCGCGGCAGATTGGCGCGGATTTCCGGATCTTCCAGCACGTTGACGGTATGCAGCGTGTCGGCCCCTGCGGCCTGCAGGGCCTGCACGGTACGACTGGAGAAGCCGCACATCGGGTACTGCGCGGTGCCCTTCATGAACAGCACGATGGGGTGGTTTTCGATCTCGGCGCGGATGCGCGCTTCCACGGATGACATTGGTCGGGTTCCTGCAACGATGTGGCCCGCGGCCTTCACGACCCGCTTGCGGGCGCGGAGGCTACAATTGCCCATTGTAAATCTTCGCGCGGCCCCGGCCGCATCTTTCAGCCCCCACAGGAGTCCGCCGTGGCCATCGAACTGCCCGCCCTGCCCTACGACCGCACCGCGCTTGAGCCGCACATCTCGGCCGAAACGATCGACTTCCACTACGGCAAGCACCACCAGGCGTACGTCACCAACCTCAACAACATGATCGCCGGCACCGAGTTCGAGGCGATGTCGCTGGAAGACATCATCCGCAAGTCGCAGGGCGGCATGTTCAACAACGCCGCGCAGGTGTGGAACCACAGCTTCTACTGGAATTGCCTGAAACCCAATGGCGGCGGCGCCCCCGGCGGCAAGCTGGCGGAGGCCATCAACGCCGCGTTCGGCAGCTTCGAGGCATTCAAGGAAGCCTTCACCAAGACCGCCGTGACCACCTTCGGCTCCGGCTGGGCGTGGCTGGTGCAGCGCCCCGACGGCGCACTGGCGCTGGTGAGCACACCGAACGCGGCCACCCCGCTGACCGGCGAGGACACCCCGCTGCTGACCTGCGACGTGTGGGAACACGCCTACTACATCGACTACCGCAACGCCCGCCCGAAGTATGTGGAAGCGTTCTGGAGCCTGGTGAACTGGGACTTCGCCGCGGCGCAGATGAAGTAACAGCACTGCCTTGCTCTGTAGCCCTTCCCCCTTCACGGGGGAAGGGTTGGGATGGGGGTGCTTCTTGCAGGAGGCGCGGGTGTCAGTCCAGCAGCGTCGCAATGACCGGCGCGACCTGCGCCTGCCGGCCCAACGCCTCGCCCACCTGCCGCAAGGCATCGGCAAGCACCACCGGTGAATCGGCGCGCAACGTGGCGTGCCCGACCTTGCGCCCCACGCGCGGCGCCTTGCCGTAGTCGTGCCAGTGCACGCCTTCCACGGCGAGTGCGGTGGCGGCATCGGGCATTGCGCCCAGCCAGTTCAGCATGCAGGCATGGCCGCGCATGGCGGTGCTGCCCAGCGGTAGGCCGGTCACTGCGCGCAGGTGGTTTTCGAACTGCGAAGTTTCACTGCCTTCAATCGTCCAATGCCCGGAATTGTGCACGCGCGGCGCCATCTCGTTGGCCAGCAGCTCGCCGTCGCGGCAGAACAGCTCCAGCGCGAACACACCCACGTAGTCGAGCGCTTCCGCCAGCCTGCGCGCGTGCGCCAGCGCGGTGTCGCGCAAGGCGTCATCGACCTGCGCCGGGGCCAGGCTGGCCGACAGCACGCCGTCGACGTGCCAGTTCTCGGTCAGCGGCCAGGCGCGGAATTCGCCGTCGCGGCCGCGCACCGCGACCACCGACAGCTCGCGCTGGAAGGCGACGAAGCCTTCGAGGATCAGCCCGACCTTCGCTGCCTGCGCACCCAGTGCGTCCCACGCGGCGTCCACGTCGCCCGCCGACTTGATCCGGAACTGGCCTTTGCCGTCGTAGCCCAGCCGGCGGGTCTTGAGAATGCAGGGCATGCCGATGTCCGCCACCGCCGCCTGCAGCTGCTCGCGGGTATCGATTGCGGCGAATGGCGGCACCGGGATGCCCTGTTCGCGGAACAAGGTCTTCTCGGCCAGCCGGTCCTGCGCGGTGGCCAGCGCGCGCGGGTTCGGAAACACCGGCACCCGCGCGGTCAGCCACTGCGCCGATTCCGCCGGCACGTTCTCGAAGTCGAAGGTCGCCACGTCGATGCGCGATGCGAATTCGGTCAGCGCGGCCTGGCCGGTGTAGTCGCCCACCACCATCGGTGCGAACTGGCCGGCGCAGGCGTCGGCCACCGTATCCAGCACCATGAAGCGCAGCCCCAGCGGTGCACCGGACAGCGCCATCATCCGGGCCAGCTGGCCGCCGCCGAGGATGCCGACGGTGGTCATCGAACGCAGCGCGCTCACTGGCGCGGATCGTCGTGGGCGACGACGTCCTCGGTCTGCTTTGTCCGGAACGCGGCCAGCGCGGCGGCGATCTGCGGCTGGTCGCCGGCCAGCATCGCCGCCGCGAACAACGCCGCGTTGGCCGCGCCGGCATTGCCGATGGCGAAGGTGGCCACCGGGATGCCGGCCGGCATCTGCACGATGGACAGCAGCGAATCCATCCCGTTCAGCGCCTTGCTTTGCACCGGCACGCCCAGTACCGGCACTGCGGTTTTCGAAGCCAGCATCCCCGGCAGGTGGGCGGCGCCGCCGGCACCCGCGATGATGGCGCGCAGACCGCGCGACGCGGCAGTGGCGGCATAGTCGAACAGCACGTCGGGGGTGCGATGGGCCGACACCACACGCACTTCATGCGGCACGCCCAATGCTTCAAGTTTTGCGGCGGCGTGCTGCATGGTCTCCCAGTCGGAGCGCGAGCCCATGACGATGCCGACCAGCGGCGCGGCGGTGGGTGCTGCGGACATCGAGCGTTTCCTGTCGGCAAAGACGTATTCTAACGGCCCCCGTTCGAGGTTGTCCGTCCGATGGATCGCAAGCTGCTCGACATCCTGGTCTGCCCTGTCACCCGTCAGCCCCTGCAATTGCTGGAAGGCGCCGGGTTGGAGGCCTTCAATCGCGCCATTGCCGCCAACGGCGTGGTGCGCGCCGACGGCAGCGCCCAGCGCGAGCCGCTGCGCGAAGCCCTGCTGACCCGCGACCGCAAGACCGTTTACCGCATCGACGACGGCATCCCGGTGCTGCTGGCCGAAGAAGCCCTGGCCACCGCGCAGATCGAAGGGTTTCCGGCGGCATGAGCACGGCGCTGGAGGCGGCACTGGAGGCTGCGATCACCGCCAACGTGGCTGCCGCGCTGGCCGAGGACATCGGCCCCGGTGACGCGACCGCCGCACTGCTGGACGACGCACCCGAAGCCGCCTACCTGCTGTGCAAGGAAGACTGCGTGGTGGCGGGACGGCCCTGGTTCGACGCCTGCCATCGCGCACTGGATCCCGACGTACGCATCGACTGGCACTGCGAAGAAGGCAACCGCATCGCCAAGGGCACCGTCATCGCCACGCTGGCCGGCCGCAGTCGCGCCTTGGTCAGCGCCGAGCGCGCTTCGCTCAATTTCCTGCAAACCCTGTCCGGCACCGCCACCATCACCGCGCAGTATGTGGATGCCGTGCGCGGCACCGGCGCGCGGATCCTGGATACCCGCAAGACCCTGCCCGGCCTGCGGCTGGCGCAGAAATACGCGGTACGCATGGGCGGTGGCGTGAACCACCGGCTGGCCCTGTTCGACGCGGTGATGCTGAAGGAAAACCACATCCGCGCGTTCGGTTCGGTGACGGCGGCAATCACGCAAGCCCGCGCGCTGCACCCGCAGCTGCCGCTGATCGTCGAAGTGGAGACGCTGGACGAGTTGCGGCAGGCGCTGGCCAGCGGCTGCACCCGCGTGCTGATCGACGATTTCGATGCCGCCACCCGCCGCGAAGCGGTGCGGATTGCCGGAGCCGCGCCATTCGATGGCCGCATCCCGCTGGAGGTCTCCGGCGGCGTGGACATGGCCACGCTGCGCGCGATTGCCGATGATGGCGTGGATTGCATTTCCATCGGCGCACTGACCAAGCACGTGCACGCCATCGACTTCTCGTTGAAACTGGGGCCACCGCCCTCATTCTGACCCGATGCCTACCCTGCTCATCCTGTTGATTCTCGGCGGCGCCGGCTTTTTCTTTTTCACCGCCGCCCGGGCCGCCGCCGAACGCGCTGCCGAAGTCGGCCACGATGCCTGCCAGGCGGCCGGCGTGCAGTGGCTGGATCAGTCCGTACATGCCACCGGCATGCGCCTGCGCCGCACCGAATCGGGCTGGCTGGGGCTGGAACGCAGTTTCCGCTTCGAGTATTCCGAAGACGGGCAGGATCGCCACATCGGCCGGATCGTCCTGCTCGGCGACAAACTGGTGGGTTTCAGCGGCCCCACCCGGGCAGCGCAAGCGATGGTGCGGGGTTTCCCCGTACAGTGAGGCCTTCCCTGCAAAGGGAAGGGAAATGCGTCACTTCACGATGCGCAGATGGTTGCCCCGCTTGGGCGGCTCGGGATTGGGCGGCTCGCGGTTGGGTGCCGGTTCGCCGGGTGTTTGCGTTGCATCCGGCGCAGCCTCCGTCGGAGCGGTGCTGGCGGAAGGCTGCGACTCGCGCGACGGCTCGGCGTGCGGTTCCTCGGGCATCCCCATGCCCTGCCCGGTTTCGCGAGCGTAGATCGCGACCACGGCGGTCAAGGGCACCACCACGGCCTGGCTGACACCACCGAAACGCCCCGAAAACCGCAGCACCTCATTGCCCATTTCCAATTTGGCCACGGCGCGGTCGGCGATGTTGAGCACCACCTGGCCATCCTTGATGGTATGCGGGGGAACCCGCACCCCGGGGCTGCGCGCATTGACCAGCACATGCGGGGTCATGCCGTTGTCCACGATCCACTCGTAGATCGCCCGCAGCAGGTACGGACGCTGGCTGGTCATGGCGGGAGCGGGGGTTTCGGGCATCGTGGCTCGTGATTACAAAGGCACTTCGCGCAGTTTCTTTTCCTGCTCGGTCAAGCTGCGCACGAAGCCGGGGTTGCGGAAAATCCGGTTGCCATAGTCCTCGATCACCTTGCCATCCTTCGGCAGCGGCACCCCCAGGGCCTCCAGCCGCCAGATAATCGGCGCCATCGCGCAATCGGCCAGGCTCATTTCCGGATTGAGGAAGAACTTGTAGGCCTTGAACAGGGGCAGGGACTGCGCAAGCAGCTCTTTCAGTCGCTTGCGGCCGGCTTCGGCCTGCTGTTTGTTGCCCATCTGGATGGCCTGTACCTGCGGCACCCAGTCGTGCTCGATGCGCAACATGGCCAACCGCAGACGCGCGCGTGCCAGCGGTTCCACCGGCATCAGCGGCGGATGCGGATAGCGCTCATCGAGGTATTCGCTGACCACGCTGGCGGCATACAGCACCAGATCCCGCTCCACCAGCGTCGGCACCGAGTGGTAGGGATTGAGGTCGATCAGATCCTCGGGCGGGCTTTGCGGATCCACCGGAATCAAGTCGTAGGTGACGCCCTTGGCCGCCAGCACCAGCCGGACGCGGTGGCAGAGAACATCGTCGACAGCGGAAAACAGGGTCAAGGCATTACGCATGCGCGGACTCACAGCCATCATCAGGTTTACCCCCGCACCCGGATGCTGCCAGGTGCACCTGCGCTGCCCGCAGGATGCGGGCAATCGCCACCAAGCGACGTTCTCGCGACGGGCATCCTTGCCGCGACCACCAGGTCAGTGAACGTCGCGCCAGTATTCGTGCTTCAACAACCACGCCATGAAGGCAAAGAACACCAGGAACAGGATCGCCCAGACGCCCACGTTCTGGCGCTTCAGGGCCGCCGGCTCGCCGGCATATTCCAGGAACGCGGTGATGTCGCGCACGGTCTGATCGAACTGCTGGGCATTCTGCCGGCCGGGCTGGCTGATGGTGAAGCCCTCCACCGGCAAGTCACCAGTCTCGGTCTTCTTGCCGAATACCGGCTGCTGGATACCCTGCAATTCCCACAACGGGTTGGGCATCGAGGCGTTCGGGAACAAGGTGTTGTTCCAGCCCACCGGACGGCTCTCATCCAGATAGAACGACTTCAGATAGGTGTAGATCCAGTCGCTGCCGCGTACGCGGGCGGTCACGCTCAGATCCGGCGGGGCCTTGCCGAAGGCCGACGTCGCCAACGCCGGCGGCATCGCCGACAGCACGTGGTCACCGATCTTGCCGCCGCTGAAATTGAGGTTCTGCATCACCTCGGCTTCGGTCAGGCCCAGATCCTCGCCGATCCGTGCATAACGCAGGTATTTCAGCGAGTGACAGCCGCTGCAGTAGTTCATGAACGACGCGGCACCGCGTTGCAGCGAGGCCTTGTCGCCCAGGTCGGTGCCCGACTGCTGCAGGTTGCCGCCTGCATTGGCGAAGACCGAGGCGGACAACAGCAGGCCGGCAGCGAACACCGCCGCGCGGGACAGGAAATTCTTAGTCATGCATCGTCACCCGTTCCGGCACCGGCTTGGTCTTGTCCAGCTTGGACCAGACCGGCATGGTGATGAAGAAAGCGAAATAGAGGAAGGTCAGCACGCGACCGATGATGGCTTCCACCGGGTCGGTGCCCGGGCCGGCGCCGATCTTTGCCAGCCACAGGAAGCTGACCGCGAACATCAACAGCATGCCCCAGCTCAGCGCGCCGCGATAGCGGTAGGACTTGACCGGCGACTTGTCCAGCCACGGCACCAGGAACAGCATCACGATCGCGCCGAACATCACCAGCACACCCCACAGCTTGATTCCGAAGAACGAGGGAATCACGCGCAGCATGGCGTAGTACGGGGTGAAGTACCAGACCGGCTTGATGTGTGCCGGCGTCACCAGCGGGTTGGCCTCGGTGAAGTTGTCATGCTCCAGGAACCAGCCGCCGAAGGTGGGGGCGAAGAAGATGATGAAGGCGGCGATGATCAGGAAGCAGGCGACGTAGAACGTGTCCTTCACCGTGTAGTACGGATGGAAAGGAATGCCGTCGGCGGGCGCCTTCTCGGACCAGCGGTTGCCCTTCGGACCCTTCTTGATTTCCACGCCGTCGGGGTTGTTGGAGCCCACTTCGTGCAGGGCGAAGATGTGCAGCACCACCAGCAGCAGCAGCACCAGCGGCAATGCAATGACGTGCAGGGCGAAGAAGCGGTTCAAGGTGGCATCGCCGGGGTTGAAATCACCCATGATCCACTCGGTCAAACCGGTACCAATCACCGGGATCGCACCGAACAACGAGATGATGACCTTGGCGCCCCAGTACGACATCTGGCCCCACGGCAGCACGTAGCCCATGAAGGCCTCGGCCATCAGCACCAGATAGATCACCATGCCCAGCAGCCACACCAGCTCGCGCGGCTTCTTGTAGCTGCCGTACATCAACCCGCGGAACATGTGCAGGTAGATGACGATGAAGAACAGCGACGCGCCGGTGCTGTGCATGTAGCGGATCAGCCAGCCCCAGTCGACATCGCGCATGATGTATTCGACCGAACCGAAGGCTTCCGCCGCGCTGGGCTTGAAGTGCATGGTCAGGAAGATGCCGGTGACGATCTGGTTGACCAGTGCCACCATCGACAGCACGCCGAAGATGTACCAGATGTTGAAATTCTTCGGCGCGTAGTACTCGGTCATGTGCTTGCGGTACGCCGGCATCATGCCGGGGGCCCGCTGGTTGACCCAATCCATCACGCCATTGGCCGCATTGCAGGCGGTCTGCACGATCTTGTTCGTCATGGTTTACGCAGCTCCCGCGCTGTTTGACGAGCTGGGATCAACACCGATGACCAGGGTGTTGTCGTTCTCGAAGTGGTACGGAGGCACCGGCAGGTTGGCCGGCGCCGGCTGCGCCTTCAGCACGCGCCCGGCCAGGTCATAACGTGATTTGTGGCAAGGGCAGAAATACCCCCCCTTCCAGTTCGGGTCGAACGGTTCAGGCTTCACTTCCGGCAGGAACTCCGGCGCGCAACCCAGATGGGTGCACACGCCCACCAGCACCGAAATTTCGGGCTTGATCGAACGGGTGGGGTTCTGCGCATAACTCGGCTGCTGGTCGACATTGGCCGAATCGGGATCGGCCAGGGTCGGTTCCAGCGTTTTCATGATATCCAGCATCGCCTTGGTGCGACGGGCGATGTAGATCGGCTGGCCGCGCCAGTTGATCACCAGTTGCTGGCCATCAGGCAAGGCGCTGATGTCCTGGGTCACGGGCGCGCCCGCAAACCGCGCCCGCGCACTGGGGCTCCACGACTTGATGAACGGTACTGCCGCAAACCCGGCACCCACCGCCCCCACCACCGCAGTCGTCGCGGTGAGGAACCGGCGCCTGCCGGTATTGACCTCATCGTTGGCCATCCCGCACTCCGAATAGGAAATCTGGACACACTTGCGGCCACCCGCTCGAAGCCGGCCAACCGCAAAAGACGGGCAAGTGTAACGGAAGCCTTAACGAGCCGACAATCCGCCCTGACTTGGCAAGGCCACCGGGTTCAATCCACTCCGGTACCGCTCGGCCAGGATCGCCACGCGCTGCACATACCGCTGGGTTTCACTGTACGGCGGCACGCCGCCGTATTTGTCCACCGCCCCTTCCCCGGCATTGTAGCCGGCAGCGGCCAGCGTCAGATTGCCGTTGAAGCGCTTGAGCAGGAAGGCCAGATACTGCACCCCGCCGCGAATGTTCTGGCCGGCATTGAAGGCATCACTGACCCCGAACCGGCGGGCGGTTCCCGGCATCAGCTGCATCAGGCCCTGCGCCCCCACGCGCGACAACGCGTTGGGATTGAAGGCCGATTCGGCATGGATGATGGCGCGCACGATCGCCTCTTCCACCCCGTGTTCACGCGCGGCGGCGCGGATTTCATCCTGATAGGCGGTGGTATTCAGGCGCAGGCTGCGGAAATTCAGCCCCGGCAACACACCACAGGCGTAGCAGGTCTCCATGTAACTGTACGGGATGGTGCGCACCGCCGCGGCCGCCACGCCGACCGGTCGCGCACTGCTGTAATTGCGAACCCCGTCCTTGCCGACATAGGCATACACCTGCCCGCGAATCAGCCGCGGTGCCGCCGGAACAGGAGCGGCCACGACCGGCACCAGCGGGGCCGTCAAGACCGGCACAGCCGATGCCGATGCCGCAGCCGGCCTGGACTCTGCAGCCACCTGCGGCGTCTGTGAAACAGCGCCGGCTGCCGGCACCGACACGGGCGCCGTCACTGGTGCAGGCCGCTTGTGCTTGCGCGCGGCGGCGGCCCGATTGGGGAAATTCCCCACCAGCTTGCAGCTGGCGCCGGCAACGCGCTTGCTGCCGTAACTGGTGATGCCGGCCCCGGTGTCGCAGCGGTACACCTGGCCGGCCAGGGCGGGCCCGGCCAGCAGGCACAGCGCGATCAGGATGGCGGCCTTCCCCTTCATACCCGGCAGTCTTGCGCCATCATTACGAGAACGCAAGCTCTTGATTCTCCACAACGATGTCGGCACTGCCGCTAAAATGGCCGTTTCCCACCCCGGCCCGGACTACCCGCCGCGCCCCCGGAGCCCGCCATGACCGACCTGCACCCCCTGCCCTTGCCGCCTGCCGCCCGCACCGGCGCAAAAAAGCCTGCCGATGGCTCGACGCCGGCCAAAAAGCTCTACATCCAGACCCACGGCTGCCAGATGAACGAGTACGACTCGGCCCGCATGGCCGACGTGCTGCACGCCGAAGAAGGCATGGAATTGACCACGAACGCCGAAGAAGCCGACGTGATCCTGATCAATACCTGCTCGATCCGCGAAAAAGCGCAGGAGAAGGTGTTCAGCCAGCTGGGCCGCTGGAAGAGCCTGAAGAAAGGTGATCGCCCGATCCTCATCGGCGTCGGCGGCTGCGTGGCCTCGCAGGAAGGCGCGGCCATCCTCGATCGCGCGCCCTACGTCGACCTGGTGTTCGGCCCGCAGACCCTGCACCGGCTGCCGGAGCTGCTGCGCGGGCGGCGCGAATCCGGCCAGCCGCAGGTGGACATCAGCTTCCCCGAGATCGAGAAGTTCGACCGCCTGCCCGAGCCGCGCGCGGAAGGCCCGACCGCGTTCGTCTCGATCATGGAAGGCTGCAGCAAGTACTGCTCGTACTGCGTGGTGCCCTACACCCGCGGCGAGGAAATCAGCCGTCCGTTCGAGTCGGTGCTGACCGAAGTGGCCGAACTGGCCGCGCAGGGCGTGCGCGAGGTCAACCTGCTGGGCCAGAACGTGAATGCCTATCGCGGGCCGCTGGACGATGACGGCAACGTCGCCGACCTGGGCCTGCTGATCCGCGCCATTGCCGAAATCGACGGCATCGGCCGGATCCGCTTCACCACCTCGCACCCGCTGGAGTTCTCCGATTCGCTGGTCGAGGCCTATCGCGACGTGCCCAAGCTGGCCAACTACCTGCATCTGCCGGTGCAGGCCGGTTCCGACCGCATCCTGTCGGCGATGAAGCGCGGCTACACCGCGCTGGAGTTCAAGCAGAAGATCCGCAAGCTGCGCGCGGTGCGGCCGGACATCTCGGTGTCGTCGGACTTCATCGTCGGCTTCCCGGGCGAGACCGAGGCGGATTTCGAGAAAACCATGCGCCTGATCGAAGACGTGGGCTTCGACCAGAGTTTTTCCTTCATCTATTCGCGCCGCCCCGGCACGCCCGCCGCCGATCTGGAAGACAACACCACCAGCGAGGAGAAGCACGCGCGGCTGGATCGGCTGCAGAAGCACATCAGCGCGCATGCGGCGACGATTTCGCAAGCGATGGTGGGCAGCGTGCAGACCGTGCTGGTGGAAGGCCCGTCGCGCAAGGATCCGAACGAGCTGACCGGCAAGACCGAGAACATGCGCTCGGTGAATTTCCCCGCGCACCCGCGCCTGATCGGCCAATTCGTGGACGTGGAAATCACCGCCGCGCTGAGCAATTCGCTGCGCGGGCGGGTGCTGACGGCGGATTGATGGTTTTCTTCACGGCAAGGACTCCCTTGCTGCAATCCATCCCCCTCCCAACCTCCCCCTTGAAGGGGAAGGAGTTTCAAACCCAGCGCATGCTGACCGAAACGATGCGCAAGCCCTCCCCTTCAAGGGGAGGGTTGGGTGGGGATGGGTTTGTCATTCGGCCACCCACTGCCTCGACATCAATGTGCCTCGAACACCGGCTTGCCGTCCACGTAGGTGGCCTTGACCGTCAGCGTGCGCAGGGCCGCGTCCGGCACTGCCAGCGGGTCTTCGGCCAGCACCACGAAATCGGCGCGCTTGCCGGCGGCAAGGCTGCCGATCTCGTTTTCGGCAAAACCGGCGTAGGCCGCTTCCAGCGTGAATCCGCGCAGCGCCTCGAACGCAGTCAGCTTCTCGTCCGGATACCAGCCGCCCACCGGCAGGCCCTTGCCGTCGGCACGCGTCACCGCCGAATACAGGCCGAGGCGCGGATCCACCGATTCCACCGGAAAATCAGAGCCCAAGGCGAGATGGGTGCCGGCGTCGCGCAGTTGCCGCCAGGCATACGCGCCGACGATGCGCTGCGGCCCCACCCGGTCTTCCGCCCACGGCATGTCGCTGGTGGCGTGGGTGGGCTGCATCGAGGCGATGACGTGCAGCTGCGCCAGCCGCGGCAGATCCTCGTGCGAGAGGATCTGCGCGTGCTCGATGCGCCAGCGATGGTCGCCGGCCGCATCCTTGCCCAGCTCGCGGGCGTAGGCATCCAGCACGATCCGGTTGCCGCGGTCGCCGATGGCATGGGTGGCCACCTGCACGCCGCAGCGGTGCGCCTTGGCGGCAGCGGCAGCCAGCTCCTCGGGCGACATCACCAGCAGGCCGCGGTTGCCGTGGTCGTCGCTGTAGTCCGCAAGCATCGCCGCGCCGCGGCTGCCCAGCGCGCCGTCGGCATACAGCTTGACCGCACGCATCTGCAGGCGGCCGGACGGATGCCGATACAGGCCGTTGGCGCACAGGGATTCCAGCGCCGCGGCATTGCCGTCGGCCATCGCATAGACGCGCAGCGGCAGCTGACCGCGGTCGGCGAGGCGCTGGTAGCGCTGCAATTCCGCCAACGGGATGCCGGCGTCATGCACGCCGGTCAGGCCGTGCTCGACCGCCGCGCGCATGCCCAGCATCAGCGCCTTCTCGGCGGCGGCTTCGCTGGCGGCGGGCTGCACGGCATCGACCAGCGCCATCGCGTTGTCGATGAACACGCCGGTCGGCTGGCCCTTGCCGTCGCGGCGGATGCTGCCGCCGTCGGGCTGCCAGTCGCCGGACAGGTCGCGCTGCACCGCACGCATCGCGGCGCTGTTGGCCCAGCCGGCGTGGCCGTCGATGCGCGACAGCCAGACCGGGCGGTCGGGGAAGGCGGCATCCAGGTCGGCGGCAGTCGGGAACGCCTTCTCCGGCCAATCGTTCTGGTCCCAGCCGCGGCCGACCAGCCATTCGCCCGGTTTCAGTTCCTTTTCCTTGGCGCGCAGCCGTTCGAGGATTTCGGCCTTGCTGGCGGTGTCCACCAGATCGGCGGTCAGCATCGCCCAGCCCAGCCCGGACATGTGGCCGTGCGCGTCGATCAGCCCCGGCACCACCGTGGCGCTGCCCACGTCGAGCCGCTTCGCGCCCGGATGGCGCGCCAGAACGTCCTTCGCATCGCCGACGTCGAGCACCTTGCCTGACCCATCGAAGGCCAACGCCTGCGCCTGCGGGCGCGCGGCGTCCATGGTGTGGATGCGGTGGGCGGTCAGCACGGTGACATCGGCAGCCGACAGTGGCGCCGCGGCAAGCGCCAGCAGCAGGGCACAGGTGAGTTTGCGCATCTCGATTCCCGAAAACGAATGATCCGGAAACAATGCGGCAAGCCGCCAACGCGAGGCAAGCCGCGCTGCCGCAACGTGGCGGGCAGGCCGCCGCCGCGCTACTCTGCCCGGCCTATGCCACACCGCGACTTCAGCCTCGAACCCGACGACATCGAACGCCTCGCCAACCTGTCCGGCCCGTTCGACGCCCACCTGCGCCTGATCGAACTGCGGCTTGGCGTTGCCATCGCCAATCGCGGCGGCGTGTTCCGCATCGAGGCGGAGGATGCCGACGCGGCCGCGCGCGCCGAAGCCTTCCTGCGCCAACTCTACGCCGACGCCGCTAACGAGCCGCTGGACGAGCATGCCGTGCACCTGCGGCTGGGCGCGCTCGTGGGGGATGAACCCGCACCCGCAACGCCCGCCAGCCAGACGCCGGAGGACATCGCGGTGCGGGTCAAGCGCGGCACCCTGCGCGGGCGCGGCGCCAACCAGCGCAAGTACCTGCATGAAATCGCCAGCCACGACATCAACTTCGGCATCGGCCCGGCCGGCACCGGCAAGACCTTCCTTGCGGTGGCGATGGCGGTGGATGCGCTGAACCAGTCGCGGGTGCAGCGCCTGATCCTCGTTCGCCCGGCGGTGGAAGCCGGCGAAAAGCTGGGCTTTTTGCCCGGCGATCTCACCCAGAAGGTCGACCCCTACCTGCGCCCGCTGTACGACGCCCTGTACGAAATGCTGGGCGTGGAAAAAGTGGCGCGGCTGCTGGAGCGCAACGTCATCGAGATCGCGCCGCTGGCCTACATGCGCGGGCGCACCCTCAACGATGCGTTCGTGATCCTCGACGAGGCGCAGAACACCAGCATCGAGCAGATGAAGATGTTCCTGACCCGGCTGGGCTTCGGCAGCACCGCGGTCATCACCGGCGACCTGACCCAGGTTGATTTGCCCAAGCACCAGAAATCCGGCCTGAAGGACGCGGTGGAGGTGCTGCGTGGGGTGGACGGCGTGAGCTTCACCTTCTTCGAGGCCCGCGACGTGGTGCGGCACCCGCTGGTGGCGCGGATCGTCAATGCCTACGAAGCGCGCGACGCCGGCAACGGACAGGCGTAGGATGCCGCCATGACCAAAGGCCCGGTGCGTCTCGATGTTGCTGTCGGCTATGCCGTGCCGCGCGCGGGCATTCCGGCCGCGGCCAGCTTCCGCAAATGGGTGGCGGCAGCACTGCACGGTCGCATTCGCGAAGCCGATCTGGCCATTCGGCTGGTCGATGCCGAAGAAGGCCGTGCGTTGAACCGCCACTATCGCGGCAAGGACTACGCCACCAACGTGCTCAGTTTTCCCGCCGAGATTCCGCCCGGGCTGCCCAGAGGCGTGAAACTGCCACTGCTCGGGGATCTGGTGATCTGCGCGCCGGTGGTGGCGCGCGAAGCGCAGGAGCAAGGCAAACTGCGCAACGCGCATTATGCCCACCTGACCGTGCACGGCTGCCTGCACCTGCTGGGGCTGGATCACGAAGACCCGCGCGAGGCCGATGCGATGGAACAGCTGGAACGCGAGGTCCTTGCCGGGCTGGGTGTCGCGGATCCCTATCAGGACTCCCGCTGAGCCTGCTCCGTTTTTTTCTTCATTTTGCCGCAGCCATCGCGGGGGGCGGCCCTTGCCCCTTGACCAGCGCGATGAACCGCGGATCGGTGGCATAACGCGATACAAACGGCATGTAGCGGATCTCGGCCAGCCCGGGGTCGCCCGTCCGGCGCGCTTCCTCCAGCCAATGGAACATCTGCGTCTCGTCATCCCGCTGGGCATAAACCCCGGCGATCTGGGTGGCGGCGTCCCCGGCATGCTGCTGGATCAACTGCTGCAGTTGTTCATCGGCATGCACTCGATCTCCCTTCGCCCAATACGCCATGGCCAGCGCATAGCTGCGCCACAACGGCACCGTCTCCTGTCTGGCGATGGCGATGGCTTCATCGGTGCGGTTCTGCTGGAAGACCGCCATCGCCAGAAATGCCTGCGCCAGCGGCAGTCCCGGTGCCAGTGCCAGCGCCTGTTGCAGCGCATGTTCGGCTTGCGGGTAATCCGCCTGCCCCAGGTAGACGCTGCCCAGGCTGTACAGCGTCGGCGCCGACAGCGGGTTGGTCTTCAGCGCCGCCCGCAGGCTGTCCACGGCCTGGCCCAGCTGTCCGAACCCGATCTGGCGCAGCGCCAGCATCGCCAGCAGATCCGCATCGTTCGGGCGCAGCTGCAACGCCCGCTGCAGTGCCGCCACGGCACCCGTTTGATCGTGGGCGATATCGGCCAGCCACGCCGCCATCGCCTGCTGTGCTTCGGGCAGGCTGTCTGCCAGCCGCAGCGCCGTGGCCGCACTGCGCTGGGCCAGCGCGCCTTGCGTCGCAGTTTCACCCTCATCCAGCGGGAAACGGGTGACCTGCCGCACCAGGGCCAGGGCCAGCCGGGCATGGGCATACGCGTACTGCGGATCCAGTGCCACGGCATGCTGGTAAGCCTCCACCGCCTGGCGTGCGCTGAAGACATCGCTGCGCAGGGCAAGATCATCTCCATGCAACACCGACGCATAGGCCTCCAGGTTGCCGCTCGGCGGCCGATCATCCTGTTTTTGGGTTGGCACGGGGCCGGCTTGCACGGCCTTGGCCAGGGCCGTCATCACTTCATCCTGCAATGCAAACAGCTCGCGATCGACCCGCTGGTAATGCTGCGACCACAGGCTGCTGCCGTCGGCGGCCTGCACCAGCTCGACATCCAGCTGCAACACGCCGCCCTGGCGCTGCAGTTTGCCGTGCAGCAGATGACTGGCACCCAGTGCCTCCCCGATCACGCTGTTGAGCTCGCTGGAGTTCCGGTAGTGAAAGGCCGATTCGCCACTGATCGCGGCGACCCCCGGGAGCGTCGCCATCGCCCGGGTGAAGTGATTGGCCACGCCATCGGCAAAGCCCTGGGCCGCGTCCGATCCTTCGCCGGCTGCCTGGAACGGCAGTACCGCGACCACCACCCGTGGCTGTTCGGTACTGCCGGCAGGCATGACCGCCGGAGCCGCCGCCGACGCCACGGGCATGGCCGCCTCGGGCGCGCGCGTGCAGGCGGCACAGGCAAGCAGCACCGCCACCAGCAGCATCCACCCGCCACGCCGCCTCCCGCCAATTCCGCCGGCCCCGCGCATGTATGCCTGCATCCCGCCCTCGTCCCCTTGCCTTGATCGCTGCATTGAGCAACGCAATTCCGGTGGATGCAAGCACGGGCTCGCGACCGCGCCTGGCCAATTCCAGCCGCCGGATTCGTTAGACTGGTCAGGTGATTCCAGAAAGGCCCCCGCAGCCCATGTCCGAGGACGACAGTCGGCACCCCGCCGATTCCGACGAGAAACCCGTCGAAAAACCCCACCGCTCCTGGCTGGAGCGCCTCAGTTCCGCCCTGTCCGGCGAACCTTCCAGCCGCGAGGATCTGATCGAACTGCTGCGCGACGTGCAGGCCGACGGCGTGATCGGTTCCGATACGCTGCGGATGATGGAAGGCGCGGTCAACATCGCCGACATGACCGTGGGCGACGTGATGGTGGCGCGGGCGCAGATGGTGGCGCTGCCCGCCGATGCCCGGCTGCTGGACCTGATGAAGCAGGTGGTGGAATCCGGCCATTCGCGCTTTCCGGTGCACGGCGAGGACAAGGACGAGATCCTCGGCATCCTGCTGGCCAAGGATCTGCTGCGCGGGGTGGTGGCCGACAATGCCGCCGCCAGCATCCACGACCTGCTGCGGCCGGCAGTGCTGATTCCCGAGTCGAAAAACCTCAATGTGCTGCTGCGCGAATTCCGGCAGTCACGCAACCACATGGCCATCGTGATCGACGAATACGGCGGCGTGGCCGGGCTGGTCACCATCGAAGACGTGCTGGAACAGATCGT
Organism: Lysobacteraceae bacterium; assembly: GCA_028868545.1. GTDB lineage: Bacteria > Pseudomonadota > Gammaproteobacteria > Xanthomonadales > Xanthomonadaceae > Thermomonas. The sequence continues at coordinate 43,906 of JAGWUF010000008.1, read as the reverse complement.
GGGCGAGATCGACGACGAGCACGACGATGCCGCCGATCAGGGCACGCTGATCGCGGCCCAGGCCGACGGCCAGTTCGTGGTGGACGCCCTGACCCCGATTGCAGACTTCAACGAACGCTTCGGCTCGACCTTCGACGACGACGAATACGACACCATCGGCGGGCTGGTCACCGCCGAAATCGGCCACCTGCCGGAAACCGGCGAAGAGCTGGTGCTGGATCGTTTCGCCTTCCGCATCGCACGCGCCGATGCGCGCCGGCTGATTGCATTGCAAGTGCGTGTGCATGCCGATCCTTGAGGTGGTGCACTCCAGTGCCTGTGGCGGCCTTGTGCACAGGCGCGGGGCGGGGCTGGATGGCACGTTCTCCCCGTTCCATCGGCAAGGCCCGGGGTTCCTGCTGCTGGTTGCCCTGCTGTTGCTGTTCAGCGGCCTGGCGCAAGCCACCTCCTTCATGGCTGCCCCACGCGTCGGCGTGCTGACCATGGGCCCGGGCGAGGCGTTCTGGGAGCGTTTCGGGCATGACGCCATCGTGATCGACAGCCCCGGCCAAGCCGGCCCCATCAGCTACAACTTCGGTTATTTCGACCTTGACGAGCCGGGCTTCGTCGGCCGCTTCGCCAAGGGCGAGATGCGCTACATGCTGGTGGCGTTGCCGTTGGAACAGGATCTGGCCTACTACCGCGAAGTCGGACGAAGCGCCCGCGTGCAATGGCTGAATCTGGCACCGGCGCAGGCCAATGCACTGGCGGCGGCACTGGCGGAGAATGCCAAGCCCGAACATGCGCATTACCGCTACGACTATTTCACCAGCAATTGCACCACCCGCGTGCGCGACGCGCTGGATCGCGCGCTGGGCGGCACCCTGCACAAGCAACTGGAAGGCCGCTCCAGCGGCGACAGCTGGCGCAGCGAATCGCTGCGACTGGCTTCACCGGCGGCGTGGATGTGGCTGACGTTCGACGTGCTGCTGGGTCCGGCCGCCGATCGTCCATTGACCCGCTGGGAAGTGGATTTCATCCCGCGCCGCCTGGCCGACGATCTGCGCAACGTCATCGGCAACGATGGCCGCCCGCTGGTAGCCGCGGAAGTGGAGCTGCTGCCGCAACGCCAGGCCGCAGAACCGGCGGATCACGCCATCGCCCTGTGGCCCTGGCTGCTTGCCGGGGTGCTGCTGGCGGGGCTTGTGCGCGCCGTGGGCAATCGCCGGCCGCGTAGCCTGGCAGCGGCGGCCCTGCTGTTCTGGCTGCTGTGCGGGCTGGTGGGCGCGGTGCTTGCACTGGCCTGGCTGGGCACCGCGCATCAGGCGATCTGGGCCAACCGCAACCTGCTGCTGTTCAACCCCCTGTGCCTGCTGCTGCTGCCCGGTGCCTGGGCGGTGCTGCGTGGACGGGCAGCGCCCCGGCCATTCCGCAGGCTGCTGGTCGCCGTCTGCGTGCTGGCCGCCTTCACCTGTCTGCCGTTGTGGCTGCAGGTGCTGCCGCAGCGCAACGGCCACTGGATCGCCCTGCTGCTGCCGTTGCACTACGCCCTGGCCAAGGTGTGGACCACACGCAACCCTTGAAGCCCCTTGCCCGACGATGCAGGATGCCAGCATGAACGCCTCCGCCGCCGCACCTGCCTGTGTCGTCAACTGCGCCGCCTACGACCGCAATGGCCGGCGCCGCGACATCACGCTGGATGCGATCAGCGATGTGCTGGCGGTGGATGACGGCAGCTTCGTGTGGGTGGGCTTGTACGAGCCCGAAGACACGCTGCTGGGCAAGTTGCAGGAGGAATTCGGCCTGCATGCCCTCGCCATCGAAGATGCCCAGCACGCCCATCAGCGCCCGAAACTGGAAAGCTACGACAGCGCCCTGTTCATCGCCACCCATACCGCCCAGCACGTGGACGGGCATGTGCGCTTCGGTGAAACCCACATGTTCGTGGGCAGTCGCTTCCTGGTGACGGTCCGGCATGGTGCCTCGCTGACGTTTGCCAGCGTGCGGCAACGGCTGGAACGTGATCCGGCGATGCTGGCCCACGGCCCCAGCAGCGCCCTGCATGCGGTGCTGGATTTCATCGTGGACAACTATCAACTGATTGCCACCGAACTCCAGCAGGAACTCGACGCGCTCGAACAGGACGTGTTCGCGGAAAGCTACAAGCGCGGCACCATCCGCCGCCTGTACGAACTGCGCAAGGAACTCACCCAGATGCGGATGGCGGTGGCGCCGATGCAGGACGTGCTGGCACAGCTGATGCGCACCCCCACGTTCGCGATTCCGCCCGAAGTCAAACCCTACTTCCGCGATGTGCTCGACCATGCCGCACGGGTCGGCGACACCATCGACACGCTGCGCGAAATGGTCGCCGCGGCGATGAACGTGAATCTGTCGCTGGTCACCGTGGCGCAAGGCGAAATCGTCAAGAAACTGGCCGGTTGGGCCGGCCTGCTGGCAGCCCCCACCTTGATCGCCAGCTGGTACGGCATGAACTTCCAGAACATGCCCGAGCTGCACGGCCGCTACAGCTACGGAATCCTGATCAGCGTGGTGGCACTGGTGTGCGTGGGGCTGTACGGCTACCTGCACAAGATCGACTGGCTGTAGCGCCGGCAAGCCGCTACTGCCCGGCCAGCGCCCGCAGCATCAAGCCGGTGACATAGGCCAACACGGTGCCGGTGGCATAGCCCAGCGTACCCAGCAGTGCGCCCACCGGTGCCAGCGACGGATGGAAGGCCGAGGCCACCACCGGCGCACTGGCCGGGCCGCCGATATGGCTTTGCGAGCCGATCGCGAAATAGAACAACGGCACATTGAGCCAGCGCCCCACCAGCCACAGAATGACGATGTGGAAGCCCAGCCAGACCACGCCCAGCAACAGCAGCAGAGGCTTTTCGAGCAGCGAGCCGATCTCCATCTGCATGCCGATCGAGGCGATCAGGAAATACAGCAGCAAGGTGCCGATGGTGGAGGCACCGGCACCCTCCAGCGCGCGCGCGCGGGTGAAGCTCAGGCCCAGCCCGACCAGGGTGCTCAGCCCCACGATCCACACGAACGGCGCGTCCAGGCTCACCCGTGCGGCCCACGCCACATGCGCCCCGAACCATGCCGACAACGGACTGGCCAATGCGTGCGCCACCCCGACCACGCCAAACGCGATGCCGACGATGATCATCAGGTCGGCCAGGGTCGGAATGCGTTCGTGCTGGGCGCGGTAGGCCTCCACCCGCTGCTTGAGGTCATCCAGTGCCCCCGTATCGGCACCGCTGCGCGCATCGATCTTCGCGGCACGCTGCGCCAGCATCAGCAAGATCGCCATCCAGGCATAGCCAACCCCCACGTCCACCACCGCAAACCGGCCGAACGTGGTGGCATCGACGGCGAAGATTTCCTTCATCGCCATCATGTTGGCACCGCCGCCGATCCAGCTGCCGGCCAGCGTCGCCATGCCCGCCCAGGTATCGCCGGCCATGGTATCGGGAGCGATGGCGCGCATGCTGACGAAAGCCAATGCCGCGCCCAGCACGATGCTGGCCGAGGTGGCCGCGTACATCAGCAGCAGCTTCGGCCCCAGCCGCAGGATGGCCTTCAGATCCACCGCCATGGTCAACAGCACCAGGGCCGCCGGCAGCAGCACGCGGCTGGCGATCGGGTTGTAGAGCTGGCTGTGGGCACCGTCGATCAGGCCCACCGAGTTGTAGATGCCCGGCAGCAGATAGCACAGCAGCAGCGGCGGCACCACGTTGTAGAAACGCTGCCAGCCGCCCGGCCGGGATGCAGTCCAGAACACCAGCCCCAAGGTGCCGGCGATCAAGCCGAAAATGACGATGTCGTTGTTGATCAACGCACTGCTGGGTACCGGCTGCACGTTGGTCATTGCCCGATATGCTGCTTCAGCCAGCCGTTCACCGTGTCATGCCACTGCACGCTGTTCTGCGGCTTCAGCACCCAGTGGTTCTCGTCCGGGAAGTACAGGAACTGCGACGCCACGCCCTTGCGCTGCAGCGCGCTGAACAGGGCGATGCCCTGCTCCACCGGGATGCGGAAGTCCTGCTGGCCGTGGATCACCAGCATCGGCACCTTGAAGTTGGCAACAAAATTGGCCGGGTTGAACTTCTGGTAGCCGGCCGGGTTGTCGTAGGGCGTGCCGCCGTTCTCCCACTCGCTGAACCACAGCTCCTCGGTGGCGTAGCCCATCGCGTTGTTCTCGAACACGCCGTCGTGGCTGACCAGGCACTTCCACGGCGACTTGCCGGCCTTGTCGTACCAGTTGCCCTCGATCCAGTTGACCATGAAGCCGCCGTAGCTCGCGCCCAGTGCGCAGGCCTTGTCGCCGTCGAGGAAGGTGTACTTCTGCTGCGCCGCCGCCCAGCCCTTCTGCAGGTCCTCCAGCGGCCGGTCGCCCCAGTGGCCGCTGATCGCGTCGGTGAACTTCTGGCCGTAGCCGGTGCTGCCGTGGAAGTCGATCATCACCACCGCATAGCCCTGGCCCGCGTAGGTCTGCGGGTTCCAGCGATAGCTCCAGCCGTTGCCGAAGCTGCCCTGCGGGCCGCCGTGGATCAGGAACGCCACCGGGTACTTCTTGCCGGCCTCGTAGTTCCACGGCTTGACCACGTAGCCGTGCACGGTCTCGCCGTTCCAGCCGATGAAGTTGAACTGTTCGAAATCGCCCCAGGCCACGTCCGGCAGCATCTCGCCGGCGCTGGGGGTGATCGCGCGGATGCCGGCCTTGCCGTCCGCGCTGGTGGTGGCAATCACATCGCCCGACTTGAGCGAATTGCGCGAGAACGCCAAGGTGGGCCCGGCCAACGCGAACGACGACACGCTGCCGTCCTTCACCACGGTTTCCACTTCGCCATTGGCCAGCGACACGCGGAACAGCGGGTGCTGGCCCAGCTCCTGCGCGGTGGTGTAGAGCCACTTGCCGTCGGCGGACAGGGTGATGCCGTCGGCGGAGGCATCCCAGCGCGGCGCGATTTCCTTCGCCTTGCCGGAGGCGATATCCATCGCCATCAGCGCGAAGCGGTCGGCCTCGAAGCCGGGGCGCTTCATCGCGCGGTAGTACAGGGTCTTGCCGTCGTGCGAGAACACCGGGCCGGCGTCCCAGGCCTTGTTGGCGGCGGTCAGATTGCGCGCGCCGCTGCCGTCGGCATTGACCAGCCAGAGGTCGAAGTTGGTGCTCCACGGCTCTTCGCGGTTGGCCTGGCGCACGCTCATCGCCACCGACTTGCCGTCGGGCGACCAAGCAAAATCGGACAGATCGCCGAACGGCTTGGACGGGATATCGCCGTGGATGTCACCGCTCAGCAGCGTGGCCGAAGTCAGCATGCCGCCGCCGCCGAGCTTGGCCGCGAACACGCGGTTCAGGCGGCCGTCGTTCCACGCGTCCCAGTGGCGGATGAACATGTGGTCGAACACCTTGCCGGTGGACTTCACCGCCTCGGCGGCGTCGAGCTTCTTCTTGGTGCAGACCAAGTCGGCCTTGCAATCGGGGAACACCGCGAACGCCAGTGCCACCTGCTTGCCGTCGGGCGAGAGCTTGTAGCCGTCCACGTCGAGCGCATAGTCGGTCAGGCGCGTCGGCTCGCCGCCCGTGCTCGGCATCGCATACAGCTGCATCGAGCCGGACTTCGCGCTCATGAAGTACAGCGTCCTGCCATCCGCCGAAAACGCCGGCGAGTTCACATTCCAGCCGGCCGGCGACACCTGCCGCGGCGGCGCGTTGTCGCGCGTCACCAGATTGCGCATCCACAGGGTGGTGGCCGACTTGTTGGTCTCCTTGTTCACCACGCGCTTGGCGAACACCAGCACGCGCCCGTCCGGCGACAGCGTGGGCGCGGAATGGCGGTCCATGTAGGCCATGTCGCGCACTTCGAAGCCGCGCTGGGCGGCATTGGCGACGCTGGGCAGGGACAGCGCGAGGGCGAGCGGGAGGATGGCGTGGCGGAGATTCATGGCAGATCCTTGTTGCGTGGAGTCGGCTTGTCTCCTTCCCCTTCAAGGGGAAGGCTTTGGAACGTCAGGCGTGCGGGTTGGCCTTGGCGCCGGTGCGGTACAGCAGCCAGCCGACCAGCGCCAGCACCGCCAGGCCGACCCACTTGCCCTGCTGCAGGGCTTCCGGCAGGGCGATCACGTCGGCGCGGCCGGAAACCACGATCGGGATGGCGATGAAGATGCCCATCAGCGCCTCGCCGGTGATCAGGCCGGCGGCGAACAGGGTGCCGGGGCGATGCAGGCGGTCGCGCGCGGCTTCGTCATGGGTACCGACCATGCCGTGGCGCTTCTCGACCAGGTAGGCCAGCAGGCCACCGAGGAAGATCGGCACCATCAGTTCCAGCGGCAGATAGATGCCGATGGCGGCGGCCAGCACCGGCACGCGGAAGCTCTTGCCGGCGGCCTTCAGCCATTCGTCGATGGCGATGATGACCGCGCCGACCACCGCGCCGATGCCGATGATCGTCCACGGCAGCTCGCCGCCGAACATGCCCTTGGCCACCGACGCCATCAGCGTGGCCTGCGGCGCCGACAGCGCGTTGGGATGTTCCGGCGTGGGCGCGCCGATGCCGTAGGCCTGCGCCAGCAGGTTCAGCACCGGCGCCATGATCAGCGCGCAGGAAAACGCGCCGATGCCCAGCATCAGCTGCTGCTTCCACGGCGTGGCGCCGACGATGTAGCCGGCCTTGAGGTCCTGCAGGTTGTCGCCGCCGACCGCCGCCGCGCAGCACACCACCGCGCCGATCATGATCGCGGCCACCGCGCCCAGCGGTGCGCCACCCGCGCCACCCGCGCCAACCGCCGCCTTGCCGCCTTCGCCCAGCAGCACCAGCAGCACTGCGGAGGCGAACAGGATGGTGGCGATGGTGATGCCGGATACCGGGTTGTTGGAGCTGCCCACCAGGCCGGCCAGGTAGGCCGACACCGACACGAACAGGAAGCCGGCGACGATCATGATGATCGCCATCGGGATGCTCACGCTCCACATCCCCACGATCGCCTGGTACAGCAGCAGCAGCGGCACCACGAAGGCGATCAGCGCCACCAGCATCCACTTCATCGGCAGGTCGCGCTCGGTCTCGGCCACCACCTCGTCGCCACCCTTGCGCGCGGCAGCAATGCCGCTCTTCACGCCCGACAGCAAGGACTTGCGCAGCGAGAACAGCGTCCACACGCCGCCGATCAGCATCGCGCCGACGCCGAGGTAGCGGATCTTGGCCGACCAGATCGCACCGGCGATGTCTTCCGCACCCGCACCGGCGATCTTCGCGGCCAGCGCCGGGTCGGTATCGAGGAAGAACATGTGGTACAGCGGGATGGCGATGTGCCAGGACAGGATCGAGCCGGAGACGACGACGATGCCGATGTTGAGGCCGACGATGTAGCCCACGCCCAGCAGCGCCGGCGACAGGTTGGTGCCCATGTAGCCCAGATACTTGCCGAAGAAGCCCGCGCCGGCGGCGGTGTCCGGGATCAGGCGCATGCCGCTGGCGGCGGCGGCCTTGATCAGCCCGCCGAGGGTGGCCGACAGGGCCAGGATCTTCAGGCCGGGGCCGGGGTTTTCGCCCGCCTTCAGCACTTCGGCAGCGGCCTTGCCCTCGGGGAACGGCAGCGGCTCCTCGACGATCATCGAGCGCCGCAGCGGCACCGAGAACAGCACGCCGAGCAGGCCGCCGAGGCCGGCGATCGCCAGTACCCAGGAATATTTGAAGTCCTGCCAGTAGCCCAGGATGATCAGCGCCGGGATCGTGAAGATCACCCCCGCCGCGATCGAGGAGCCGGCCGACGCGCCGGTCTGGACGATGTTGTTTTCGAGGATGGTGCCGCCGCCGAGCAGCCGCAGCACACCCATCGAGACGACCGCGGCGGGGATCGCGGTGGCGATGGTCAACCCGGCGAACAGGCCGAGGTAGGCGTTGGCGGCGGACAGGATCATGGCGAGGATGACCGCCAGTACCACTGCACGGAACGTAAGCTGCGGCACAGCCTTACCAGGATTGGACATCGGGCGCCTCGTCGTGGATGCAATCGGCGAAACGTAGCCGTTGCGAAGGTGCAAGTCCAGTGCGGGGAGCCGTGTAGTGGCGCAGGGATGCGGTGCCGCACCACCTCGAATCGCCCCCGGTACTCGCTTGGTCGGGGCGATGCGGCCCCGCATCCCCCATACTTCACCGTTCTTCCGGGGGGATGCACATGCAGGCCAACGCTGACGCCGCACCACCCGCGCGCGACGATTTCCTCGGCCACCCCAAGGGGGTCTTCGTCTGCTTCTTCACCGAAATGTGGGAGCGCTTCTCGTTCTACGGGATGAAAGCCCTGCTGCTGTTGTACCTGCTCAAGCACCACCGCTTCAGCGATGACATGGGCTACGACCTGATCGGTGCCTACGGCGGGCTGGTGTACGCGGTGCCGGTGATCGGCGGCCTGCTGGCGGATCGCTGGCTGGGCATGCGCAAGGCGGTGGTGCTGGGCGGCGTGCTGCTGTGCCTGGGCCACCTCGGCATGGCGGTGGAAGGTGCCGATGCGCGCGTGGTGAACGGCGTGGTGGTGCGCGATGAAGCTGCGCTGCAGGTGTTCTACCTGTCGTTGGCGCTGATCATCATGGGCGTGGGCTTCCTGAAGCCGAACATCTCCACCATCGTCGGCAAGCTCTATGCGGAGGACGACCCGCGTCGCGATTCCGGGTTCACCCTGTTCTACGCCGGCATCAATGTCGGCGGGCTGTTCGCCGGCCTGATCTGCGCCTTTCTCGGCGAATCCTATGGCTGGAAGTACGGCTTCGGTGCTGCCGGCATCGGCATGCTGGCGGGCCTGGGCATGTTCCTGTGGGGGCAGAAATACCTGCATGGCCACGCCGAGCCGAGAAATCCGGCGAAGCTGCGCGAACGCGTGGGCCCGCTGCCGCGCGAGGGCTGGATCTATCTGGGCGCCTGCGCCGGCGTGGCGGTGGTCTGGCAGCTGATCCAGCGCAGCTGGACCGTGCACGGCGCGATGCATCTGGTCGCGCTGGCCTTCGCCGCCTGGTTCGTCTGGTTCGTGGCGCGCCAGTGCAGCAAGGTCGAACGCGAGCAGATGATCGTGCTGCTGGTGACCATCTTCGGGGTGCTGATGTTCTTCACCCTGTACGAACAGACGTATGGCTCGTGGCTGACCTTCACCGACCGCCTGCTGACCAAGGACATGTTCCCCTCGTTGGTCAGCGATGCCAGCGGCAGCCTGCCGTGGTCGCTGTACGTGATGCTGGCCAGCGTGCCGTTGATGGTGCTGGCCCTGCGTGCCAGCGATGGCGGCAAGCGTGCGCAGGCGCGCTGGCTGGTGGCGGTACTGGTTCTGGGCATGGCGGCAGCCTGCGTTCGCGACGTGGTGCTGGTGCCGCAGACCGCCGGTTCACTGACCTTCCTCGGCTCGTTCTTCATCGTGCTGCTCTCGCCCTTGTTCGCCTGGTTGTGGCCATGGCTGGAGGCGCGTGGCCGCAATCCCGGAAAACCGATGAAAAGCGCGATCGGTTTGCTGTTCGCCGCGCTCTCGTTCCTGCCGCTGATCGCCGCCGCCAAAATTGCCGGCAGCGGTGCGTTGGCCAGCGTCTGGTGGCTGGTGCTGGCCTATTGCATTCTCGAAATCGACGAGATGTGCCTGTCGCCAATCGGCTTGTCGGCGGTCACGCAACTGTCGGTGGCTCGCGTGGTGGGGCTGATGATGGGTGGCTTCTGGCTGGCCACGGCCTATTCGGAGGTGCTGGCGGCGCAGTTCGGCAAGCTGGCGTCGCTGGAGGTTGCCGAAGGCGGCCACGTCGACATGACGACGGCCGCGGCGAAATACGGTGATCTGTTCCAGCTGCTGCTGTGGGTCGGGCTGGGTTCTGCGCTGGTGTTCCTGCTGCTGGCCCCGTTGCTGCGAAGGATGATGCATGACGTGAAGTGAGTCTGAACTGGCCGGCACCCCATCCTGCAGTGCGCTGCTAGACTCGGATGCTTGTCTGCATCGAGAACTGCCGCATGCCACATCCTCGCCCGCTGGTCATCGCCCTTGCCATCGTCGTTGCCGCCGGTCTCTGCCCATCACCGAGCCTGGCCGCCAAGAAATCCGTCGCGAACAAGTCGAAAACCCCTGCGGTGGCGCTGGCCTGCTCCGATTTCTATGCCGATGCCAACCGCGCGTGGCTGAGTGCGCACCCGGCGCCCAAATCCGGCGCGGTGTCGGCACTCGGGCAACTGACCGCCAATGCCGAGCAGCAGCAGCGTGACCTGCTGGATGCCGCGATGCGTGCACCCCAGGACAATGTCGGCAAGTTGCTGGGCGATTTCTGGGCCAGCGGGCTGGACATTGCCGCGGTGGAGAAGGACGGGGCGGCCCCGGTGGCGCCACTGTTGCAACGGATCGATGCCATCCGCAGCAGCAAGGACATCGCCCCGGCCATCGCTGCGTTGCACCAGGTCGGGATTCCGGTGGCCTTCCATTTCGGGGCCGATGTCGACCTGCGCGACCTCAACCGCCACCTCGGCTATTTCGCCCAGGGCGGGATCGGCTTGCCCGATCCGGCCTACTACACCCGCACCGATGCCGATACCAAGGCCCTGGTGGCGCGCTACGCCGATTACATTCGCAAGATCCTGGCCCTGACCGGCGTGGCCAAGCAGGACATCGAAACCCAGACCGCATTGGCACTGGATCTGGAAAGCCGCATCGCGCGTGCCGCCAAGCCGCTGGTCGAGCTGCGCGATCCGCGCAACAACTTCACACCGGTGCCTGTCGCCGGGCTGGGCAAGCAGTACAGGAACCTGCAGCTGGATGCCTTCCTCAAGGCGCAAGGCATCAATGACGAGGATGTGTCCATTGCCAACCCGGCGCTGTTCACGCAGCTGGATACCCTGGTCGGCAAATTGAAACCGGCGCAATGGCAGGCCTACCTGCGCTGGCGCATCGGTGATGCAATGGCGCCGTATCTGTCCGCACCGTGGCGCGAAGCCGCCTTCGAGTTCCGCGGCAAGGTTCTGCTGGGCCAGACCGAACCGGCACCCCGCTGGCAGCAGGTGCTGGATGCCATCAATCTGGCCGCCGGGCCCATGCTGGGCAAGGCTTATGCCACCGCCTACCTGCCCGACGCCACCCGCGCGCAGGCCGAGCAGATTGCCGAACAGGTGCGCGAAGCGCTGCTGCTGCAGGTTGCCGCCAGCCCGCAGCTGGATGTGGCCAGCAAGGCCGAGGCCGCGAAGAAACTGGCGCAGCTGCGCGTCGAGGTCGGCACCCCGCGTCGGGACCTGGACTACACCTTGCAACCGATGGGGCGCGGCAGTTTCGGCAGCAACATGCTGATTGCCTCCACCTGGCGGCACGCGCAGGAGATGAAGCGGATCGGCAAGGGCAATGCCGATCGCCGCTGGGATGTGCTGCCGCAGCAACCGTCCTTGAGCTACGACATGGCGCACAATCGCCTGATCGTCACTGCCGCCATGCTGCAGACCCCGGTGCTGGACATGAAGCAGCCGCTTGCGCAGCAATACGGCAGCTTCGGCGCCTTGGCCGGGCACGAACTCAGCCACGCCGTGGATGCGCGCGGCCGCCATGTCGATGCCGCCGGCAATGTGCGCGACTGGTGGAGCCCCGACACGGCTGCCAGCTGGACCCGCCTGACCGGCAAGGTCTCGGCACTGTATGCCAACCTGCCCTATCCCGGCGTGCCGGGCGCGAAGCTGCAAGGCAGCTTGACGCAGGACGAAAACCTGGCCGATCTGGCCGGCCTGGAGCTGGCGCGTGCCGCCTACCTGACCGCGCAACCCAAGCCATCCAATGTCCAGGATCGCCAGTTCTATACCGGCTGGGCGCAACTGTGGGCGCAGCAGGTCGCGCCGGAAGAAGCCCAGATCCGCATGCAGCAGGACGTGCGCGCACCCGGCCAGTGGCGCGCCAATGTGCCGCTGATGCAGCAACCGGCCTTTGGCGCGGCCTTCGGCTGCAAGACCGGCAGCCCCATGCAGGCTGCTGTCGAAGCGCGGGTCACGGTGTTCTGAGCCACCGGCCGGGCTTCAACGCACGATGCGGATGTCCGGCTTGCGCGGCCCACGCCCGCCGAACGGTGGTTGGCCGCGCCAATACCGGATCAGCAACCAGCCGAACAACATCCCGCCCAGGTGTGCAAAGTGGGCCACGCCCGGCTGCAGGCCGGTGATGCCCACCCCCAGCTCGAACAAGCCATAGACGATGACCAGGGTGCGCGCCTTCATCGGAATCGGCGGAAACAGCAGCATCACGCGCTGATGCGGGAACAGCATCCCGTACGCCAGCAACAGCCCGAACACGCCGCCCGAGGCCCCGATGGTGGGATACGGGTCACTCCCCTGCGCCACCGCATACGAGCCCACCAGCAGCTGGCACAGCCCGGCCCCCACCACGCAGACGAAGAAATAAATCAGGAAGCGACGCTCGCCCCAAGTGTATTCCAGCGGTGCGCCGAACATCACCAGCGCCAGCATGTTGAAGGCCAGATGCCAGAAACTGCCATGCAGGAAGGCGTAGCTGAGCAGCTGCCACGGCATGAAGCCGGGGGCCAGCTCACCGGGGTCATAGACGGCATCGACCCACGGCCACAGCATCAAGGACAGCAGCGCCTCGTTGCCCAGCAGGTACTGCAGGGCAAAGCCGGCCACATTGGCGATCAGCAGGAATTTGGTGATGCGGGGCAGGTTGAACGGCATCCGTGCGGCAGTCCGGTTTCGTTGCAGCGCATCATAACGGTTCAGCGCGGTGCCCAGAGTGCGGCATCCAGACTCGCTTCAACCGGCGGCAGGCGCACCCGGCCGTTGTGCACTTGCACCCCTTCGGCCTGCAGGCGTCGGATCTGCTCTTCCCAACCCGCGGAGCCAGCAGGAAACGCGATCCGCCCGTCCGCACGCAACACCCGATGCCAGGGCAGGCCCGCCTCGCCAGTGTGGCCGAGGATGCGCGCCACCAGCCGCGCCCGCCCCGGCAAGCCGGCACGTAGCGCAATCACGCCGTAGCTGGCCACCTGCCCGCGCGGCAACGCGCGGATTGCCGCCAGAATGCGCTGTTCGGGGGTGGCGGGCGGTGCGACGGGCGACATGGTCGGGTTAGCATAGCGCCAGCATCGTCCGCCGAGCCCGTGTCATGGACAATTTCGATCAAGTTCGCCGTCATCTGCTTGCCTCCGGCTACAAACTCAGCGTGCAAGAGCCCTTCGTGGTCTGCGTCGAATTGTCGCTGGCGCAGGGCAAGCGTCATCAGGCCATTTTCCTGGCGGAACTGCAGGACGACGACGGCCGCAACTATCTGCGCGTCAGCACCGCGCTGGCCCCGATCACCGGCCTGGATGCGCGCCGTGCGCTGCGCTTCAACTGGGAAAGCCGGGTGGGCTATCTGGCGATCAGCGAGCTCGATGGCGTGCCCTATCTGCACCTGTGCGAGAACCGCCCCTACGACACCCTGACCGCCTCCGAAATCGACCGGCTGGTGCTGGAGATCGGCGGTACCGGCGATGCGATGGAACACCGGATGTCGGCTGGCGGCGACCTGCTTTGACCCTGCGCCTGCCGCAATGAACAACGCCGGCATTGCGCCGGCGTTGTTGTTTTGGCGGTTCGCCGGCTCAGGCCCAGCCCAGCGCCTCCAGCAACCGCAACAGCCCGTAGGCGATGCCGCCCGCGGCCGGGATGGTCAGGATCCACGCCCACACGATCCGCTCGATCACGCCGATCTTCAGCGCCCGCGGGTTCTTGGCAAAGCCCACGCCCATGATCGCGGTGGAGATGCTGTGGGTGGTGGACACCGGCATGCCGAAGTGCGCCGCCACGGTGAGGATGGTGGCCGAACTGGTTTCCGCGGCGAAGCCGTTGATCGGGTGCAGCTTGACCATCTTGTGGCCCAGCGTCTTGATGATCCGCCAGCCACCCGAGGCGGTGCCGGCGGCCATCACCAGCGCACAGCTCAGCACGATCCAGGTGGCGATGCCCTGTTCGTCGCCGCTGCCGGGGTGCAGGAACGCCAGCCAGCCCGGCAGGTCTTTCAACGCCCCGCTGGCCTCGGCGCCGAACAGGGTCAGGGCGATGATGCCCATGGTCTTCTGTGCATCGTTCTGGCCATGCGCATAGCCCATGTAAGCCGCCGACAGGATCTGCGCCTTGCCGAAGAACTTGTTGACGAAATTCGGCCGTGCCAGCCGCCCCAGCCAGCCACCGGCCCGCGCCAACCCGGCGATCAGCGCATACAGCGCCACCATCACCAGCACGCCGAGCAGGAACCCGGCCACCGGCGAGCTGATCATCGGCACCACCACCTTCCACAGGATGCCCTTGTTCTTGGTCCAGTCGCCAACCGCCTGCGACCAGATCAACGCATCAAGGTTGTTGTGCGCCGCCGCCAGCGCCGCGCCGATCAAGCCACCGATCAGCGCGTGCGAGGATGACGACGGCAAGCCCTTCCACCAGGTGATCAGGTTCCAGGCGATGCCGCCCAGCAGCGCGCACAGGATCACCTGCGAGGTCACCTGCACGACATTGGTGTCGATCAGGCCGGAGGCGATGGTCTTGGCCACCGCGGTGCCCATCAGCGCACCCACCAGATTCATCACCGCCGCCAGCATCACCGCCTGCCCCGGCGACAGCACCTTGGTCGCCACCACCGTGGCGATGGAGTTGGCGGTGTCGTGGAAGCCGTTGATGAACTCGAAGATCAGTGCGGCGAGGATCACCACAAGCACAAGCGTCAGCATGACGTGCCCCCGTCAGCTGTTCTTGAGGATGATCTGGTAAGCCACCACGCCGGCCTCGCGGCAGCGGTCGATGGCCTTTTCCAGAATCTCGAAGAACTCCTTGAGCAGGAACATCTGCAGGGTGTCGAGCTTGCCGGAATAGATTTCCCGGTACAGCTCCAGCATCAGCCGGTCGGCTTCGTTCTCGAGCGAACGCAGCTTCTCGTTGAGTGCGGTCATGCGATCCAGGTTCATCCGCTTCAGCTCGCCGACCATCTGCACCACCACCTCGGCGGCCTGCTCCAGCATGGCCGCGCGCGGCGCGAAATCGATGTGCGCCAGATGCGCCGTGGCCAGCGCGTAGCGGTCGGCGAATTTCTCGATCTGCTTGGGAATCTTGTGCAGGGCCGAGCCCAGCGCCTCGATGTCTTCGCGCTCGAACGGGGTGATGTAGCTGGCCACCAACGCCTTGCTGAGCTTGTCGGCGGCCGCCCGTTCACGCAGGCGGGCCAGCTTGAAGGCATCCAGCGCCGGCTGCCGGTCGGCTTCCTTCATCATCGCGTGCAGGGCCTTGGCACTGTCCAGGGCCGCCGCCGCGGCATCGTCCAGCAACGCGTAGAACTGTGTGCCGGAACCGAAGATCGTTTGCAGGGAAAACATTGGGAAATCCACCAGGTGTCAGGAATGTTGCAAAGATAGGGCGCAATTATGACGGCCGGATGACGATCCATGCAGGTCATTTCCGCCTGCTATGATGCCACGGCGCTCCGGCGCAGCTCATGGACAACTCATCCCCGCCGCCATCGTTTTCCGCCCCGCGCACCGCCCAGGTGCTGCATGGCGTGGCCGCCCGTCCCCTTTCTTCCGCCCGCACCTGGTGACCCCCCGTGCTGGAACTCCTGCTCCTCGTTTTCGCCCTGATCCTGCTGAACGGTTTTTTCGCGCTGTCGGAAATGGCCGTGGTGACTTCGCGCAAGGTGCGCCTGAAGCAGAAAGCCGCCCACAGCCGCAGTGCGCGTGAGGCACTGGCGCTGGCCGAACATCCCGAACGCTTCCTGTCCACGGTGCAGGTGGGCCTGACCCTGATCACCATTCTCACCGGCATGCTGGGCGGCGAGGCGCTGGGCAGCCTGATCGGCGAGTGGCTGGCCCGCCGGGCACCTTCACTGGGCCACTATGCCGGCACGCTCGGCACCGTGCTGGCGGTGGGCCTGATCACTTACTTCAGCATCGTGCTGGGTGAATTGCTGCCCAAGCGGCTGGCCTTGCTGGCGCCCGAACGGCTGGCAGCGGCGGTGGCATTGCCGATGCACTGGCTGTCGCGGCTGGCCAGCCCGGTGGTGTGGCTGCTCAGCGCCACCGTGCGCGGCTTGCTGCGGTTGTTGCGGGTTGCAGACAGCGACGGCTCGCAAGTGACCGAGGAAGAGATCCAGCTGCTGGTGAGCGAGGGCCATGAGCAGGGCCTGCTCGATCTGGATGAACGCAACATGTTGAACCGGGTGATGCGCCTGGGCGACCGCACTGCCGACAGCCTGATGACCCCGCGCACCCGCATCACCTGGCTGGACGCTTCCGCCAGCCTGGCCGAGAACCTTGCCGCGATGCAGGACGGTGCGTTTTCGCGCTATCCCGTCTATCGCGGCGATGACAGCGACGTGGCCGGGATCCTCGAAGTCAAGACCCTGCTGGACGAGCTGGGCAAACCGCAACCGGCCCTGTTCAACGACCTCCGCCCGGCGGTATTCGTCTCCGAATCCACCCACGCGATGAAGTTGCTGGAGATCCTGCGCGAAGAGCAGCAATCACTGGCCCTGGTGGTGGACGAGTACGGCGACATCCAGGGCATGGTGACGGTCAGCGACATCGTGGATGCCGTGATTGGGCGCCTGCAGCCAGGCAGCGACGTCGATGCCGACGAGGCGCTGGTGGTGACCCGCGAGGATGGCTCGCTGCTGGTGGACGGCGGCCTGCACGTGCAGGAATTGCGCGAGCTGACCGGCGAACGCCTGGCCGATGCCGAGGAGCTGGAATATCGCACGGCCGCAGGCCTGGTCATTGCCCAGCTTGGCCGGATCCCGCGGGTCGGCGAACACTTCCACCTGGGCGCCTGGCGGATCGAGGTGGTGGATCTGGATGGGCCGCGCATCGACAAGCTGCTGCTGCAGCGAGTGGCGCCGCCGGAAGCGGACAGCGGCTCCGGCTGACTGCGTCCGGGCACCTGTCACCGCAGCAGATCGACGAATTGCTGCGGCTCCAGCGGATGGCCCAGCCAGTAGCCCTGCACCAGATCGCAGTCACGCTCGCGCAGCAACTCGTATTGCCCCTCCCGTTCCACGCCCTCGGCCACCACGGTCACGCCCATCGAATGGGCCATCGCGATGATGGCGCTGGTCAACACCAGATCGTCCGGGTCACGCAGCAGATCCGAAATGAAGCTGCGGTCGATCTTCAGGCCATCCACTTGCACGCGCCGCAGATGGCTGAGGCTGGAGAAACCGGTTCCGAAATCGTCCAGCCACACCCGCACTCCCAGCTGCCGCAAGCGACCCAGCAATTCGGTGGCGTGCAGTTCATCGCTGATCACCGCCGTCTCGGTCAGCTCCAGATGCAGGCGCTCGGCCGCCAACCCGCTCTGTTCGAGTGCGTCGACCACTTGCTGGATCAGATCGCCACTGCGCAACTGCCGCGCAGACACATTGACGGAAATGAACGGCGGCTCGCCCGCACCCTCCGGAACCGGCCAGCTGGATGCCTCGAGACAGGCGTGCAACAAGACCTGCGCACCGATCTGCTCGATCAGGCCGCACTGCTCGGCCACGTCGATGAACAGCGACGGGGCGATCGCGCCGTCCACCGGGTGATGCCAGCGCAGCAGCGACTCCGCCCCCACCAGCACCCGGTCACGGGTGCGATAGATCGGTTGATAGGCCAGTGACAGCTCGCCACGTTCCCACGCCCCGCGCAAGTCGTGTTCCATCCGCATCCGCCGCTCGATCGCCTGATCCATGGTGCGGCTGTAGAAGCGGTAGCAGTTCTTGCCCGCCATCTTGGCCTGATACATCGCGATGTCGCCATTCTTCAGCAGGCTGGACGCCGTGGCCGCATCGTCCGGGAACTGGGCAACACCCACCGACACCCCCAGCAACACCTGCCGTCCATGCAGCAACATCGGCTCGCTGAGGGTGCGCACCAAACCTTCCGCCAGCTGGATGGCCAGCTCGTGCACGCTGGTGCCCAGGCCACCTTCGGCCTGCTGCAGCAACAACACGAACTCATCCCCGCCAAAACGGGCCACCAGGATGTCCGCGCCTGCAATCGACAACACCGCCGATTCGATCCGCTGCGCCACCTGCTGCAGCACCTCATCCCCGGCCTCGTGGCCAAGCGTGTCGTTGATGCGCTTGAAATCGTCCAGGTCGGCAAACAGCAGCGCCAGCTGCTGCCCCACCCCCTGCAAGGCACGCAACCGCCCTTCCAGCGCCTCGCGGAAAGCCAGCCGGTTGGCCATTCCGGTCAGTGCGTCGCTGTAGGCCACGCGCCGGATATCGCGATCATGCCGCGCCAGGCTTTGACGCATGCGCCCCACGGATCGGATCAGCTCCCCGATCTCGTCGCTGCGCCGACTCTCGGGAATCGGGCTCAGAAAGTCCCCGGCTTCGGTTTGCCGCACGGCTTCACCCAGGATCTTCAGCGGCCGCAGCAGCAAACGTTGCAGCAACATCGCCCCGAACAACGCCATGCTGGCCAACACCGCGCACAGCAGCAACAGCCAGAGCCGGCTGCGCTGATTGACCTCGTCGAAGCTGGCGCGCAATGCCGCCAACGACCTGGCTTCGGCATGGTTGGTGCGATCCAGCCCGTACCCGATCCTGACCCCACCCAATGACTCCTCGCCAATCCGGATCGGTGCCGACACGTCCAGCACATTCGCCAGCAGGCGCGCATGCGGTGCCGCCGCGGCCATGATTTCGGGGGCCAGGGCATCATTCATCGGCTTGCCATAGGCCGCGATGTCGCCGGAGCCGTCATGCAGGATCCGCCCCTGGGCGTCGTACACCAGCACGTACTCGACGTCGGACGCCCGCAACGCACCCCGCGCCAGAATCCCCACCGCATCCAGATCGAAGTAGTACAAGGGGTTGGCCAGCGCATCCGCCAGCTGGCTGGCCTGCGCCTCGCCACTGCTGCGCAGCTGCTCCGCCAGCAGCCCGTGCGTGCTTTTCCCGGTGATGTCGATGACCTCGCCCTGGATCATCTGCAGGCGCTGCCACAACAGCGCGGTCACCACCAGCACCAGCACCAGCACGCCCAGGATCACCACCTGGAAGCGGGATTGCAGGTTCAGCCGCGGACGCATCATTCAACCTCCGAGCGCACGCGCCGTACACCCCGTGCCAGCTGCTCCAGCATGCGCTTGTCTTCATTGCCGATCGGCACGAAGTGGGCGGTTCCCATGAACCGGTACAGGGCCTCGCCCGCGTCCGGGTCGCGCGCCGCTTCCAGCAATACTTCCTGCAACCGCGCCTGCACCTCCGGGGCCAGCCCGGCACGCGCCAGCATCAACGCCCTGGGCACATCCGGAGTGCGACCGATGATACGGAAATCCTGGGCAAATGCCGGCGGCATCCGCGCCGGGTTGGCCCAGTCCAGGTTGCTGAGAACGCCGGCATCCACCAGCCGTTTGTGCACCCAGGTGGAAATGTTCAATTCCGTGCGCGCGAATACATAGCCCACCCGGTCCGGGCCGGGTTTGTCCATCGGCGAAAGCAGCAGCTCCAGCGGCACGCCTTCCTCCAGCAAGGTTGCGGCCGGCAGAAAATAGGCGCTGGTCGAATACGGGCTCTGAAACGCCACGCTATGCCCGGCGAGATCCTTCAGCGTCTGGATGCTGCTGTCGCGGCGCACGAAAAACACGCTGTGGTAATGGGCCGCGCCTTCGCGCTCGGTGATCAGGAACGCATGTGCCACCCCGCGCTGCTCCAGAATCGCGGCATTGCCGGCGGTTTCATTGATCCAGTCCACCCGTCCCCGTCGCAGGTAGCTGGCCATCTGTTGCGGATCCTTGGCCATCAGGATGCGGCCGCTGCGAATACCCACCGAAGCCATGCGCGGAATCACGTAGTCCAGCAGCGGCTTGAGCTGGTCGTAATGCGCCTTCGGATCATCGCTGACCCGCCCCAGCACCAGCACCGAGCCGTCTTCCTGGTTTCCCGAGGGTTGCGCATGCAAGCCAGGCAACCACGCCAGCAGACAGCCCAGGCCGAACAATGCGGAGAACAGTTTGTGCATGAAATCTGGTGGTTGCGCAGCGTGGAAGTGTCAGAGGCTACCCGATATTTCCGCCAGTGGATGTCCCTCCCGCGAGTCTGGCCATGCGCTGGGTATCGGCCAGGACGCCCCGCAGCAGGCGCACATCCGCGCTGTCGAGGTTCGCCCGCAGGTACAGGCGACGCAGCTTGCGCATCGCCGACTCCGGTGCGCGGCCCTTGTGGAAATCGATCTGCTCCAGTGCCTCGGCCAATTGCCCGAACAGGCCTTCCAGTTCGGCGTGGCTGGCCACCTCGCCCGCCGGTGGCCGGGTGCGTGCCACGGTCGTGCCACCGGCCTCCTCCCCCAGCAATGCACAGCGCAACTCGTAGCTGAGCACCTGCACCGCAGCGGCGAGGTTGAGCGAGCTGAAAGCCGGGTCGGACGGGATATGCACGGCTGCATGGCAAAGTTGCAACTCGTCGTTGTCCAGGCCCGTGCGCTCGCGTCCGAACACCAGTGCCACCGGCCCGCTTGCGGCCGCAACCCGTGCCCGTTGTGCGGCATCGCGCGGATGCAGTGGCTCCAGCTGGATGCGCCGGCTGCGCGCGGTGGCGCCCAGCACCCAGCGGCAGTCGGCCACCGCCTCTGCCAGGCTGGCGAACACCGGCGCGGCTGCAACCAGGTCATCGGCACCCGCCGCCATCGCCTGGGTATCGCGGTCGGGGGCTTTTTCCGGGGCCACCAGCACCAGTTTCGACAAACCCATGGTTTTCATCGCCCGCGCCGCGGCACCGATATTGCCGGGATGCTGGGTGCCTACCAGCACGATGCGCAGTTGCTCGGCCAGCGATCGAGCGGTCGCATCGGGGGCCGTCCCATCGAGAACATTCATGCGGCAATGGTAAACTTTCGCACCGGCCCGTGCGCCGGCCCGTTCTTTTCCGCCGTTGCCTCCCTCTCTCAGCCGCGAGACGCTTTCCCATGCAAAAACCCGTTGTCACTGTCATGGTCAAGGCCGCCCGCGCTGCCGGCAGCGTGCTGTTGCGCAACATGAACAAGCTCGACGCGATCAACGTGATCGAGAAAGACCGCTTGGACTATGCCAGCGAGGTGGATGAGCAGGCCGAGAATGCCGTCATCAAGGAACTGCGCCGCGCCTATCCCGATGCCGCCTTCCTGGGCGAAGAAGGTGGTGCGCAGGGCAGGAAAGGCGGCGCCTTGTTCGTCATCGACCCGCTGGACGGCACCAGCAACTATCTGCACGGCTTCCCGCACTGGTGCATCTCGATCGCGATGGTGGAAAACGGCGAGCCGCAACATGCGGTGATTTTCGACCCGCTGCGCAACGAACTGTTCACCGCCAGCCGCGGCAGCGGCGCGCTGCTCAACGACAAGCGCATCCGGGTGGCCGAGCGCAAGGATCTGAACGGCGCGATGCTGGCCACCGGCTTCCCCCCGCGCGAACGCGAGCGCGCGCCGGCGCAGCTGGAATGCGTGCGCGAGCTGTTGCGCAGCATCGAGGACATCCGCCGCACCGGCTCGGCCGCGCTGGATCTGGCCTATGTGGCCTGCGGCCGCGTCGATGGTTATTTCGAATCCGGCGTGAAACCGTGGGACATCGCCGCCGGCGTGCTGCTGGTGCGCGAGGCCGGTGGCCGCGTGTGCGACTTCAAGGGCGCCGCCACCGCGCCGCTGGACACCCGCGGCATCCATGGCCGTGCGTTGCTGGCCGGCAACCTGAAGCTGTCCACCGAGCTGCAGAAAGTCATCGTGCAATCGGGCTACGCCGCCGCCTGCAACTGATCGACGCCGCATCGGCACAAACAAAAAACCCGCGCACTGCGCGGGTTTTTCGTTGCGGGACGATGACTGCCGTTACGGCCGGCGAGCCAACTCGGCGTGATCCTTGGCCTTCGGCATCAAATCCTGCTTGGACACCTTGAACGGCCCGATGGTCAGCATCGGCACGGCGACTATCACGGAAGACACCACCACGATCACCGCGCCGATCATGTGGGTTTCGGCCAGCCCCTCCATCGACTCGCCGCCGTACAGGTACAGCGCCATCGCCGACAGGAAGAACATCACCGCCGTGATGATCGTGCGCGAGAGGGTCTGGTTGATCGAACGGTTGAGCACTTCCAGCGCATCCACCCGCAGGGTGCGGAAGTTTTCGCGCACGCGGTCGAACACCACGATGATGTCGTTGATCGCAAACCCCATCACCGACAGCATGCCGGCCAGCACGGTCAGGTCGAACTCGCGGCCCAGCAGCGACATGTAGGCAATCGTCAGGATCAGATCGAAGAACGCGGTGATGATCGCCACCATCGCGAACTTGAATTCGAAGCGCGCGGCGATGTAGATCAGGAAGCCCGCCAGCATGAACAAGGTGGCATACACCCCGTTCATGGCCAGGTCGCGCCCCACCTGCGGGCCCACGAATTCGCCTGGCTGCACGGTGGCTGGATTGTCGGCCGAATCCACCGCTGCCAACACCTGCGCCGACACCTTCTGCGCGGCATCGGCGGCGTTGTTGTGCTCGGCGTCCGGCTGCAGGCGAATCATCACGTCGTTGCCGCCGCCCACGCTCTGCACCTGTGCATTGTGAATGCCGGCCTTCGACAACTGCTCGCGCACGACATCCACGTGCACGGGTTTGGTGAAGTGGGTACGCACCATGGTGCCACCGGTGAATTCCAGCGCGTAGTTGAAGCCCTTCAGGCCGATGATGGCGACCGAGGCCACCAGCAGCACCAGCATCAGGGCCAGCACCGGACGGCGGTGGCGCATGAAGTCGATGCTGGTGTCGTTGGGAATGATGTGGAGCGGAAACAGTTTCATGCAGGTATCCCTTCCCGGTCAGATCGCCACGGAGGTGAGCTTCTTGCGACGGCCGTAGATCAGGCTGGCCAGCGCACGCGACACGGTGATTGCGGTGAACATCGAGGCGAAGATGCCGATGATCATGGTCAAGGCGAAGCCTTTCAGCGGGCCGGTGCCGAAGGCATACAGCGCCACGCCCACGATCAGGCCGGTCAGGTTGGCGTCCATGATGGTGTGCGAGGCGCGTTCGTAGCCTTCGGCAATCGCGGTTTTCGCCGGCAAACCCAATCGCAGTTCTTCACGGATGCGCTCGTTGATCAGCACGTTGGCGTCCACCGACAGGCCCACCGACAAGGCCAGGCCGGCAAAGCCCGGCAAGGTCATGGTGGCGCCGAACATCGACATCACCGCGACCACGATCAGCAGGTTGAACAGCAGCGCCACCGAGGTGATCAAGCCGAACATGCGGTAGTAGATGCCGAAGAACACCAGCGTGAACAGGAACGAATAGACCACCGCCTTGATGCCGCGAGCCACGTTTTCCGCACCCAGGCTGGGGCCGATCACGTATTCCTCGACGAAATCCATCGGTGCCGCCAGCGAGCCGGCGCGCAGCAACTTGGACAGGTTGTCGGCTTCGGTGCGCTCCAGCCCGGTGGTCTGGAACTGCTTGCCGAACACGCCGCTGATGTTGGCAATCGAAATCACTTCTTCCTTGACCTTGAAACTGCGCACTTCCTTGCCATCCACCATGCTCACCTGCGGGATGCGCTCGGTGTACACCACCGCCATCGGCTTGCCGACGTTGGCGCTGGTGAAATCGAACATGCGCTGGCCACCGACACCGTTCAGGGTCACGCTGACCGCCGGCATGCCGTTCTGATCGGTGGTGGCACTGGCGGTGACCATCTGGTCACCGGTGGCGATCACGCGCTTGTTGAGCAGGATCGGGCGGCCGGCACGGTCGCGATAGAGTTTGGCTTCCGGCGGAACCCGCCCGCTCTGCTCGGCTTCCGCCGCATTGCCGTCCACCACCGCGCGATATTCCAGGGTCGCGGTGGCACCGATCATGCGCTTGGCCTCGGCGGTGTCCTGCACGCCGGGCAACTCGACCACGATGCGATCCTCGCCCTGACGCTGGATGATGGGCTCCGCCACCCCCAGTTCATTCACGCGGTTGCGCAGGGTGGTCAGATTCTGCTCGATCGCGCTGGAGGCGATCTGCTGCATTTCCAGCTGCGGCACCGTCACCACCAGCCCGGCGGCATCATCCACATAAGTCAGCGTCGGCTGCGCCTTCACCAGCGCCGCACGCGCCTTGTCGGCGTCGGCGGGGCTGCTGAGCACCACCCGCAAGGTGCTGGCGCCATTGCGTTCCACCGATCGGTACGCCACCCGCGCATCACGCAAGGTGGTGCGGATATCGTCGGCAAACGCATCGAAACGCTTGTCCACGGCCGCCTTCTTGTCGACCTGCATGGCGAAGTGCACACCACCCACCAGATCCAGGCCCAGCACCATGGGTTTTCCACCGACCTTGGTCAGCCAGGCCGGCACGGTGGAAGCCAGGTTCAATGCCACCGTGTAGTTTTCGCCGATCTTTTCGCGGATCAGGTCGTTGGCACGGGTCTGGTCATCCAGCGAATGCATCCGCACCACCAGGCTGTCGCCTTCCTTCGCAACCGCCTTGGGCTCGAGTTTGGCCGCATCCAGCATGGCCACGACCTTCGACTTCAAGGCATCGTCGATCTGGGCACCACGGTTGGCGTTGATCTGCACGGAAGGATCTTTCTGATACTTGTTGGGCAGTGCGTACAGCACGCTGACCGCCAGAATCAGAATGATGAGGACATGTTTCCAGCGCGGGAATTCAAGCATTGCAGGATCCTGCTCGACGCCGTTTCGGCATCAGTTCTTGTCGTGACGAATGGGTAGAGCGAATCAGGCCGATTTCAACGTGCCCTTGGGCAGCACATTGGCGATTGCGCCCTTCTGCACGCGCAGTTGCACGCCGCTGGCCACTTCCACGGTGATGAAAGCCTCGCCGATGTTGACCACGGTGCCGGCGATGCCGCCGTTGGTGATCACCTCGTCGCCCTTGCCCAGCTTGTCCAGCATCGCCTTGTGTTCCTTCTGCCGCTTCATCTGCGGACGGATCATCAGGAAATACATGATCGCGATCAGGATCACGGGGAACAGCAGGGTGGACATCATGCCGCCCGGGCCGGCAGCCGGTGCTGCGGTCTGGGCATGGGCCACGGGAACGATCAGGTCGAGCAGGAATTCAAGCGGGTTCATCGGGAATCCGTGTCAGCGAAAACGAAGGGTGACCCAAAAGGACAGCCAAGGCCAGCCGGGGATTATGCCATGCCTTGCCCCTGCCATCCCCCGGCGACGGCCATCAGCCGCGCATGGCGTGGAAAGACTCGCGGAACTCCGTGAAAGTTCCCGTCGCGATGGCATCGCGCATCTGCGCCATCAGCCGCTGGTAATAGCGCAGGTTGTGCAGGGTGCCCAGCATCGGCGCCAGCATTTCGTTGCAGCGATCCAGATGGCGCAGGTAGCTGCGGCTGAAGCCGCCGGCGCAGGCCACGCAGTCGCAGCCCTCCTCGATCGGGCGCAGGTCGTGCTCGTACTGGCTGTTGCGCACGCGCACCACGCCGGTGGATGTGAAGAAGTGGCCGTTGCGGGCGTTGCGGGTGGGCATCACGCAGTCGAACATGTCGATGCCGCGCGCCACCGCTTCCACCAGATCTTCCGGCCGCCCCACGCCCATCAGGTAGCGCGGGCGATCCTGCGGCAGCTGCGGGCAGGTGTGGTCCAGCATGGCATTGCGCTCGTCCTCGCTCTCGCCCACCGCAAGACCGCCCACGGCATAACCGTCGAAGCCGATCTGCTGCAGTCCCGCCGCCGACAGCGTGCGCAGGTCGTGGTGCACGCCACCCTGGACGATGCCGAACAGTGCCGCGTCGTTGCCTTCGTGCGCCTTCTTCGAGCGTTCGGCCCAGCGCAGCGACAGCTCCATCGACTTCTCGACCACCCGGCGGTGCACCGGCTGGCCGTGCTTGTCGTTCACCGGCGGGCATTCGTCGAAGATCATCACGATGTCGCTGCCCAGCACCTTCTGGATGTGCATCGACTCTTCCGGTCCGAGGAACACCTTGCGGCCATCGGTGGGCGCGGCGAAGGTGACGCCGGCTTCGGTGATCTTGCGGCGGTGCGCCAGCGAGAACACCTGGAAGCCGCCGGAGTCGGTGAGGATCGGCCCGTCCCAGCGGGCGAAGCCGTGCAGCCCGCCGTGCGCCTCGATCACCTCCAGCCCCGGCCGCAGGAACAGGTGGAAGGTGTTGCCGAGGATGATCTGCGCGCCCAGCTCGCGCACCTGCTGCGGCAGCACGCCCTTCACCGAGCCGTAGGTCCCCACCGGCATGAACGCCGGCGTTTCGATGACCCCGCGCGGGAAGGCGATGCGGCCGCGGCGGGCCGCACCGTCGGTACGCAGAAGCTGGAAGGACATACGGCTCATGCGGAAACCTCCTGCGGCCACAGCAACATCGCATCGCCGTAGCTGAAGAAACGGTAGCGCTCGCGCACCGCATGTTCATAGGCGGCGAACATCCGTTCCTTCCCGGCGAACGCCGACACCAGCATCAGCAGGGTCGATTCGGGCAGGTGGAAGTTGGTCATCAGCGCGTCGATGCTGCGGATCTTGTAGCCGGGGAAGATGAAGATGCGGGTGTCGCCGGCGAACGGCAACAGCTCGCCATCGACCATCGCGCTTTCCAGCGCGCGCACCACGGTGGTGCCCACGGCAATCACCCGCCCGCCGGCCGCGCGCGTGCGCCGCACCTTGGCGACAAGCTCCGCGCCGACGTTGATCCATTCGCTGTGCATGCGGTGCTTGTGCACGTCGTCCACCCGCACCGGCTGGAAGGTGCCGGCGCCGACGTGCAGGGTGACGTGGCCGAACTCGACCCCGCGCGCGCGCAGCGCGTCCAGCAACGCCGCGTCGAAATGCAGGCCGGCGGTGGGCGCGGCCACCGCGCCGGTCTCGCGCGCGAACACGGTCTGGTAGCGTTCGGCGTCGGCCGCATCCGGGCGGCGTTCGATGTAGGGCGGCAACGGCAGTTGGCCGGCGTGCTGCAACCAGCTTTCCAGCGCACGCTCGACATGGAAGCGCAGCTGCCAGAAACCGTCCTCCAGGCGCGCCAGCACCTCCGCCTCGCCGCCGGCATCCAGTGCGATCCGGCTGCCGATCTGCGGTGGCTTGCTCACGCCCAGCTGCACCCGCGCTTCGTTGTTCGGCAGCAGGCGCTCGATCAGGATCTCCACCCGCCCGCCGGTGGCCTTGGCACCGAACAGCCGCGCCGGGATCACCCGGGTGTCGTTGAACACCAGCAGATCGCCCGGCTGCAGCAGCGAAGGCAGGTCGCGCACCTGCAGGTCGGCGAAGGCCGCTTCGCCCGGCGGCACATGCAACAGGCGGCTGGCCGAACGCTCCGGCAGCGGCACCTGGGCGATCAGCTCTTGCGGCAAGTCGTAGTGGAAATCGGCGGTTTTCAAGGAAACGGGCGCGGTCGGGGAACCGCGCATTGTAAGCCGCGTCAGCGTTCGAACTTGGTGGACAGGATGATCGAGGTATTGGTGCGCTCCACCCCGTCGATCACGCCGATGCGGTCGGTGAGCACGTCCATCTCGCCCACCGTGGAGGTCACCGCCAGCGCGATCAAGTCGTTGTCGCCGCTGATCGAATACAGCACGCGCACCTCGTGCATGGCCTGCAGCGCCTTCACCACCGCGGTCATCTGCTTGGGCCGCAGGGTGATGAGGATGTGCGCACGGATGCGGCTGCGCTCCAGCTCGTCGTCGATGCGCACGGTGTAGCCGCGGATCACGCCTTGCTGTTCCAGTCGCGCGATGCGGTTCTGCACGGTGGTGCGCGACAGGCCCAGCCGGCGGGCGATGTCGGCGGTGGCGGCGCGGGCGTCCTCGCGGAGCAGGGACAGAAGTTGTTCGTCGGCAGGAGAAATTCGCATATCGACGAATGATAACGTCAATTCGCCCAATTTGCTCGGCATTCAAGGCGAATCCACCCTACCTTATGACGTCGATCCCGCCATAATGTCAGGTTTCGCCAGCCGCCTTCTTGCGGCACGGCCCCGGACGGGAGACACCCATGAGCCTGATCGACACCCTCGCCCCCCTGCGCGCGTACGGCAAGGCCCGCACCACCGGGCTGGACGACGCCACCCTGCTCGACTTCGCCGCGCGTGACCCGCAGTTGGGCGAAGCCGTTGCCGCCGCCGCGCAGGAATACGCGCAGATCAGCCACGAGTTCCCGCAGCTGCTGGCACTGGACGAAAACGCGCAGGCAGCACAGGTGCAGGCCGGTTTCGTCAACTTCTACGCCGCCGACGCCACCAACCCCTACGTGGCGCTGACCGCGCGCGGGCCGTGGATCGTCACCCTGAAGGGCGCGGTGCTGTACGACACCGGCGGCTACGGCATGCTGGGCCTGGGCCACGCACCGGCGGCCGTGATCGCGGCGATGAGCAAGCCGCAGGCGATGGCCAACATCATGACCCCGCACGTCTCGCAGCTGCGCTTCGCCAATGCGATGCGCAAGGAAATCGGCCAAACCCGGGGGAGTTGCCCCTACGCGTCCTTCATGTGCCTGAACTCCGGCTCCGAATCGGTGTCGCTGGCTTCGCGCATTGTCGACGCCAACGCCAAGGTTCAGACCGACGCCGGCGCGCGCCACGCCGGCAAGACGATCAAGCGGCTGGTGGTGAAGGGCGCCTTCCACGGCCGCACCGAGCGCCCGGCGCTGTACTCCGACTCCAGCCGCAAGACCTACATCCAGCACCTGGCCAGCTTCCGCGGCGAGGATTCGGTGCTGACCGTGGCCCCGTACGACACCGACGCCCTGCGCAAGATCTTCGCCGAGGCCGACGTCAACGGCTGGTTCATCGAGGCGATGTTCCTGGAACCCGTCATGGGCGAAGGCGACCCCGGCCGCAGCGTGCCGGTGGACTTCTACAACCTCGCCCGCGAGCTGACCCGCGCCCACGGCAGCCTGCTGCTGGTGGATTCGATCCAGGCCGGCCTGCGCGCCACCGGCTACCTGTCGATCGTCGATTACCCCGGCTTCGAGCAGGCCGAAGCGCCGGACATGGAAACCTATTCCAAGGCGCTCAACGCCGGCCAGTACCCGCTGTCGGTGCTGGCGATGAGTGAAGCCGCGGCCGGCATCTACAAGCGCGGGCTGTACGGCAACACCATGACCGCCAACCCGCGCGCGCTGGACGTGGCCTGCACCGTGCTGGCCTCGCTCACCCCCGAACTGCGCGCCAACATCCAGCAACGCGGCCGCGATGCGCTGGCGTTGCTGGAAGCGCTGAAGGACGAGCTGAACGGCCCGATCACCAAGGTGCAGGGCACCGGCTTGCTGTTCTCCTGCGAGCTGACCAAGCAGTTCAAGGGCTACGGTGCCGGCTCCACCGAAGAATGGATGCGCGAGCACGGCATCGGCGTGATCCACGGTGGCGAAAATTCGCTGCGCTTCACCCCGCAATTTGCGATCACCGAAGACGAATTGAAGCTGGTGGTGGGCATGGTCAAGCGCGCGATCCTGGAAGGCCCGCGCGCCGGCTGACGTTCCGGCATCGACGGTATACGCTGACGGGGTGGCCGCAGGGCCGCCCCGTTTTCATTGGCAGACACATCTTCATGAAAATCGTCGAAGTCGATCACCCGCTGGTACGCCACAAATTGGGCAAGCTGCGCGACATCAGCACCGACCCGGTGCACTTCCGCCAATTTGCCGGCGAAATCGCCGCGTTGCTGGCCTTCGAAGCCACCCGCGACCTGCCCACCGAGTCGATGACGGTGCAGACCTGGGCAGGCCCGCTGCAGGTCGAGCACGTGCGCGGCGAAGACCTGACCCTGGTGCCGATCCTGCGTGCCGGCCTCGGCTTCCTGCCTGGCGTGCAGGCGTTGTTGCCGGCCGCGCCGGTGAGCGTGGTGGGGCTGCGCCGCAACGAAACCACGCACCAGCCGGAAGGCTATTACCAGCGCCTGGCCGACCGCATGGAGCAACGCACCGCCCTGCTGATCGACCCGATGCTGGCCACCGGCGGCAGCGCCGTGGCCGCCATCCAGCTGCTGAAGGATGCCGGCTGCCCGCGCATCAAGTGCATCTTCCTGGTGGCCGCGCCGGAAGGCCTGCGCGCGCTGGAAGCCGCGCATCCGGACATCGAGGTCTACGTGGCCGCCATCGATGAGCGGCTGGACGAGAACGCGTATATCCACCCCGGATTGGGCGATGCCGGTGACCGGCTGTTCGGTACGCCGGTGGATTGAATGATTGGCGCGGATGTACCGCGCCCCGCAACGCTACTGCGCCAGCGCCCGCGCATGCAGTTCCGCATGCGCATGCGCGGTACCAAACCGCCCTTTCTCGTCACGCACCACCTGCGCCAGGGCGCAACCGGCGTCGTGGGTGAAAAACAGGCGTACGTCGCGCGCCAGCATGTCCTGCAGGAACGCGGTCTTCTCGTCGATCAGGGTTTCCGCACAACGGTCGTAGCCCATCGTGATCGGCACGTGCACCCATGGTTGGCCGGGGATCAGGTCGGCACAGAACACCACCCCGCCATGCGCCTGCCCGTCCACCTGGCGCGGGCCGCAGATTTCGGCCAGCAGCAGGCCGGGGGTGTGGCCATCGCTGTGGTGAAAGCGCACGGCATCGCCCAGCACCTGCGAATGGTCGCCTTCCACCAGTTCCAGCCGTCCGCTGGCCTGCAGCAGGCCCGGCAGCTCGGGAATGAAACTGGCGCGATCGCGCGGGTGCGGGTGCAAGGCACGCTGCCAGTGGGCCTTGCCGACGACGAAAGTGGCGTTGGGAAACAGCAATGCCGGTGCGTGCCCGTCCGCCCACGGTGCCAGCAGGCCGCCGGCATGATCGAAATGCAGATGCGACAGCACCACCACGTCGATGTCCTCGTGGCTGAAACCGGCCTGCTCCAGCGAGTCCAGCAGCACGTGGCGCTCTTCCACCACGCCGTAGCGTTCCCGCAACTGCGGCGGGAAGAAGGTGCCGATGCCGGCGTCGAACAGCACCGCCTTGCCGGCCACCGGGGAGGCCAGCAGCGCGCGGCAGGCCAGATCGATGCGGTTTTGCGCATCCACCTGCACCCAGCGCTGCCACAACGCGCGCGGGGCATTGCCGAACATCGCGCCGCCATCGAGTTTCTGCGTGTTGCCGCTGATCGACCAGAGTTTCATGGCAGCAAGCTTCGCATGGCGCGGTTTACGGCTGGGTGATGACGTCGGCCTTGCCCACTTCATTGCGCGGGTCGGTGCCGCCTTGCAGGCGGTTGCTGCGCTTGTCCCATTCCACCGTCTGCAAATTGCCCCAGACGTGGCTGGAACCGCGCCCGCCTTCGGCCTGCGCTGGCGGCAGGTCGATGGCGTGACCCATCGCCTGCAACGCCTTGCCGGCATCCGCGGAAATCGCGCCCGGCTCGGCGTCGATCACGTCGGGCAGCCACTGGTGGTGGTAACGCGGCAGGGCCGCCACCTGCCGTGCATCCAGCCCATCGTCATAGCCCAGGATGCCCAGCAGCACCATGGTGATGATGCGGCTGCCGCCGGGCGTCCCCAGCACGGCCACCTTGTCTTTCGATTCCATGAAGGTGGGCGTCATCGAACTGAGCATGCGCTTGCCCGGCTTGGGGGCATTGGCCTCGTAGCCCATCACGCCGAAGGCGTTGGGGGTGCCTGGCTTGAGCGCAAAGTCATCCATCTCGTCGTTCAGCAGCACGCCGGTGCCGGGCGGGATCAGGCCGGAACCGTACAGCAGGTTCACGGTCTGGGTGGCGCCGACGCGGTTGCCCTCGGCATCGATGATCGAAAAGTGCGTCGTTTCCTCGTCTTCCAGCGGGGTCGGCGCGCCCGACAGCAGGTTGCTGGGGGTGGCCTTGTCGGGGTTGATCGAGGCGCGCAGGCCGGCGGCATAGTCGGCGCTGGTCAACAGCTTTTGCGGCACCTTCACGAAATCCGGATCACCGAGGTAGAAGGTGCGGTCGCGATAGGCGCGGCGCATCGATTCCACCACCAGATGCACGCGCTGCGCTTCCGGCAGCGCCTTGAGGTCGTAGGGTTCGAGGATCTGCAGCATCTGCGCCAGCGCGATGCCGCCCGAGGACACCGGCGGCGCGGTGGTGATGTCCCAGCCGTGGTAACGGAAGCGGATCGGGTCACGCTCCTTGATGCGATAGCTGGCCAACTCCTGGCCAGTCCACTGCCCGCCCTGGGCGTTGACGCCAGCCACCAGTCGCTGCGCGGTCTGGCCGCGATAGAACCCGTCGAAGCCCTGCCGTGCCAAGCGCTCCAGGGTCTTGGCAAGGTCGGGCTGGCGGAAGGTCTCGCCCGTCGAGATGGGTTTGCCGCCGGGCGAAAACACGGCCCGGGTACCAGGATAGCGATCCATCACCGCACGCTTGGCCTGATAGCCGCCGGCCATCCGCGGGTATACCGGAAACCCGTTGCGCGCGATCCGAATTGCCGGCGCCAGGGAGCGGGTCAACGGCAACTTGCCGTATTTTTCCGCCACGTGCACCAGCAGCGCAGGCAAGCCGGGAATGCCGGCCGACCACGGGCCGTTCTGCGCGCGGTTGGGATCCAGTGCGCCGTTCTTGTCGAGGAACTTGTCCGGCGTGGCCGCCGCCGGCGAGGTTTCGCGCCCATCCACGAAGACATCGCGGCCGGTTCTTGCATCGTGCAGCAACCAAAGCCCGCCACCACCCAGACCGGAGCTGATCGGCTCGACCACCGACAGCGCCGCCGACACCGCCACCGCCGCGTCGAAGGCATTGCCGCCATCGCGAATGACCTCCATGCCGGCCTGCGTGGCCAACGCGTGGGCCGAGGCAATGGCGGCACCCGGCGGATGCGCGGGCACCGGCGGTGACTGCGCCCAGGCCACGACCGGCAGCAGCAGGCCAACGGCAACACCGGTAAAACGCTTCATGGCGCGGTTCCTTCTGCTTGCAGACGCGCCAGCTTGTCCAGCAATTGCGCCTGCGTTTCGGGATGTTCGGGGTCGGGGTCGATGCATTCCACCGGGCACACCATCACGCATTGCGGTTCATCGAAATGACCCACGCATTCGGTGCACAAGGCGGGATCGATCAGGTAGATGTCCGGCCCCATCGAAATCGCCCGATTCGGGCAGGCCGGCTCGCAGACATCGCAGTTGATGCACAACTCGTTGATTTTCAGTGCCATGACTTCAGTTCATCGTTCCCGCCCGGCGCAAGCCGAAGGGGAAGACCACGCTGCATGGCCACCTCCCGGTGGCCATGCGCGAAACACTCACTTGGCTTCTTCGAAGATGTAATTGCAGCCGGCCGGCTCCACTGCCGCCTTGACGCGTTCGCCCAGCACACCGGTGCCGATGAAGACCACCTTCACCCCCTTCATGCTGCCGGCAGGCACGGCCTTGAAGGCGGTTTCGATCATTTCGACTTCCTTTTCCGGATCCGGCGAAGCAAACACCAGCATGTTGCCTTCGATGATGCCGCGCCCCAGATCACCTTCCAGTTTCTCCAGCTGGCGCTGGTACATGCCGCCAAAACCTTCGACATCGGATTTGGGCAGGAAGTACACGAACGGACTGCTGGTGATGCCGGTCATGTACGGGGTCAGCTTGTATTCCAGATACGGCTTCCAATCCTTCTGTTCGCTGCTGGTGGGCAACGCCACGGCGGCAACCGCTTCGGTCTTGGGTGCCTCGGCCTTCTTGCAGGCGGTGAACGGCAGCACAAGACAGGCAACGACGAGCAAACGCGAGAACATGTTCATGGCATACCCCTGAAGAAAAGTACGTAGTGATGGACGCGAGCGCGGAGCCACAAAATCATGGCATGCCGCCTCGCCGGTGGGCTTCCAATGCCGCCGCCACCGCCGGCGGCACGAAGCCGGATACATCACCGCCAAGACGCGAAATTTCGCGCACCAGCGACGACGAAATGAAACCGTATTGCTCGGCCGGGGTCAGGAACAGCGTCTCGACCTCGGGAATGAGATGGCGGTTCATGCTTGCCATCTGGAATTCGTATTCGAAATCCGACACCGCGCGCAGGCCGCGCAGCAGCACGCCGGCACCGCTGTCGCGGACGAAATGCGCCAGCAGTGAATCGAAGCCGAGCACCTCCACGTTGCCGTGCTGGGCCAACGCCTGCCGGGCCAGCTGCACGCGCAAATCCAGCGGCAACGCCGGCCCCTTGCTCGGGCTGGCGGCCACGCCGACCACGAGCTTCTCGAACAACGGCGCGGCCCGCGCCACCAGATCCAGGTGGCCGTTGGTGATCGGGTCGAAGGTACCGGGATAAACCGCGGTCCGCGTTGCCACGCTCATGTCGTTGCCGTGCCGCACGATTGCAGAGGAACTTGGAGTGTAACGCGACGATACAGCGCATAGCGCACATCGCGGGTGCGGTTTTCGCGATGCAGCGCCCAATCTGCGGGCATTTGCGGGCTTTGGTCGGCCGGACTTTCAAGGTAGATCCAGCCGTCGGCTGCCATCCTGGCTGGCAGCAGGGCCAGCACCGCCGGCCACAGCCCGTCCGCGAACGGCGGGTCGACGAAGGCGATGTCGCAAGACGTCGCCACCGGCGCGCGCAGGAAAGCCAGCGCATCGCCCGCCTGCACCGCCACCTGATCCTGTGCATGCAGCCTCACCACTGCTTCCTGCAGGGCCCGTACAAGGCCTGGGTCAGCTTCCACCAGCTGCACCTGTGCAGCACCACGCGACGCCGCTTCCAGCCCCAGCGCACCGCTGCCGGCGAACAGATCCAGCACCCGCGCGCCCGACAGCACCGGCTGCAGCCAGTTGAACAGGGTCTCGCGCACGCGGTCGGAGGTGGGACGCAGGCCCGGGCGATCGGGCACCGGCAGGCGCGTGCCGCGCCATTGACCGCCGATGATGCGGACGCTGCCGGGGGTGCTGCGCGAAGGGGTTGCGCGGGTCTTGTTCATCGGTTCAGGCGGGGGGCGGGTGCTACCATGCCGGCCATTTTCCGACATTCCCACGGCAACATGCTCAGCTGGTTCCGCCGCAAGCCAACCGACCCGCAAACGCCCCCGCCGCAACCGGCCCGGCCCGATGCGCCTGCGGTGGCGGCAACCGACCAGGCCACAACGCTGCCGCCGGACTTTCCTACGGAATCTCCGACGGAATCTCCAGCCGAAGCGCCTCCCGCCCCCGCCGGCAAGCCCGGCTGGCGGCAGCGCATCGGCAGCATCCTGACCCGCGACATCGCCGAGCTGTTCGGGCGCAACCCCATCCTCGACGATGCCCTGCTGGACGATATCGAAACCGCCCTGCTCACCGCCGACGTCGGCGTCACCGCCAGCACCCAATTGGTGGAGAACCTGCGCAAGCGGATGCAGGCGCGCGAATTCGCCGATGCCCGGGCGCTGCTGGCAGCGCTGCGCGGCGAGCTGCTGGCGCTGTTGCGCCCGGTCGCGGTGCCGCTGCAGATCGACGCATCGAAAAAACCCTTCGTGCTGCTCACCATCGGCGTCAACGGCGTCGGCAAGACCACCACGATCGGCAAATTGGCGCGCCGCTACAAGGACGAGGGCCGCAGCCTGATGCTGGCGGCCGGCGACACCTTCCGCGCCGCCGCCGTCGCGCAGTTGCAGGCCTGGGGCGAGCGCAACGGCGTCGCCGTGGTGGCGCAGGGCCAGAATGCCGACGCCGCTTCGGTGGCGTTCGACGCGCTGCAAGCCGCACGTGCGCGCGGCACCGAGGTCCTGATTGCCGACACCGCCGGTCGCCTGCACACCCAGGGCGGGCTGATGGACGAACTGGCGAAAGTGGCGCGCGTGCTGCGCAAGCTCGACGCCGAAGCGCCGCACGAGGTACTGATGGTGATCGACGGCACCACCGGCCAGAACGCGATCAACCAGGTCCGCAAGTTCAACGAGAAAATTCCGGTGACGGGACTGGTGGTCACCAAGCTCGACGGCACCGCCAAGGGTGGCGTGGTGTTCGCGCTGGCGCGCGAATTCGGCATCCCGATCCGCTACGCCGGCATCGGCGAGCGCCCGGAAGACCTGCGCGTGTTCGATGCCGAGGCCTTCGTCGATGCGCTGCTGCCCGAGTCGCTGGGCAACGGATGAACACCGCCGCCGCACCCCGCTCGCGCTTGCGGCGGCGGCGACGGCTGCTGCTAGTTTCGGGCATCACCCTGCTGCTGACGATCTGGCTGCTGCAACCACGAAACGCCGGCCGCCTGCTGCTGTGGCAGGCGGGCAACGCGCTGGGCCTGGACATCACCGCGCAATCCATCGACTACCGCCTGCGTGGCACCCCGCACCTGGAGCTGCACGATGCGGTGGCGCGCCGCCCCGGCGATGCCGCACCGCTGCTGCAAGCCAAGCGTCTCTATCTAGCACTGCCCTGGCGCACCGTGCGCAGCCTGGGCGATGAACTCACCCTGCAGCGCATCGTGCTGGAATCGCCGGTGTTGAACCTGCCGGCCCTGCAACGCTGGCTGGCCACGCGGCCGCCGTCGACAACCCGCATTCCCGCCCTCACCCACGGCCTGCATGTGCGTGATGGCCGCATCGACAACGACGATTGGCGCATCGACCAACTGGCCATCGACATCCCCGACCTGCAACCCCGGCAGCGCCTGCGTGCACATGTGCAGGGCCGCTACCAGGCCCCGCCGCTGGCCATCCCGGTGGATCTGGCGGTGAGCCTGGTCACCCCGCAACGCCTGCTGGACGGACAGCGCGCGGGCATTGCCGGCATCGGAAAAATGCAGCTGCAAGGTGCCGGCTGGCAGGCGCCGATGCAGGTGTTCCTGGCCGGCCCGCTGCGCATCGGCAGGGATTCGGCGCTGCTGCAACCGGCCAGGCTGGGCCTGGCCGGGCACTATCAAGCTGGCCCGACGCGGCTGCCGTTCCGGCTGGGCCTGCACGGGCCGATGGCGTTCAACAATGCCAGCTGGCGGTTCGTGCCGGCCACCGTGGTACTGACCGGCGACGGAAAATTGCTGCCGAACGCGCAGGCACGCGGCAGCGTGACACTGGGGCAACGGCTGCGCCTGCAACTGGACGGCCATCTGGCGCACTGGCCACGGGATTGGCCGGCCCTGCCCGCGCCGCTGGCGGCCTCGCAGTCGCCAATGCCATTCAGCGTGCGCTATCAGGGCGCACTGGCGTTCGGTGATGCCGCCAATCTGTCCCTGCGCCGCGACGCCACCCGTTTCGAGGCCCGCTTCCGCCTGCCCGACGTGCTGGCATGGCTGGACTCCGGCGCTACCGGCCCCCCCCTGCCGCCCTTGACCGGCACGCTGACGACACCGCGCATCAAGCTGGATGGCGTGACCCTGGAGGGCGTGGACATCCAGCTTGACGAGCCCCCCTCAGCGCGATGAGTACCGCCACCGATTTCGCGCCGCGCCTGCTGGCCTGGTTCGACCGCCACGGTCGCCACGACCTGCCCTGGCAGCATCCACGCACGCCCTATCGCGTGTGGCTGAGCGAAATCATGCTGCAGCAGACCCAGGTGGGCGTGGTGGCGGGCTACTTCAACCGCTTCGTCGATGCCCTGCCCGACTTGCCGGCACTGGCGCACGCGCCGCAAGACCAGGTGCTGGCGCTGTGGTCAGGGCTGGGGTACTACGCCCGCGCCCGCAATCTGCACGCCGCGGCAAAGCTGTGCATGGAACGCCACGGCGGCGACTTGCCGCGCGACCTCGATGCCCTCATCGCGCTGCCCGGCATCGGCCGCAGCACCGCCGGCGCGATCCTGTCGCAGGCCTGGGGCGACGCCGCGCCGATCCTCGACGGCAACGTCAAGCGCGTGCTGTGCCGGGTATTCGGGATCAGCGGTTGGCCGGGCACGCCAGCCATCGAAAAACAATTGTGGGCATTGGCCGAAACCCTGCTGCCGGCCACGCGGCTGGCCGATTGGACGCAGGCGCAAATGGACTTCGGCGCCACCTTGTGCACCCGCGCCAACCCCGCCTGCGTGCTCTGCCCGCTGCAGGCCGTGTGCGTGGCGCGGATCGAGGATCGCACCACCGAGTTGCCCACGCCCAAGCCCGGCAAGCCTTTGCCGCAACGGCAAGCACACATGTGGATCGCGGTCGATGCCGCAGGCCGCGTGCTGCTGCAACGCCGGCCACCCACCGGCATCTGGGCCGCGCTGTGGTCGCTGCCGGAATTCGATGACAACGACGCAGCGCGGCACTGGGCCACGCAGCAGCTCGACGGCGACGTCGCGAACGCCCGCGCCCTGCCCGCCCTCCTTCACGGCTTCAGCCACTTCCGCCTGCACATCCAGCCGCAGCTGATCGTGGTCAACGGCCTGCGCGCGGCCATCGGTGATAATGCAAGCCTGCGCTGGGCCGAACGCGGCGAACTGCCCGCCATCGGCCTGCCCGCCCCCATCCGGAAACTGCTTCAGGAACACATCCCATGACACGCAAGGTGCATTGTGTGGTGGATGACATCGACACCGACGGCCTGGACTTCCAGCCATGGCCCGGCGCCGCCGGCAAACGCGTGTTCGATACCGTCGGCAAGCCGGCCTGGCAGCGCTGGCTGGCGCACCAGACCATGCTGATCAACGAGAATCGCATCTCGCCGATGAACCCCGAACACCGCGCCTTCCTTGAAGCGCAGATGGTGAAATACCTGTTCGAAGGCGGCACCGAACGGCCGCCCGGTTACGTCCCGGAAACCTGAACCGGCGCCCGGGTTCGCGCGCGCAGCGCATCCTCGCCGGCCCGGATCGCCTTCATGTCCAGCGGCCGGATCTCGCGGATCATGCACCCCCCCGGCACGCCCGGCACCAGGATCTTGTCGAAGGTGGACAAGGTCATTCCGTTGAAGCTGGACACGCCCACGAACGGCGAGCTCATGCCCCAGCCCAGGCACGGCCCGGCCAGAGTGAGCAACCACGACTCGCGCGGCCGCATCTGCAGCACCAGATGCTGATCGTCCACCCGGTCCCAACCCATCGGGTCGTAATACCGCACCTGCTTCACCGGTGCACCGGCGTGGCGCTGGTACAGCGCCAGCTTGTCACTGTCGCTGATCCGGGTCGACGCACAGGCCGACAGCCCGAACACGGCCAGCATCGGCACCAGCAGGGATCTCATGATCGCGTTCATGGCACACCTCCGATCGGCGGGACAGAGCCATCATCCCGCATCCACCCGGAACCCGAGCTTACCCGCACGACATTTGCGCTGCATTCGCCAGGAAATCCACGAAGGCCTTCGGAACCGCTTGCCCAGGCCGCCCGCAACCCGTATCATGCGCGGCTCGCGACAGCGATGGCTCGGTAGCTCAGTTGGTAGAGCAGGGGATTGAAAATCCCCGTGTCGGCGGTTCGATTCCGTCCCGAGCCACCACGTAAAACGTAAGCCCTGCAACAGTTTCAGC
Source organism: Lysobacteraceae bacterium (assembly GCA_028868545.1). GTDB lineage: Bacteria > Pseudomonadota > Gammaproteobacteria > Xanthomonadales > Xanthomonadaceae > Thermomonas. Next base: position 4,680 of record JAGWUF010000008.1, on the reverse strand, counting down.
CATTGCGGGGCTTTTTCGTTTGGGCACCCTTCCTGCCGCTTGTTCAGCTTGGTGCCCGTATGGTGCCCGTTTGTGTCCGCATTCGGTCAGTTCCCGACGATCATCGGCGGCTCCCGGTACTGCCGCAGGTTGGCCAGCGCGCGGGCCTTGCCTGCCTCCGTCTTGGGGCCGGTGCTGCGGCCACCATGGAACCGGCAGCGGCGCTTGCCCGGCTCGCTCTTGGCTTGGCAGGGTTGGCCGTCGCGGTGTCTTGTTGCGCCACACTGGACGCGCAGGCGTGGGTTTGCCTGTTTTCGCGGCTTGTCGCCCGTAGTCATACGCGCGCGCGCTGGCGAACCTAGATTGACTGCCAGATCGCCGCTAAACCCTTCCAGCGGGCAGCCCATGCGCGCCAGCAACCCGGCCAACAGGTGCGCGTCCTCCGCTCCTAGCTCGGCATCGCGTGCGGCGTGGCGCTCATACGTCCGCCAGTGCATGCCTTTCGGCTTCCACGGCTCGCTGAACAAGTCGCTGCGGTCGTCGCCCATTTTTCGCCGCAATGCCCAGCGTTGACGGTTGACGCGTTCAGTGCCGCTATCCCGTTGGCTTGCGTAGGTAGGCCGGGGCCGCACGGTGTCGCGGTGTCGGAAGTGAGCTAGGCCATTCCATTTGTACAGTTTCCGCGCGCGCTTGCCGGTTGCCGGACAGTGCATGAACCAGTTACGCCCACCGTAATTGTTCGCCACCGTGGATAGCGGGATAACGTCCTGCGCGTCCTGCCCGTCGGCACGGTAAGCAAGGGTCAGCGTGCCGGAGGCTTCGCCAAGGTCGGCGCGATAGCCAACACTGGCGACATGCTCCCGCCCGTCCCGCGTCCAAGTCAGCGTGCCGGATGACGTGCAACCCGGCACGATGCACCGCGTCCGCAGCAGCCGCAGCAGGTCAAGGCACAGGGCAGACTCGATACAGGGACGCCAGCCGCTAGCCATTGCCCACCCCCTGCATGGCCGTGCGCTTGCGGGTGACATGGTACGGGGTCAGCAGTGCATGGGCCTTCAGGTCGGCGGACGCGCGCGGATCGCCATCGGTCGGCGTCCAGACTTTCGGGGTCAGTTCACCCGCCAGCGCCACGGCGTCACCAGCAGACAGCGCCAGCAGCCCGGCCACGGTCGCGGCATCAAAGGTAATCACGGCGACATGCAGGCGATCCTCGCCCATCGGCACCAGCACGCGCGCCGTCGCGTAGGGGTTGCCGTTGCGGGCCGTGCCGGGCTTGGGATCGGCGGCGAGCTTCCCCGTCAATAGTGCGTCGATCATGATTGCCCCCTCATCGCCAACAGCACTTCACGCATGGCCGGTGTCACGCCCTTGTCGGTGAAGCCGTTCAGCACGCCATTGGCTACCTGCACCCGTGGCCGGGGGATGCGCTTGCCCGCCTTGCGCCTGAAACACCACGGACACGCCTTCACCACGTCCGGGCAGGTTTCCCACAGCAGCACCGGGCCGCAGGCTTCACAGGTGCGCGCGTGCGGCTCGCCCCAGTCCAGCGGGATCATGCCTGCATCCATCCGCCGGTCAGCGTCCAGCGCGCGCAGGTAGGCCCGCAGATTCCTGTTCGTGTAGTCGGCGGGGATCGCCAGCAGGTCGGCATCCGCCAGTGCATGGATAAGGTCGGCATCAAGTCCTTCATCAATGGCAAGAGCCAGCAGGCGGGCGCGACGTGCGGGTACCCCCTGCGATTCTTGCGACTCTGCGACTCGGGGTGTCGCGTTTTCAGATTCGCCCCCGCTGCTAATCCCGCTAATCCCGCTAATCGGAGCCGGGATGGTCAGACTGATTAGCGGATTAGCAGGATTAGCACGGGCACCACATTCTGATTTCGCGCGCAGTGCGTCCAGTAGCCGGCCCATGTCAGCGGCCCTCACTGGCCGGGGCGATGCGCCAGACGTGCCGACGGTGTTTGCCGTCCAGCACCATCCCGCCGTCAACCGGGATTGCCCAGCCTGCCCGCACCAGCTCGCCGATGGCAGACAGAAACACCTCACGTTCGCGGACACGATTCGGGCCGACCTGCAATGCCTCACTGGAATAGATGACGTTGCGCCCGGTCGCGTGCGCCCATTCCAGCAGAGCTTCGGCGTCGCGGACTTCCGGCGACAATTCAGCGGTACCGGCCAGCCGTACCGCTTCGTTCAAATGCCACAGCGCCAGCTCCGCCGCGCGCTCCATCGTGGCCCCGGTGATGCTGGTCGCGCCTGCATCCTCCAACAGCGTCAACACGCCCGCGATGCGCAACGCCTGTTCTGGCGTCTTGGATGCCCACGGCTTCACCTGCGCGAAGTGCTGGCCGGGGCCGCAATGGCTTTCGACGGCGGAATACAGGGCGATCCATGCCGCCTTCGCATCGGCATCCAACGCCAGCGCGCGCGGGGCCAGGGTCTGCCGCTCGCCCTCCGCCAGCGGCAACGACTGGCGATGCCTGTCCAGTAGCACGCTATCCAGGCGCTGCACGGCCAGATCGTTGCGCAGGTTTTCGGCTCGATAGGCGCGACTGCCTGCGGTACCTTGCGGCCACGCCAGCAGGCAGCGCGCGAGAAACCCCTGTCCGGCGAGTACGTCATCACTCAGCGCGCGCTCGGCAATCACGGGTTGCGCCAGCAGGTGCAAGGCGAACCTGCGCCCGTACAACTTCTGCGCGCCGTCGCCGGATCGCACCCTGTCCAAGCTGCCGTTATCCCACAGCTTGCACAACGTGCCCGCCGTGCGCATCACGGTTTCCTTTGACATGCCGTGACCGCCGAACACCAGCGCCGCTTCGTCGGTGAACGCGCCGATGGTCGGCCTGCCTGCGCCCAGCAGCTTGAAGATGCCCTCCGCCGTGAAGTCGGCGGCCGTCACGCGCGGCAGCAGCGGCGCAGGCGGTGGCGGCCCGAGCTTGCGCAGCTTGTCGGCCAACCCTTCGCCCTTCGCTTTCTTGGCGTCGGCCTTCGCGGCATCGCGTTGAGCTTCCCACTGCGCCAGTTCCGCCGCGTGGATCTCCATCTCGGCTTCGTAGCCCTTGCCCAGTTCGGCTTCGTACACGCGCGCCGCTCGCATCGCCTCGGCATCCACGGCAGACTTGCGTTCACCGGATTCAGCGACGTTCAGCAGCCACAGGGACAAGGGATAAACGCGACCGTCGATATGCACGTCCGCTTGTGCCTGTACCGCCAGCGATGCCGCCGCCAGCAGTGAGCCGCCGATGATGGCATCCGGCGCTTGAATCACGCGACGGATGGCCTCAGCCGCAGGTCGCAGCACTTCGCCCAGTTCATTGAGCGGATACGGTTTTGCCGGTGGCACAGGGCGGCGCAGCGGCTCGGGCGCACTACGACCTGCGTCGGGTTGCAATGGCGACTCTGGCAGCAGCATCAGCAGCGATTCCGGCGCGTCCTGCACGTCATCCAGCGACGCCTTCCACTGATACGACTTGCCACTGGGATGAACGCTCGGCGGCATCGTCACGGCGTGTTCGCCGGACAGTAGTTCTATCGTCCATGCCGGTTTCCCCGGCTTGTTCGGATCCTCGGATGGCAACCGCTTTTCCGATTGCCTCAACACGCTGGCCGGAGCCGATGGCAGCCTGCCAGGCGGGAACCGCAGATACAGATGAACGCCGCCGCCACCCGTCTGCACGGTCGGCTTCAGGTCGCCCACCAGTGCCTTGTATGCGGCGCGCGCTTCCTCGCGGTCGGCATCGTCGGTGCTGCGGATGTCCACATCCACAACGGCAACAGGCCAGCCGCGCAGCCGTGACGTAGGCCCAGCCCGGAATGCACAGTTCAATCCCGGCCTGAACGTGTTTTGCAGTTCGTCGGCGGTCAGAGCAGGCCCCTTGTTCCAGCCCGTGGCGATGGCACGCTTGCCTTGTTGCCACACCACGGCAAGCCCGGCGTCGGCAGCTTCCAGTGCCGTCAGCAGGACGGGATGATCGGATTGAAGGACGGCGTTCATGCCCGTACCCCCAGCAGGTCGCGTACGGCTTCGTTGAAGCCAAGCCCGGTATGGCGCATGTGAAACCCCACCATGTCGCCGCGTTCGCCGCAGGCGAAACAGCGGTAATGCCCACGCTCGCCGGACAGGCTCACGGACAGGCTGGCGTTGTGATCGTCATGGAAGGGGCAGCGACCTTGCGCCCAGCCGGTGCCGTTTGGCTTGCCAAGCTTTTCGACATGCTGGCCGTAGTACGTCGCCGGTGCGGGCAGGCGGTCGCGCCAGTTATCGGGCAGTCGATGCGACTTGTCGCGCCCGTACAGTCCGCGCAGTGCGGCCACGGCCTGCCGTCCGTTCATTGGTCGGGATGACTTCATCGGATCGCCCCCTGCCAGATAGCAGCGGCAGCCAGCACCGCCAGCACCAGCACGGCTTCCAGCGCGGTAGAATTGCAGAGCACCCAGCCCGCCAGCTTGTGCCCGTTGCCCGCCTTGTGCGGGCTTCGTCGTTTCTGGGTCATGCGTCACCGCCCAGCGCATCGCGCGCTGCATCCAACAGATCGGCGGCATCGACGGCTCCCGGCAGCGGGTTGTCGGTTTCGTCGGCGTACTGAGTCAATCGGGAACGGGCGCGATCAATGTCGGCGCGGGCCGTCTGCAACAGGTCGGGCGCGGTCATGCGGCCACCCCTGCGGCATCATTCGCCGCCAGTCGCTCGGGCAGGGAACGC
>JAGWUF010000054.1 GCA_028868545.1 Lysobacteraceae bacterium | reverse complement strand
CCACCGATGCCAGCGGCCGCTACAACGCCCGCGGCCTGCGCGTGGGCGGCCCGTACACCGTGGTGATCACCAAGGCCGGTGATGGCAGCAAGACGCAGGACAACGTGTACCTGGGCCTGGATCAGGTCAACACCATCAATGCCCAGCTGAACACCAATGTGACCACGATGGACACGGTGGTCGCGATGGGGGTTTCGGGCTCGGAAGTGTTCAGTGCGACCAAGATGGGAACCGGCACGAATATCGATCGCACCGCGATCGAATCGCTGCCGTCGATCGGCGGCAACATCCAGGATTTCATGCGCCTCGACCCGCGCGTGGCTTTCATCGATCGTGCCTCGGGCACGATTTCGGCCGGCGGCCAGAACCCGCGCTACAACGCGGTTTCGATCGATGGCGTGTCGGCCAGCGATACCTTCGGTCTGGAAGGCAACAACATGACCACCCGTCGCCAGCCGGTGTCGATGGAAGCCATCGAGGCGATCGACATCAAGCTGTCCGGGTATGACGTCAGCTCGCCGTCGGCATCCGGTGCCACCGTGAATGCGGTGACCAAATCGGGCACCAACGATTTCCATGGCTCGCTGTACGGCAAGTACCGCGACAAGGGTTGGTTCGGCAAGAACCCGGTGGGCAGCAAGTTTGCCGGGTTCGACAGCGAGTCCACCTACGGCTTCACCTTGGGTGGCCCGATCGTCAAGGACAGGCTGTTCTTCTTCGCGAACTACGAGAAGTTCGAGCAGAAGGCGCCGGGCACCGATCTCAGCACCACCGCACTCGGCAAGACCGGTGCCGTCATCACCCAGAACGACATCGCCCGTGCGCAGCAGATCTCGCAAGGTTTCGGCATCAATGCCGGTGGCCTGGCCAGCGATGCCAACACCGATCTGGAAGAGTACGCACTGAAGCTGGACTGGAACATCAACGACAACCACCGTGCCAGCCTGCGCTACAGCAAGCTGGAGCAGAACAAGCTGCGCGTGCAGGGCATGGCAAGCAGCAGCGTTTCGCTGAGCTCGTACTGGTACACCCATCAGAAGTCGGTGGAAAGCTGGGTGGGCCAGGTGTTCAGCGACTGGACCGAGAATTTCAGCACCGAATTCAAGGTGTCTTACCGTGATTACGCCGCGCTGCGCGTCGCCGAAACCAATGCACCCAGCATCCGCATTTATTTCGGCGGAACCGAAGCCAGCCCGAGTGGCGATTCGATCTTCCTGGGAACCGAAGCCAATACCCAGGGCAATTCGCTGATCACCAAGACCTGGGACTACTACGGATCCGGTTCATGGACGATGGGTGACCACACCCTGAAGTTCGGCGTCAACTACAGCGACAACCAGATCTACAACTACTTCGGCGCCAACTCCTGGGGCACCTACACCTTCTGGGGCCTGAACAACTACGCTGCCGGCAAGTACAGCTCCTACAACTACAGTGCCGAGACGTCACCCGGCTCGATTGCGGTGAATTATCACAGCAAGAATCTGGGCCTGTTCGTGCAGGACACCTGGTACGTCAACAACAACCTGACCTTGACCTTCGGTCTGCGTGGCGACAAGCCGACGGCGACCCCGTCGCCGGCCTACAACCAGGCGGCATCCACCTACTTCGGCTATGACAACAGCAAGGTGTTCGGTGGCGGCTTCCTGATCCAGCCGCGCTTCGGTTTCAACTACACCTTCAACAATGATCGCCAGATGCAGTTGCGCGGTGGCGTGGGCCTGTTCCAGGGCGACGCGCCGCAGGTGTGGATCGGCAACAGCTTCAACACCACGGGCTTCAACTACACCTCCTACAACTTCAACAGCTACAACGCACTGTTCCCGTTCAACCCGGACGGCCTGCACCAGACCGTGCCGCCGGGCGGCGGCAGCGCGGGTGCGCAGAACGTCAATTTCGTCGGCAACGACTTCAAGCTGCCTGCGATCTGGAAGGCCAACCTGGCGTTCGATACCGAAACCGGCTGGATGGATACCGTGTTCTCGGCCGAGCTGATGGTGACCAAGGTCAAGAATGGCCTGTTCTACAAGAGCCTGGGGATCGGCAAGATCAACTCGCCCGGTGATGACCCTGCCGCCGCCTATCTCGGCCCGGACGGGCGCCAGCTGTACTGGAACCCCACCAAGACCGGGAAGGCCTGGGCTTCGGCAGACGCGCGTTTCGGTCGCAACACCGCCTACAACAACGTGTACCTGATCGACAACACCAGCAAGGGCGGCACCCAGCAGTTGACGGTCAGCCTGAGCAAGCCGTGGAGCCGCAACAGCGACTGGTACTGGAACCTGGGCTACACCTACACCCATGCCACCGAAGTCGGTCCGCTGACCAGCTCGACCGCCAGCTCCGGCTGGAATTATCAGTACAGCTTCAATGCCAATGAAGACGTGGCCACCGTTGCACGCTACCAGATCAAGGATCGCTTCAGCGGCAGCCTGAACTGGAAGCACAAGTTCTTCGGTGATTACGAAACCCGCGCCGGCCTGGTGTACGAAGGCCGCAGCGGTCGTCCGTTCAGCTATGTCTATGTGAACGACGCCAACGGCGATTCCCGGACCGCCAATGACCTGTTCTACGTGCCGAAGGGCCCTGGCGATGTGTTGTTCGGTACCCTGACCGGCGCCGGCGTGTTCACTGCCGACCCCGCGATGGAAGCCGCGTTCTTCGACTGGCTGGCAGGCAACAAGGATCTGAACAAGATTCGCGGTACGGTGGCTGGCACCAACGCCTTCCGCGCCGGCTGGGTGAACACCTTCGATCTGCGCCTGACCCAGGAATTGCCGGGCTTCTTCAAGGGCCACAAGTCCGAAATCACGGTGGACATCCAGAACGTCGGCAACCTGCTCAACAAGAAGTGGGGCAACATCATGGACTACGGCTTCTTTGCCGATGCCCGCGTGGCCACCCTGCAGGGCATCTACAACGGCAAGTACGTGTACAACTACAGGTCTGCCGACCTGCCCACCGTCGCCAACGGCGACGCCGATGGCTTCGACCAGGGCATCTCGCAGTGGTCGGTGCAGGTGGGCTTCAAGTACAAGTTCTGATCCGCGCGATCAGGATGGTTCCACGAAACGGCCGGGGCAACCCGGCCGTTTTCTTTGCGGTAAGCTGCCGCAACAGCAGGAGGAGACGGCCATGACGGAAAAGAAGCTCGACCCCCGCGTCTCCGAGTTCGAGACCGAAGAGCAGGCCGCCAGCTACGACCGCTGGTTCCGGGCCAAGGTGGAAGCTGCGCTGAAGGATGACCGTCCCCGCATTCCTCACGACCAAGTCATGGCGGAAATGGAAGCGATCATCCAGGCGGCGGAACGCCGTCGCGCATGACCTTTCCCGTTGTCTGGCAGCAGACCGCGCGAGAGAGCATGGCGGCATTGCTGCGCTTCGTCGCAGAGCAGAACCCGGATGCGGCGCGCGACCTGAAAATCCAGATCGAATCTGCTGCGCAATCCCTTTCCGAACTTCCATACCGTGCCCGGAGAGGTCGCGTGGTCGATACCCGCGAACTGCTGGCCCACCCCAACTACTGGATCATCTACCGGGTCACGCTGACCGCCGTGGAAATCGTCGAAATCCTCCACACCCGCCGCGAATACCCCTGACCGGATCCGCGGCCGCGCGCTAGACTGGCCGCATGAACGACACTGCCAATACCAAGCCGCAGGGCGCGGCCAGCGCTTCCGCCTCCACCCTTCCCACCGTCTCCACCCACATCTACCCGCGCGGTGCGCTGGATGTGCTTTCCCGCGAGGAAGTGGCGCGCCTGCGCGACGCCTCCGCCGGCGGCCTGCACGACCTGCTGCGCCGCTGCGCGCTGGCGGTGCTGACTTCTGGCAGCGCCTCGGACGACCCGCGCGCGGCGCAGGAGCTGTACCCCGATTTCGACATCCAGGTGCGCCAGCAGGATCGCGGCGTGCGCATCGAGCTGACCCATGCACCGGCGATGGCGTTCGTGGATGACCGCATCATCACCGGCGTGGCCGAGCTGCTGTTCGCGGTGGTGCGCGACATCGCCTTCACCGCCATCGACCTCACCGACGACAAGGCACTGGGCACATCCTCCGGGATCACCGATGCGGTGTTCCGGCTGCTGCGCAATGCGCGCGTGCTGCATCCGGCCGATCCCAACCTGGTGGTGTGCTGGGGCGGCCACTCGATCGGCCAGGAGGAATACAAGTACACCAAGCAGGTCGGCTACGAGCTGGGTCTGCGCGGGCTGGACATCTGCACCGGCTGCGGTCCGGGTGCGATGAAGGGGCCGATGAAGGGCGCCACCATTGCCCACGCCAAGCAGCGCCGCCGGCGCAGCCGCTACATCGGCATCACCGAGCCGGGGATCATCGCGGCGGAGTCGCCCAATCCCATCGTCAATCATCTCGTCATCATGCCGGACATCGAGAAGCGCCTCGAAGCCTTCGTGCGCATGGGCCACGGCATCATCGTCTTCCCCGGCGGCGTGGGCACCTGCGAGGAAATTCTCTATCTGCTGGGCATCCTGTTGCGCGAGGAGAACGCACATCTGCGCTTCCCGTTCATTCTCACCGGCCCCACCGGTGCCGCGCCGTATTTCGAACAGATCGACAAATTCATCCGGCTGACGCTGGGTGATGCCGCTGCCAAACTGTACGAGATCATCGTGGCCGACCCGGCGCTTGTCGCCAGGCGCATGGACATCGGGATCCGCAAGGTCAAGGATCAGCGCATCGCGCAGAAGGATTCGTTCTTCTTCAATTGGTCGCTGCACGTGCCGCTGGATCTGCAGCAGCCGTTCGTGCCCACCCACGAGCTGATGGCCGGGCTGGATTTGCACCACGGGCGCAAGCCGCAGGATCTGGCCGCCGATCTGCGGCGGGCGTTTTCCGGCATCGTGGCCGGCAACGTGAAGGAAGACGGTTTGCGCCGGATCGAGGCGCACGGGCCGTTCGAAATCCACGGCGATGCCGACATCATGCATGCACTGGATGCGTTGCTGCGTGCCTTCGTTGCGCAACGGCGCATGAAGATTTCCGGCGAGTACAAGCCCTGCTACAAAGTCGTGGCCTGAGTTCAGCCCGGCGCGGTTGCCGTTGCGGCTGGGTGCGAGGCCGAGGGTGGCTGCATCACGATGCAGTCCACCGGGCAGGCCGGCACGCACAGGGCGCAGCCGGTGCACAGGTCGGCCAGCACGGTATGCATGAATTTCGGGCCACCGGCGATGGCATCCACCGGGCAGGCCTGGATGCATTTGGTGCAGCCAATGCAGTCGGCTTCGATGATGAAAGCCACTTCTCTCGGGGTGTGGGTGCCGCGGCTGCGGTCATAGGGTTTGGCCATTACCCCCAGCACCTTGGCCAGGGCGCGTGCACCCGCATCGCCGCCGGGGGGGCAGTGGTCGATATCGGCCGCACCGTGCGCCAGCGCCTCGGCGTAGGGCCGGCAGCCATCGAAACCGCATTGACCGCATTGGGTTTGCGGCAGGATGCGGTCGAGGCGTTCGGCCAGATCTGATGTTTCGGCAGTCTTCATTGAGACGAGTGGCACTGCCGGGCGGTGTTGCCCTGTCCGCTATCGCGAATGTCCCCCGATGCCATCCGTTGGACGGCATCTCCTCTTTTATTTCGCGATAGCGGACAGGGCAACACTGCGTTCGCAGGTGTGGCTGTCAGCGCACCGGCATGCCGGGCTGTGCACCTTCGTCGGCGTCCAGCAGGGCCAGTGCGCCGCCATCGAATCCGGCGGACAGGATCATCCCTTCGCTCATGCCGAAGCGCATCTTGCGCGGCGCGAGGTTGGCGATGAACACCACGCTGCGGCCGACCAGTTTTTCCGGCTCGCCATAGCTGCCGCGGATGCCGGAGAAGATCTGCCGCTGGCCCAGTTCACCGGCCTCCAGCAGGAACCGCAGCAGCTTGTCGCTGCCCTCCACGAAGCCGCACTCCAGCACCTTGCCGATGCGCAGATCGAGCTTGGCGAAATCGTCGATGCCGATGATTTCACTCCCTTCCCCCTTTGCGGGGGAAGGCTGGGGTGGGGTGGTTTTTGCTTCGACCTGTTTTGCCGGCGCGGTAACGGCGGCCATTGTCTCCTTCGATGCTTCCACCATCGCAGCGATGTGGTTGGGGTCGATGCGGGTGAACAACGGCACATAGGCGCGGATGCCGCGCGCCAGCAGCGGCTGCGCAACGTCATCCCAATGTGCGGTGGGGGCATCGAGGAACGCCTCGGCCTGCACTGCGGTGCGCGGCAGCACCGGCTTGAGTGCGGCCGCCAGCACGCGGAACAGGTTCAGTGCCTGCGTGCACACCGCCTGCAACTGCGCGTCCATGCCGTCCTGCTTGGCCAGCACCCACGGCTTGTGCTCGTCGATGTACTTGTTGGCGTCGTCGGCCAGCGCCATCGTCAGCCGCAGCGCGGTACCGGCTTCGTTGCGGGCATAGGCCTCGCGGATCGCCGGCAACGCGGCCACGAAGCGGGTGTATTGCGCCGGGTCGGGCAGGCTGGCGGCCAGTTGTCCGGCACAGCGTTTTTCGATGAAGCCGGCGCAGCGGCTGGCCAGGTTCACGAACTTGCCCACCACGTCGCTGTTCACCCGAGCCACGAAATCGGCCAGGTTCAGATCGACGTCATCGACGCCGCCGGAGGTCTTGCCGGCGAAGTAGTAACGCAGCGCCTCCGGGTCCAGTCCGGCATCGAGGTAGGTGCGCGCCATGATGAACGTGCCACGCGACTTGCTCATCTTCGCGCCGTCCACGGTCAGGTAGCCGTTGACGTGCAGGCGGGTGGGTGCGCGATAGCCTGCGCCGTGCAGCACCGCCGGCCAGAACAGGCCGTGGAAATTGACGATGTCCTTGCCGATGAAGTGGTGCAGCTCGGCCCGGGAATCGGCGCGCAGAAAACTGTCGTAGTCGATGCCGCGCGCGTCGCAAAGCGTGCGGAAGGAAGACAGATAGCCGATCGGCGCATCCAGCCAGACATAGAAATACTTGCCCGGCGCGTTCGGGATTTCGAAACCGAAATACGGCGCATCGCGGGAAATGTCCCACGCCCGCAGACCGCCGTCGGCATCCAGCCATTCGCGCAGCTTCGCCTTCATGCCGGGCACGGCCACGTCGCCCTCCAGCCATTGGCGCAGGAAGCCTTCGAACTGGCCGACCTCGAAGAAGTAATGTTCCGAATCGCGGATTTCCGGGGTGGCACCGGAGAGCACCGACCTGGGGTCGATCAGGTCGGTGGGGGCATAAGTGGCGCCGCAGACTTCGCAGTTGTCGCCGTACTGGTCGGGCGATTTGCACTTCGGGCAGGTGCCCTTGATGTAGCGGTCGGGCAGGAACATGCCCTTGGCCGGGTCGTAGAACTGCGCCACGCTGCGGCGGCTGATGGCGCCGCCGGCATCCAGCGCCTGGTAGATCTGCCGGGTCAACGCGCCATTGGCCTGCGAATTGGTGGAGTCGTAATGGTCGAAGGCCACGCCGAAGGCGGCGAAGTCGCGCTCGTGGCTTTGCTGGATCGCGGCGATGAAGGCTTCCGGCGTTGTTCCCGCTTTCTCGGCGGCCAGCATGATTGGCGTGCCGTGGGTATCGTCGGCGCACACGTAATGCACCGTGTCGCCTTCCATGCGCCGCGCCCGCACCCAGATGTCGGCCTGGATGTAGCCGACCAGATGACCCAGATGCAGCGGGCCGTTGGCATAGGGCAGGGCGTTGGTGACAAGCGCGGAGCGGGGCATGGGCGTGTGCGATGCAAGGAGGTTGGCGATTATCGCACGCAGTGGCCGCCGGGCTTCCGGCCGGGAGTCCTTGCGGAAATCGACGGCGCGTCAGTCGCGCAGCCAGACCTGCTGGCGACAGAAGAAGGCGATGCAGCCGGACATGCCGAGCTTGCGCCCGCCGTCCAGCAACTCCAGTTTGGCCCTGTAGTCCTTGCCGTTTTCCGGATCCAGCACGCGCCCGCCGCTCCAGTGCCCGGCGCCCTGGGCCTGCAGGCCCCAGAGAATCACCATGCCGCGGATCGGCTTGCCGTGGTTGTCGCCACGGCAGGCCTTGCAGGACGGGTTCGGGCCGTCTTTCAGATCCAGAATGTCCACCACGCGCCCGCCGATGCTGCCATCGCGGGTGCGGTACACCTCCACCACCGATTTCGGCTTGCCGCTGGCATCATCCACGGTTCGCCAGCGGCCCAGCGCCGCGTCCTGCGCCGGGCTCGGGCCCGGCATGAGCAGAACCGACAGCAACCAGAGCGAGAGCACGGCGGGAAGGCGGCGGGGGGGCATCAGTCCGCGCGTTCCCAGACGCCGGTGCGGCAGATGAAGGCTACGCAGCCCTTCACTTCCAGCTTCTTGCCGCCGTCGACCAGCTTGACCGATTTGGCGTTGAAGTTGCGGTCCTCGGACGGCTTGTAGCCCTTGCCATCGCCCCAGGTGCCATCTTTCTGCGGCTTCAGATTCCACAAGGTGATGATTCCGACGAACGGCTTGCCCTTGTAAGCGCCGCTGCACTCGCTGCAGGTGGCGGGCATGCCCAGGTTCTCGGTGATCCTGGCGGCCAGCGTACCGTTCTTGGTTTCGTAGATTTCCGAGATGGTCATCGTTTTGCCGGTCTTGTCGTCCAGCGTCTTCCACTTGCCGATCGGCGAGGTGGCGTGCTGCGCCGAAGCCGAAAATGCGAGTGAAACCAGCAGTGCTCCCAGTAGCATGTTGCGCATGATGTCCCCTCCCAGGGATGAGCCGGAGCGCGGCGCGCCCCTTGTCGCTTTATAACGCCATCCGTTGCGGTATGGAACTGGGGCAGCGGTGCGCGTGAAGGGTTGTTCGCACCACGCCCGTTTAGAATTGCCACCTCGCCACTCATTTCCGAATCATGTCCCGCCTGCCCTCCCACGCCGTCCAAGGCGAGCTCAAGCCGCTGCCCAATGCCCGCAACATCATCGTCGTGGGATCCGGCAAGGGGGGAGTGGGCAAATCCACCACCGCCGTGAATCTGGCGCTGGCGCTGGTGGGCGAGGGGCTCAAGGTGGGCGTGCTGGACGCCGACGTGTACGGCCCCAGCATTCCGACCATGCTGGGGCTGTCCGGCAAACCCGACAGTCCGGATGGCAAGAGCATCACGCCGATGCGTGCGCATGGCCTCGAGGCGATGTCGATCGGCCTGCTGGTGGGGGACGATACTCCCATGATCTGGCGCGGGCCGATGGCGACCCAGGCGCTGACCCAGTTGCTGAATGACACCCGCTGGGGGGAGCTGGACATCCTGGTGGTGGATCTGCCGCCCGGCACCGGCGACATCCAGCTGACGCTGGCGCAGAAGATCCCGGTGGCCGGCGCGGTGGTGGTGACCACGCCCCAGGAGGTGGCCACCATGGACGCGCGCAAGGCGTTGAAAATGTTCGAGAAAGTGAACATCCCGGTGCTGGGGCTGGTGGAAAACATGGCCGCGCATGCGTGCAGCCAGTGCGGCCATGTCGAACACATCTTCGGTGAGGGCGGCGCGCAATGGATGGCGCAACAGTACGGGGTGCCGGTGCTGGGTTCGCTGCCGCTGGACGTGCATATTCGCGAGCAGGGCGATGCCGGCGTGCCGGTCGTGGCGGCGCGGCCCGATTCCGCTTCCGCGCAGGTCTATCGTGCCACTGCCCGTGCGTTGCTGGCACGGCTGGCGGAGCGCCCGAAGGTGCGCTCCGGGATCATGGCCGCGCTGCGGGGCGAGTGATGCGCCGGCAATGGAGCCATCTCGCGTGACGAATTGCACCGCAGCAGGCCTCGTGGTACCTTTCGGGCATTCCACTGGCTATGAAATTGGAGAGTTCTGCCATGCGCAAACTTCCATTGCTTGCATCCCTTGTTCTTGCCGTCTGCACCCTGCCCGCGTTGGCGCAGAAGCAGGCCGAAAACGATTGGGACAAGATCGTGCTGGAGCAGGCCAAAGGCAGCGTGATGACCAGTACCGGCGGTGATTACAGCAGTGCCACCATCGGCGACGTCCTGGTCGTCGGCCAGCACATGCTGCTGGCAGGCGCGCAGCCGGGTGCCCAGCTGGTCTATTACAAGCTGGGCGACAATGGCCAAGTGCTGCGCAAGTGCGTGCGCGACTACGACCAGGCCAACACCTATGTGGTGGATGCCAGTTGTGTGGCTGGGGTGGCGCGGGCCGGATCTTCGGCGCGCATCGGTGCCAGTGCCGGGATCATCATGGGCGCGGCCCTGCTGGGTGGCGCATTGTCGGGCTCGGGCAAAAGCACCCCGGTCAGTTCAGGAAGCCGTTGATTCCGGTTGTTGTCTTTTCCAGGTGAATCCCGCATCAGGGCAAGCTGTCATGGCTTGCCCTGATACATTTTGGGGAGACTGCAAGGAGTGCCATGGGTTGGGTTGATACCCTGCAACGGGCTCTGTTGCCGGCTGTCCTGGTCTTGCTGGTCGCCCTCTGGCTGGGCGGGGGTGTGACCGAAGACGGTACGTCGATGGATGAAGCGCTGGAGTTGCTGTCCTTGCCGGTGCTGGCAATGGCGGCGTCGGTCTGGCTGCGGGCACTGCCCGCGAGCCGGCTGTCGCGTTGGGGCATGGGCCTTGCACTGGGCATTGCCGTGCTGGTGGCCGTGCAGCTGTTGCCACTCCCGGAATTTTTGTGGAGGCTGCCAGCGGCGCGGGCAGCGATTGCGGCAGAGCTTGCGCAAGCGGGGGTGACGGCGCCCGATTTCCGATGGAGCCTTGCCCCGGCAGCCACCGAGCAGGGGCTTTGGGCCTTGCTGCCGGCACTGGCCTGTTTTTTTGCCGCACTGGCGCTGGACGCGGCGGCGCGACGGTTGCTGCTGCAAGTCATCGTGGGCCTTGCCGCATTCAATGTCCTGTTTGCGTTCTTCCAGACCGGGCTGCCGCCGGACAGCCCGTTGCGTCTGTACCCGGAGGCAGATGCAGGATTTGGCGGCCTGTTCGCCAATACCAACCATCAGGCCACGGCGTGCATTGTCGGCATGGTGCTGGCGGTGGGGCTGGCGGCGGAGCTGCATTGGCGTGCCCGTCACGCGGACGGCCACGCACCTGTGGTCTGGGGCTATGCCGCGCTGGCGTTCTTTTTCCTGCTGGCCACGCCTCTGAGCACGGCGCGGGCGGGGGTTGCCATTGCCCTGCCGGCACTGGCATTGGTGGTGGCGATGACCGGGGTGCTGCCCGGGCATCGGATCTGGCGCAGCAAGCGGGCGCTGGCCGCTGCGCTGGGCTTGTGCGTGCTGGTGGTGCTGGGCGGGCAGGCGGCGCTGGGCTGGATGGCGGTGGATCTAGCCGAGGAGCAGCGCCATCTTTTTGCGGAAATGACCTTCGCCCTGGGGCGTGCACATGCGCCATTGGGCAGCGGCGTCGGCAGCTTCGTGCCGGTGTTCAACGCGGCCATTCCGGACGTGATGCAGGAAGCGTATTTCGTCAATCATGCCCACAACGAATACGTGCAGTGGTGGCTGGAAACGGGAGTGGCGGGAATGCTGATTCTGCTGGGCGTGCTGGTGCTGCTGGGCATGGTTTGCAGGCGTTTGCTGCGGCTGCAGGGCCGCGGACCGCAGGCCATCCTGGCGGCGGCTGCATGGGTGGCGATTGTCGCGGTGCTTGCCCACTCGTGGGCGGATTATCCATTGCGCACGCTCAGCCTGATGGCAACCACGGCGGCATTGGCAGGGGTGATGCTGGGGGCGCTTGCCGACGCCGCAGCGTCGCGGCACGTGGACGATTCTTCGCACCGGCACTGATCGAACACGGGTGGAAGTCGCACGGCTGGCGGCAGTCGTGGAGTGCCGTCGCATCGGCCGACGCTGGGCAAGGGGCGATGCAATGCCTAAACTGGCCAGCCCATTGCCGCCGACAAATGACCCCCATGAGCATCAAGAGCGACCGCTGGATCCGCCGCATGGCCGAGCAGCACGGCATGATCGCGCCGTACGAGCCGGGTCAGGTCAAGCAGGCCGCCGACGGCCAGCGCATCGTCAGCTACGGCACTTCCAGCTACGGCTACGACGTGCGCTGCTCGCGCGAGTTCAAGGTGTTCACCAACATCAACTCGACCATCGTCGATCCCAAGCACTTCGACCCGAAGAGCTTCGTCGACGTGGTGGCGGACGAGTGCATCATTCCGCCGAATTCGTTCGCGCTGGCGCGCACGGTCGAATACTTCCGCATCCCGCGCGACACCCTGGTGGTGTGCCTGGGCAAGAGCACCTATGCGCGCTGCGGGATCATCGTCAACGTGACCCCGCTGGAGCCGGAGTGGGAAGGCCACGTCACCCTGGAGTTCAGCAACACCACGCCGCTGCCGGCGCGCATCTACGCCGGCGAGGGCGTGGCGCAGATGCTGTTCTTCCAGTCCGATGCCGATGATGTCTGCGAAACCTCGTACAAGGATCGCGGCGGCAAGTATCAGGGACAGACCGGCGTGACCTTGCCGCGCACCTGATCGCCTGCCTGCAGCCAGCGTGCCGCAGCGCGGCCCGCCAGCAGGCCGCTGGCAAGACAGGCGGTGAGCAGATAGCCCCCGGTGGGGGCTTCCCAGTCCAGCATCTCGCCGGCGCAGAACACGCCGTGATGTTGGCGCAGCATCAAGCCATCATCCAGCGCCTCCAGTCGCACGCCGCCGGCGCTGGAAATGCATTCGGCCAGCGGGCGCGGGCGTAGCAGGCGCAGCGGCAGGCGCTTGAGGGTGGCGGCGATGCGGGCCGGATCCTGCTGCGCATCCTTGGGCAACACCTCGAACAACAATGCCGCCTTGGCCGCGTCGAGGCCGGCTTGCCGGCGCAGGTGTTCGCCCAGGCTGCGGCCCTTGCGCGGTTTCGACAGGTCGCCTTGCAGGCGCGCCAGATCGCGGCCGGGCACCAGATCCAGATGCAGCAGCACCTCGCCATCGCGGGCGATGGCAGCGCGCAGGTCGGCGGCGATGGCATAGATCAGGCTGCCTTCGATGCCGGTTTCGGTGAGCACGCATTCGCCTTGCAGCGCTTGTTCATGGCCCGTCGCGGTGTGCCAATGGACGACGACGGGCTTCAGCGGCGCGCCGGCGTGGCGGGTTGCCAGATGCGTGCTCCAGCCGATGTCGAAGCCGCAATTGGCCGGTTGCAGCGGGGCGATGTCGATGCCGCGTGCGGCCAGCATGTCCACCCACGCGCCATCGGAGCCCAGCTGCGGCCAGCTGCCGCCACCCAGCGCCAGCACCACCGCATCGGCGGCGAAGGCCTGCTCGCCCGTCGGCGTGGCGAAGCGCAACGCGCCGCCGGCATCCCAGCCCAGCCAGCGGTGCTGCACATGGAATTGCACGCCGGATTCCTTCAGCCGCCGCACCCAGCCGCGCAGCAGCGGTGCGGCTTTGCGATCGAGCGGGAATACGCGCCCGGAACTGCCGACATAGGTGTCCACGCCCAGCCCGCGTGCCCAGTCGCGCAGCGCGTCGGCGTTGAAGGCATCCAGCCAGCGCCCGACCGCGCCGGCACGCTCGCGGTAGCGCGCATCGAAGGCAGGCCGGGGCTCGCCGTGGGTGAGGTTGAGGCCACCTTTGCCGGCGATCAGGAACTTGCGCCCCACCGAGCCCTTGGCCTCGAACAGATGCACATCGACCCCGGCCGTGCGCGCGGCGTCGGCGGCCATCAGGCCGGCGGGGCCACCGCCGACGACGGCGAGCATGGGGGTGCGGGATGCGTGCATCCGCACATGATCCCATGCCGCCGGACGCCACGATTACAATGCACGCATGATCTTGAATATCGCCGCCTATCTCTTTGTTGCCATCGACGATGCCGATGCCCTGGCCGTGCGCCTGCGCGCGCGTGCCGAAGCCGATGGCCTGCGCGGCAGCATGCTGGTCACGCCGGAAGGGCTGAACCTGTTCCTTGCGGCTGAAGAAGCGCCGCTGCGCGGGTTCCTGGCGTGGCTGCGCGAGGATGCGCGTTTTGCTGCGCTGCATGCGAAAGAGAGCTGGAGCGCGGCGCTGCCGTTCAAGCGGCTGCGGGTCAAGCGCAAGGCCGAGATCATCACCTTCCGGCGGGCGCAAGCCTCGCCGCTGGAAATCGGCGCGCGCGCGCCGATGGTGACACCGGAGACTTTGGCCCGCTGGATCGAACAAGGCCATGACGATGCCGGCAAGCGGCTGGTGCTGCTGGATACGCGCAACCGGCAGGAGGTGGAGTACGGCACGTTCGCCGGCGCGCTGACCCTGCCCATCGACAAATTCACCGAGTTGCCGGCGGCGCTGGAGGCGCACCGCGAAACGCTGCGCGACGCCACCGTGGTCAGTTTCTGCACCGGCGGCATCCGCTGCGAAAAAGCCGCGCTGTGGCTGCAGCAGGATGGCTGGGACAACGTGCTGCAATTGGACGACGGCATCCTGGGCTATTTCGAGCAGGCCGGCGGCACGGGTTACGAGGGCGGCTGCTTCGTGTTCGACGAACGGGTGGCGCTGGATCCGCAATTGCGACCGTTGCAGGAGGCGTCGGCATGAGCTGGATCGGGATCGTGGTGCTGGTGGTGGCGATCTACGCCGCGATCAAGGTGGTGGGCGCGTTGTTCAAGGCCGCATTGTGGGTAGGCATCCTGCTGTTCGCCTGGTGGTATTTCGGGCCGCGCCTCGGCATCCCGTTTCCGTTCTGAGGCGCGTCAGGCGGCAAGCGCGGCACCTGCCGCGTGGCCGCTGGCCCAGGCCCACTGGAAGTTGTAGCCACCCAGCCAGCCAGTGACATCCACCACTTCGCCGATGAAATGCAGGCCCGGTACGGTTTTGGACATCATCGTGGTGGAAGACAGTCCGTCGGTATCCACGCCGCCCAGCGTCACCTCCGCGGTGCGATAGCCCTCGGTGCCGCTGGCCACCAGCGGCCAGTCGCGCAGCAGCGCGGCGATCGCCTGCAATTGCGGCGCGGTGTACTGGCGCAGCGGCTTGCTGGTCAGCCAGTGTTCGCACAGGCGCTGGGCGAAACGCTTGGGCAATACCTCCGCCAGCAACGTCTTCAGCTCCGCATCACGGCGTTGCCGTTGCCAATCGCGCAGCAATGCGTCGATGTCGTGGTCGGGCAGCAGGTCCAGGCGCAGGTCGTCGCCGGGCTGCCAGAAATTGGAAATTTGCAGGATCGCCGGGCCGCTGATGCCGCGGTGGGTCACCAGCAGGAAATTCTTGAATGACACACCGTTGCAGCGTGCTTCCACCGGCAGCGCCACGCCGGCGAGATCCTGCAGGCGTTCGGCGTGCTTGCCGCTCAAGGTCAGCGGCACCAGCCCGGCGCGGGTGGGCAGTACGGCATGCCCGAATTTCTGCGCCAATTGGTAGCCGAAGCCCGATGCGCCCATGCTGGGGATCGACAGCCCGCCGCAGGCCACCACCAATGCCGGTGCGCTGAACGTACCTTGCATGGTGCGCAGGCGGAACTGGCCGGCATCGGTGTGTTCGACCTGTTCGATGCTGCAATGGGCGCGGATCTCGACCCCGGCGGTGGCGCACTCGGCCAGCAGCATCGCCACGATCTGCTTGCTGGATTCGTCGCAGAACAACTGGCCCAGTTCTTTCTCGTGATACGCGATGCGGTGGCGTTCGACTTGTTCGATGAAGTGCCAGGGCGTGTAGCGTGCCAGCGCCGATTTGCAGAAATGCGGGTTGGCCGAAAGGTAGTTGGCGGGCGTGGTGCCGGTATTGGTGAAATTGCAGCGGCCACCACCGGACATCAGGATCTTCTTGCCGACCTTGTTGGCGTGGTCGATGACCAGCACGCGCAGGCCGCGCGCACCGGCAGTCTGCGCGCACATCAGCCCGGCGGCACCGGCACCGATGATGATGGCGTCGAAGGACGTGTTCACACCCACTCGCGCGAGGGCAGGGTGTGGCGGCGCTGCGGGCGGCCGACCAGATCCAGGAAATTGTTGAACACGCCGTCGGCCTGCGCCTGCATGGCGGCGATGTGCTGGCGGGTATGGGCGCGGATGGCGTCGGCATCATGCGGCAGGCCAGCGTCGGCCAGTTCCTCGCGGTAGGCGGGGTTTTCCAGCCAGCGTTCGACCAGGCGTTCGTCCATTTCCAGATGGAACTGGAAACCGTAGGCGTTGTCGCCGTAGCGGAACGCCTGTTGTTCGCAATCGCTGCTGCGTGCCAGGTGCACGGCAGAGTGCGGGATGTCGAAGCGGCAGCCATGCCACTGGAACACCGG
>JAGWUF010000104.1 GCA_028868545.1 Lysobacteraceae bacterium | reverse complement strand
AGCCGCCCCGTTTCCACCGACGCCGCCATGTCCGACGACATCCGCAACCAGATCACCCGCGCGCAGGCCGAAGCCGCCGTGCGCACGCTGTTGCAGTGGGCCGGCGACGACCCCACGCGCGAAGGCCTGCTGGATACGCCCAGGCGCGTGGCCCGTGCATTCGAGGAGTGGTTCAGCGGTTATGCGCTGGATCCGGACACGTACATGGCGCGCACCTTCGAGGAAGTGGGCGGCTACGACGAAATGGTGGTGCTGCGCGACATCGACTACGAAAGCCACTGCGAGCACCACATGGCGCCGATCATCGGCAAGGTGCACGTGGGCTATCTGCCGGCCGGCAAGGTGGTGGGCATCAGCAAGCTGGCGCGGGTGGTGGATGCGTATGCCAAGCGCTTCCAGGTGCAGGAAAAGATGACCGCGCAGATCGCCGACTGCATCCAGCGCGCACTGCAGCCGCGCGGTGTGGGCGTGGTGGTGGAAGGTGCACACGAATGCATGACTACCCGCGGCGTGCACAAGCGCGGGGTCAGCATGATCACCAGCAAGATGCTGGGCAGCTTTCGCGAGGATGCGCGCACCCGTGCCGAGTTCCTGCGCCTGATCGAAGTGGGTGGCAAGCGCTGAGAGTCTGCGATTCAGACTTGCATTTCTGATTTACCCGGGTAATATGGTGCTCGTTTCCACTGACGTCATTGCCGGGTGCCCCATGCTGTCTCCTTTTCTGCGCTGTACCGCCTTTGCCGGCTTCGACCGCATCGCCAGTGGCGAATTGCGACATGTGGCGATGAAGGCCAAGCAGGCCTTCGACGCGCACCCCGAGCGGGCGGTGCGGGTGTTCGATGACGGCAACGGCCAGACCATCGAATTGCCGATGGAATTGCCCGCGGCGGATTTCCTGCGGGTGCTGACACTGCCGATGACGCAGGCCGCCGAAGTGGCCGCACCGCGCAAGCCGGGCCGCCCCAAGCTGGGGGTGGTGGCACGCGAAGTGACCTTGTTGCCACGGCATTGGGATTGGCTGGCGGCGCAGCCGGGTGGGGCGTCGGTGGCGTTGCGCAAACTGGTGGAAGACGCCCGCAAGGTGTCGGCCGAAAGCGATCACCGGCGCGCCTCGCAGGAAACCGCGTATCGCTTCATGCTGGCGATGATGGGCGATGCCACCGGTTTCGAGGAAACGGCCCGGGCCTTGTTTGCGGCGGACATGGGCCGGTTCGAGCTGTGCATCCAGGCGTGGCCGGATGATGTGCGCGATCACGTCACCTTGCTGGCAACGGATGCCTTTCTGCATTGATCCATTTCCCGTACGTCCCTCACGCTTCCAGGAATTCCGTGTGACCCCAGCGCAACCGCACGGCGCGCGCAAAGCCGCGCTCATCTTCATCTTCTTCACCGTGCTGATCGACGTGCTGGCGTTCGGGCTGATCATCCCGGTGCTGCCGCATCTGGTGCAGCAATTCGTGGGTGGCGACTTGTCGGTGGCCGCGTACTGGATCGGCGTATTTTCGTTCACCTTCGCATTGGTGCAGTTCTTCAGCGCGCCCATCCAGGGCGCGCTGTCGGATCGGTTTGGCCGCCGCCCGGTGATCTTGCTGTCCTGCTTCGGACTGGGCATCGATTTCGTGTTCATGGCGCTGGCGCCCAGCCTTGCTTGGTTGTTTGCGGGCCGGCTGATCAGCGCGGTGGCCGCTGCCAGTTTCACCACCGCCAATGCCTACATCGCCGATGTCAGCGCGCCCGAACAACGCGCCAGGAGCTTCGGCATGATCGGTGCGGCGTTCGGGCTGGGCTTCATCATCGGCCCGCTGCTGGGCGGCATGCTGGGGGATATCCAGCACCGCCTGCCGTTCTGGTGCGCGGCCGGCTTGTCGCTGCTGAACTTCTGCTACGGCCTGTTCGTGTTGCCCGAATCGCTGCCGAAGGAAAAGCGCAGCGCGCGTTTCGACTGGCAGCACGCCAAACCGATGGGCGGGGTGAAATTGCTGCGCGACTACCCGCAGATCTGGGGGCTGGTGGGTGTGGCCTTCCTCGCCAACTTCGCGCACTACGTCTATCCCAGCACCTTCGTGCTGTTTGCCGATGCCGCGTTCGGCTGGAAGGTGAAACAGGCCGGCTATGTGCTGGCGGGGGTGGGCGCGCTCAGCGTGATCGTCAACGTGGGCCTGATCGGGTGGCTGGTGAAACAACTCGGCGAGCGCCGCGCCTTGTTGCTGGGCCTGTGCTGCGGCGTGACCGGTTTCCTGATCTACGGGCTGGCGCCGGCCGGCTGGGTGTTCCTGCTGGGCATGCCGATCAGCGCGCTGTGGGCCCTCGCCGGGCCGTCCACCCAGGCCTTGATCACCCGCCAGGTGCCGGCCGACATGCAAGGGCGCGTGCAAGGTGCGATGACCGGCCTGGTGGCGCTGGCCGGCATCGTCGCGCCGCTGCTGTTTGCCACGTCGTTCGGCTATTTCATCGGCCCCACCCCCCCGCTGCACCTGCCCGGCATCGCCTTCCTGCTGGCCTCGGCCCTGCTGGCGCTGGCCGCCTGGGTGGGCTGGCGCTACACCGATGCCGCCCATTTTCAAGCCATCGCGCCCGCAGCCTAACCGGCGCAAGACACCGAGGTGGAGCGGCTGGGCTGATGTGTGTGCGGCCTGGCAGGTGGCGATGACCAGAAGGGGTCGTATCCTGCACATTGAATTCGTCCACGCCATCCCGAGGTCATGGTGACGCCTGAAGCCCAAGCCCGCTTGCTGATCGACCGGAAACTCATCGCTGCAGGCTGGCTGGTGCAGGACGCCAAGCGCGCGGATCTGGGTGCGGGCCGAGGCATCGCTATTCGCGAATACCCCACCGATACCGGCCCGGCCGATTACCTGCTGTTCGTGGACAAACAGCCGCTGGGCGTGATCGAAGCCAAGCGTGATGAAGAAGGCCACAAGCTCAGCGCCCACGAACCGCAAACCGGGCGCTATGCCCATGCCCGCCTGAAATGGCGCAGGGACGCGCCGCCGCTGCGCTTCCTGTACGAAAGCACCGGCCAGATCCTGTGGTTCACCGATGGCGCCGACCCGGCACCGCGTGCGCGCGAGCTGTTCCATTTCCTGCGCCCCGACACCCTGGCCGACTGGGCCACCCAGCCGCAGACCCTGCGCCAGCGGCTGCAACACCTGCCGGAACTACCCACGCGCGGCTTGCGTGATTGCCAGGTCCGCGCGGTCACCGGGCTGGAACAGTCGCTGGCGAAGAACAACCCGCGTGCGCTGATCCACATGGCCACCGGTGCCGGCAAGACCTTCACCGCCATCACCGCCGCCTACCGCCTGCTGAAGTTCGGCGGGGCCAA
>JAGWUF010000007.1 GCA_028868545.1 Lysobacteraceae bacterium | reverse complement strand
GAAATGCCGCGCTGTTCCGTACATGAACGCGGCGGTGTCAGCGTCGGAACGGGGTATGAATTGAAGGGTTTTCGATAGGACGCCGCGGGAAATAGACTCACTGGCCTGACTAACTTGGCTGGCAAGGGAATCAGTGCGGCTTTCGTTTGGTAGCAGCCCGCAGCAAATTGAAGCGAACTCGTTTTCGCTCCATAGATCCTGCGCTGCCCATGCTGGCCAAGCCCCTTCCCGATTCGCTCGTAACGCTTCGATTCGCTCCTCTAGCTCTTTTCGCTCCTTGTCGCGCGCCTCTTCCACCAGCTTTTGCAGGCTATCCGCATCCATCGCCTGATACTCATCGCGCCGGGCTTTGATTCTGGCTTGCCGCTCCAGTGCATCCTGCATTATTGAACCACCACTCACGCTAGGCGCGGGCGGTGGCGCAAGCGTTCCGAATTCGCGGCGCAACAGGTGTTCTATCGTCCCGCTGCGGGGTACATCAACGGAAGGCGGCAGAGTGCGGAGCGGCAGATTGTGGCGATTACTGCTTATCGGCCCGTGAGTACGCACAAAGGGCTTGGGCTTGGACTCGCCTTCTTCATTATCCATGTGTGCACACCCTCACTCCCCTGTAAGGAAGCCGCGCCAGCGCCGTAGGGTGTCCGGCGTTTTCGCCCCGTCGGGCTAGGCGCGGCTGCTCGGTCAGGCGGTCGCGCGCGCCTTGCGGGACTTGTTGCGGATCGGTTGCTTGGCAGTCAGCACGATGCGCAACTCACAGCCCACGGCATCGGCGTAGCGGCGCAGCGTGGCCACGGATGGCGCGTGCTTGCGACTGCCCGCGCTGGCCTCCAGTCGTGCCACGCTCGCCTGTGCAATGCCCATGCTTGCGGCCACGTCGGCTTGCGTCATGCCCGCCGCCTTGCGTGCGTGCAGCAGTTCGCCCAGCGCCGCGTATTCGTCAGCCAGTGCGTCGTAGGCGTCCTGATAGCCCGGACGCTTCGCCCAGCGCGCGTGTGCGGCATCCAGATCAAGCGGAACGGGTTGATAGCGGTCGGCGGTCATGGCGTTACGTCCTTCAATCGTGCGCGTGCGGTTTCAAGCTCACGCTGCGGGGTCTGTTCGGTTTTCTTGGTGAAGGCATGCAGGATTACGATGCGGTGCCCGGTCACGGTGCAGTAGAACGCACGCCCGATACCTTCCCTGCCCTTCGCGCGAATCTCGAACAAGCCGCCACCCATGGCGCGCGTGTGCGGCATGCCCAAGTCCGGGCCGTGTTCCAGCATGGCGCGCGCGATGCGCTGGAAGCTGGCCAGAATGCCAACAGGCCACGCATCGACCGTCGCGGCTACCTTGGCGTTGTAGTAGCTGAATTGCCATGCCGACATCATAGCATCCTTGTTATTGTGCGGACTTGACGGCAACGCGCTTGCGGATCGGCGTCACGGTGGCAGGGTCGGCGGATGCCAGCCTGTGCAATGTTTCCAGCGCCTCGCGTTTCTCGCTCATGTAGTCGTGCCGGTCGTAGTGTTTTGCCTGCACGCCGCCTAGGCCGTGGCTCTGCAACTGCGCGCGGATTTCCAAGCTCACACCCGCAGCCGCGAGCCGCGTTTCAACGGTGCGCCGCAGGTCGCCCGGCGTAAACGTGCCCGCCGAAAGCTCGCCGGCTTCCTGCATCGCTGCGCATACGTCGCGCACGCGATTCTGCACAACGCCATAGCTCGCGCCCTGTAGCCCCTGCGTCACGGTGAACGCATACGGCCCATGCACGCCGCCCTGCATCGCCTTCAACGCCTCGGCTGCCTCGGGCAACAGCGGTACGACATGGATGCGCGCCTGCACCCTGCGTCCCTTGGTGTCGCGGATGCGGATACGCCCGTTTTCAACGTCGGACAATTGCAGCCGGGCCAACTGCTCGACACGCTGGCAGCCGGTCAGCAGATGGAATCGCAGCAGCGCCCCATCCTCGCCCGGCATGGCCGCGATGCGCCGCCAGTAGTGGCGAAGCTCGGCAACGGATAGCGCGCGTTCCCGCGCCCGCGTGCCGCCTTCAATGCTGGCAAGGTCGGCTGCCGGGTTGTGGCTCAGGCGAAGTTCTCGCAGTGCCTTGATTGCCTTTGCGTTGTGTTTTGCACGGACGCCAGCAGCATAGGCCGCGCGCAGGTAGCTCCGCAGCTTGGCGGCCTCCCGCAACTTGTCGGCATCGGCCAGTCGCGCAACAGCGTCCATCAGATCGTCGGCAGTCACATCGGCGGCAGGCTTCGCCCACAGGCGCGGCAGTGCATCCCTTACATGCCGATGTACGCAGCCCAGCACGGCTTCCGCGCTGGACTTCCCGGCCTTGCGCATGTTCGCTACGTAAGCCTCCAGCAGCACGCCGAGTGTTGCCCGCGCTCTGGCCGTAGCCGCCTCGGCCTCAGCCGCTGCCACTGCCTTAGCCGCCGCCACGTCCGCAGCCTCAGCGGCCAGCACCTCGCGCAGATCGCGGTCTCCAGACTGATAACGATCCTTGTATGCTTCGCGCGCCTTCCGTGCATCGGCCAGCGTGCCGGTTCCCAGCGGGATGCGATGCCGTGACCCGTCACTGCCGGTGTAGCGGTAGTAGAACGCGACACTCCCTGACCCCAACTTGCGAGCCTGCAATCGTCCGTCACCACGCGCCCCCGCTTCAGATGCCCACTCGCCCGGTTTCAGGGTGTCTAGCGCGCGCTGGGTCAGAATCCCCGTTTTCATCTGGTGCCCGTATGGTGCCCGTTTCTCGCCGGATCGGCAAAAACCACCATAAACGCCAATGGACGGTAAAACAAGGCTTTGAGCCGAATTATCCCCTACGGTGCCCACTGCTGCGGACGGCAAAAAACGGGGTTTTAGGGATTGAAAATCCCCGTGTCGGCGGTTCGATTCCGTCCCGAGCCACCACGTTGAAACGCAAGCCCTGCAACGGTTTCCGCCGATGCGGGGCTTTTTGTTTCTGGGCTCTCGGTGGGTTCAACCAGCCGCGCTGGCGCCCATCTTTTGAGCTTGATACCATACCCACCTACCTTATCTTGATCATTCGGACATGGGCCACACCATCCGTGGAAAATCCAGGTTGTTGGGTCGCGTGCGCCGTATCCGAGGCCAGGTTGAGGCTTTGGAACGAACGCTGGAGGCCGAGAAAGGCTGCGCCGTAGTCCTGCACCAGATTGCGGCAGTGCGCGGAGCCATGAACGGCCTGATGACCGAAGTGCTGGAAGAGCACGTCCGCACGCACATTGCCGATCCGACGATCAGCAGCGACACCGAACGAACGCAGGGTGCGAATGAGCTGATCGACGTTCTGCGCACCTATCTCAAGTGAGAGCCGGCATGCACACCGAAAACCTGCCCGATTGGACCCACGAGCACGTCTTCGATACGGGCAACGATGCCGCAGAACGCAGCACCCGCGTCGTGATGTGGATCACCGCCGCCATGATGGTGATCGAGATCGCTGCGGGTTGGTGGTACAACTCGATGGCCCTGCTGGCCGACGGCTGGCACATGAGCTCGCACGCCGTCGCGATCGGCCTGTCCGCGTTTGCCTACGCCACCGCCCGGCGCTATGCCAAGGATCCGCGCTTCGCCTTCGGCACCTGGAAGATCGAGATTCTGGGCGGCTTTGCCAGCGCCATCTTCCTGCTTGGCGTCGCCGTGATGATGTTGGTCGGCTCGCTCGAGCGGATCGTTTCGCCGCAGCCCATCCGGTACAAGGAAGCAATCGTGATCGCCATCCTCGGGCTGGCGGTCAACGTGGTCTGCGCGCTGATTCTTGGCAAGGCACACCATCACGATCATGGCCATTCACACGAACATGATCACGGCCACCACCACGATCATGATCAACACCACGACCTCAATCTGAAATCGGCCTACATCCACGTGATCGCCGATGCCGCGACGTCGGTGCTTGCCATCGCCGCACTCTTCGGGGGGTGGCTCTTCAATTGGTCGTGGCTGGATCCCCTGATGGGTATCGTGGGTGCCGTGCTCATCGCCGTCTGGGCCAAGGGTCTGATCGCCGACACGGGCAAGGTGCTGCTCGACCGCGAAATGGATCACCCGGTGGTCGACGAGATTCGGGAAGTGGTCGAAGCCGATGATCACGCCGGCGACACCCGAATCACGGACCTGCATGTCTGGCGCGTGGGCAAGCAGGTTTACTCCTGCGCCATGACCGTGGTGACCCACGACGACTCGCTGACACCAGAGACTGTGCGCGAACGCCTGTCCGTGCATGAGGAAATCGTTCACTCGACCATCGAGATTCATTTTTGCGCTGACGCGGTCAGGCGTCCGTACAGTGGCAGCGGTTCGAAGCTGGCTGCATTCCACCAGTGACGCCAGTAACCGCATCGGCAGAATCGCTTTTGCAGGTGTCTGCGTGGGGACAGCTTGAATACGGCAAGAATGCCGCCTTCGCCTATTGAAACCTGTACCGACAAAGCCCAAGTTGCTCACACCCGCGGCTTGACAGGATCCCCGCATGCCCAACCCCTTGGTTGCCCCGTTGCTGCGCTGGCTGGCAAGGCTCAGCCATCCGCGCCTGTTCCTGGTGGTGGGTGCACTGTTCCTGGTGGATCTGGCAATTCCCAATTTCGTGCCATGGGATGACATCCTGCTGGGCTTGGGCACATTGTTGCTGGCACGCTGGAAGAAGAAAACCGATGCCACGCCGCCGCCGATCGAGGGCGGAGCCGGGAAACATTGAGCGCGGCACTGCATGCAGCTGATCGACAGCCACAGCCATTTCGATGCGGCGGAATTCGATTCCGACCGCAACGCCGCACTTGCGCGGGCACTGGCCGCCGGCGTGGTGGCGCAAATCGTGCCGGCCGTGGATGCGGCTGGCTGGCCGAAGCTGCGGCAGGTCTGCGCCAGCCACGACGGGCTGCATCCGGCCTATGGCCTGCATCCGATGTATCTGGAACAGCATCGTCCGCAGCATCTGCAAGCACTGGGTGACTGGATCGAACGCGAACGGCCGGTGGCAGTGGGCGAATGCGGGCTTGATCATTTCGTCGAAGGCCTGGATGCCGGCGCGCAGCAGTCGTATTTCGATGGCCAGCTGGCGCTGGCCCGTGCGTTCGACCTGCCCGTCATCGTCCACGCCCGCCGCGCAGTGGATGCGGTGATTGCGTCGATCCGCCGAATCGGCCGCTTGCGCGGAGTGGTGCACAGTTTTTCCGGCAGCGCCGAACAAGCCGCACAGCTGCACCGGCTCGGCTTTCTGCTGGGCATCGGCGGCCCGGTGACATTCGAGCGTGCGAACCGGCTGCGCGGCCTCGTGGCCACCCTGCCGCTGGAACAATTGCTGCTGGAAACCGACAGCCCCGATCAGCCCGGTGCGGCGCATCGCGGCGAGCGCAACGAACCGGCGCACCTTCCGGAAATCCTCGGCGTCATTGCCACGCTGCGCAACGTGCCGCAAGAAGAAATCGCCGCCGCCGCCACGGCGAATGCCGAACGCTTGTTCAACCTCGGCACGCGATGAGCAGCCGGGCGCGGGCCGGCCGGTCCAGAGCGACAACGAAGCAGTATCAGCCCCGCTTCGGCTTCAGCAACATCTCGATCACCTTGCCCACCGCCGCGAATGCGAACGCGCCGGTCACGTGCGTCGCCGCGCCGAGGCCCGCGCCGCAGTCGAGCTTCAGCGCCTCGTCCCTGCCCAGCTGCGGACGGATGCCGCATACGCTGCCGTCGGCCTGCGGATAGCGCACGTTTTCCAGCGAGTACACCGCTGGCACGCCGAAATAGCGGTCGTGGTTCTTCGGGAAATTGAACTCGCCGCGCAACTTCTTGCGGATCAGCGACAGCATCGCGTCGTGCTCGGTGCGGGAAAGATCGCGCACCCGGATCTGGGTCACGTCGCTGCGTCCACCAGCCGAGCCCACGGCAATGATCGGCTGCTTGCGACGCCGGCACCAGGCAATCATCTCGACCTTGCTGCGGAAACTGTCGCAAGCATCCAGCACCAGGTTCACCGGCGTCCCCAGCAACGCCTCCAGATTCGACGATGTGAGGAACTGCGCCCGCAGATCCAGCGCAATCTCCGGGTTGATCGCGCGACAACGCTCGGCCATTGCCTCGATCTTGGCGCGGCCGTACTGCCCCTGCAGCGCCGGCAGTTGGCGATTGGTATTCGACACGCACAGATCATCCGCATCAATCAAGGTCAGTTTGCCGATGCCGCTGCGCGCCAGCGCTTCCACCGCCCACGAGCCCACGCCGCCAATGCCGACCACGGTGACGTGGCTGGCCGCCAGACGCGCCAGGGCGCCACTGCCGTACAGGCGATCGATGCCGCCAAAACGCGCGCTCAACTCGGTATTCATGGCGGCATTTTACCGGGGCTGCGGCGACAGCATTCGCCGGTGCCAGTTGCAAGCAGTGTTGCGCTGCGCCATGCTGCACCCAGCGCCACTAGAGTCATTGCTCAATGTCCTCGATCCGCGTCATCAAGAAATATCCGAATCGTCGTCTGTACGACACCGAGATCTCCAGCTACATCACCATCGAGGACGTTCGCCAGCTGATCGTGGATGGCGAGACATTCGAAGTGCGCGATGCCAAGACCGGGGAAGACCTGACCCGGCAAGTGCTGCTGCAGATCATCACCGAGCACGAGCAGGATGGGCAGCCGATGCTGTCCACCCAATTGCTCAGCCAGCTGATCCGCTTCTACGGCGATTCACTGCAGGGCTTCATGGGCAACTACCTGGAGCGTTCGATGCAGCTGTTCCTGGAACAGCAGCAACAGTTCCGCTCGCAGATGGGCGGCATGCTGGGGCAAACCCCGTGGGCAATGCTGAACCAGCTCACCGAACGCAACATGTCGCTGTGGAAGGACTTCCAGCAGAACCTCGGCAGCAGCATGGGTACCGGCCCCGACAGCGTGCGCAACAAGGACACGCGAAAGCCGCGCTGACGTTCGCAAGTACCACGGCCGCGACTGGCGAAAGCCTGGCCTGCAATTCCTTCGCGATCTTCCCGGCCACTTCGCCTTCGACCCCGAACATGTCGTCGAGCGTTCCGCGATGCCCCTGACGCATGCAGTGCTGCCCTGGCAGCCCTGCACTCAGGGCGCCGTTGCTGGAATGGCCACCTGCTGCCGACAGAACCTGCCTTGATACCCGATTGCCTTCGGCATCAACGCTTCCAGTTGCTGGATGCGCGTGCCTGCGCTGGGATGGGTGGAGGCAAACTCGGGCGGTGCCTTGCCGGCGGTGTCCTGCGACATCCGCTGCCACAGCGGTATCGCCTCCTTCGGGTCGAAACAGGCCGCCGCCGCCAGCATCAAGCCCAACTCGTCGGCCTGCGTTTCCTGGCTGCGCGCATAGGGCAAGGCACTGCCATAGCCGTACGCCGACATCACCGATTGCAACGTGTTCGCATCCATTCCGCTGGCCGCACCCGCCATCTGTCCCAGCTGTTCCAGCTTGCCGCGGGTCATGCGCTGCGCCCCGTGCCGCAGCAGGGCGTGGGCGATCTCGTGTCCCATCACCACCGCCATGGCGTCGGCATTCTGCGCAACCGGCAACAGGCCGGTATAGACCGCCATCTTGCCGCCTGGCAGGCAGAATGCATTGGCCTGCTCCGACTGAAGCACGCTGACTTTCCAGTCGAAGGATTTTTCGATGTGGCTGGCCTGCAGGCCATGCTCGGCCGCCAGGGCATCCGTGACCTGCGGGATTTTCTCGATCAGCCGCGCGGCAATCGCGGCCACTTGCCGGGATGCCTGCGCATCTTCCGGCAACGGGTGTTCCTGCTGCAGAACCTGTTGATACGCCTGCAACCCCAGCGCCTTTTCCTGTTCCGGAGAGATGCTCTTGTCGATCACCACGGCCTGCCCGGTCAAGGGGTCGATGCTGCGATTGGAAAACCAGTACCACGCCGCATAGCCTGCAAACAGCAGCAGTACCCAGATGCGCAGGCCGCCACGCCGCTGCCCTGTGGAATATTGATTCATGCGATCCGCTCCTTCATCACAACTGCCTCACCAAACGAAACCCGATGCGCGCATTGGTGACATCCACGCCACCGGATATCCGCCACGCCGAGCGAGTCTGCAGCGGGGCGCTTGACCAGGAGCCGCCACGGTACAGGCGATTCCGGCAACCCGAGTTGACCCATGCGGCGCCATTGGCCGGCGCGCGGCGATAACCCTTGTGCCAGCAATCGGCCACCCATTCGCTGACATTCCCGCCCATGTCGTGCAAGCCGAACCGGTTGGCGGCAAAACTCCCCACCGGCGCAGGCCCCCACCAGCCATCGCCATAGCCGGCAAAGGCATTGCTCCAATGCCGGCCGCGCGGCGAGACATCCTTGCCTCCGGCAAGATTCTCCACCCCGTTCGGAGGGCTGCCATTGCCCCACGGGTAAAGCCCCTGCCCCCCTGCCCGCAAGGCGTATTCGAATTCCGCTTCGCTGGGCAGCCGATAATGCGCGCCGGTCTGTTCGCCCAGCCATTCCGCGTAGGCTTCCGCATCCCGCGCGGTCACATGGATCACCGGCATCTGCTCATCCGCGGGGCTGCCGTCATAGCCGGATTGCCAGTCAATCCCGCTGCCACGCAGGAAATTCCCGCTGCGCACGTCGTATGCCACCGAGTGCCCGCGCTGGGTGGCGCGCGGTTGATAACCCGTGGCCTGCACGAACATCCGGAACTGTGCCACCGTCACTTCGAAACGTCCCATCGCAAACCCGCGCTCGAAGCTCACGCGGTGTTGCGGCTGTTCTTCGGCGCTGGCGCCCGGCTCGCTGGCAGGCGCTCCCATCATGAAAGAACCAAAAGGCACCACCATCATCGAAGGGCCACGCGTGCCATCGGGCATGGGGTCAGTGAACACCTGACCGGGTCGGAACACCCCGTAATGGCTGACCAGATCGATCCGCTGCCGCAACTCCAGGCTGGCCAGATCCCCGGGCCGGGCAATCTCCAGCATGGCCACCAGCTGCTCGCGCGCGAATTGCATGCCATTGCCGGTACCCAGCGCAATCAACCCGGCATCACGCATTCGCCGCAGGCGCTCGCTCCGCGCAGCTTCGATCCGGGCTGCCAGCAATGGCTCCAGCACCGTACCGGCACGCACCTTGACCGCACGAGCAAGCACCGCATAGGCGCGGTCGAATGCCCCCTCTGTCGCCAGCGCCTGTACCTGCGCCACCAGCACATCTTCCACCGTGCCCAGCCCGAGCCGAACGCAGTCGGCATCCGGCCGCAGCACCTGCGCCCGGCGGAATTTTTCCAGCGCTTCGCCAGCACCATCGAGCCGGCCATTGCGTACGTCGAGAACCGCCGCCTGACACAACTCCGCGGCCTGTTCGAAACGATCCACTGCCGCCAGATACGCCTGCACCTGGGCAAGCTCGGGCCACAGGCTGCGCAAGACCGTGGCCTGCCGTTGCGCATAGCGAAACGCGGCGGGGTCATCACCGGCAGCCAGGGCCCCCCATGCCTGTGCCAGCAGGGCCTCCCTGGCTTTCTCCAGCAACTTCGCATCGTCGGGATTCCCGGGCTGCACGCGTTGCAATGCCAGCAGCAACGGAATGGCCGATTCTGCCGTTTCGAACAGATCCCCGCGTGCCAACGCCTTGCCGGCCTGCCGCCGGGCACGCGCAGGCTGGGGGATGGCAACCTGCGGCAGCGACCAGCTCAACACACCCGCCAGGGCATCGTCACCTTGCACATTGACCTGGCCCTGCCGTGGCAGCGGTCGCACCGGTGCGCTGGAAGCGGGTTTTCGATGCGTCTTGCCGGCGGCAACGGCAGCAGAATCGGCGTCGGGCTTGCAACCCGCCAACAGCATCAGCACCGCCAACGTGAGGACACCGCCTGTGCGCAATCACCTGCTCCATCGTCATGCCCACCCCTGCGGGCAGGCGCCGGCTGACCTTAGGTGATCGCCGTTGCCCCCGCAACCGCATAATGCACGCATGACACACTGGATCGACACCCCCGACGCACTGCGTGCGCACCTGCAGGATCTGCCGCCCAGCATTGGCCTGGACACCGAATTCATCCGCGAACGCACCTATTGGCCGCAACTGGCGCTGGTGCAGATTGCACTGGCAGACACCGACGAGGCCATCTTGCTGGTGGATCCGCGGGCTCCCGGCATGTGCGAGGCCCTGGCCCCGCTGCTGACCAACCCCGATGTACTCAAGCTGATGCACAGCCCCAGCGAGGATCTGGTGGCCTTCTCGCACAGCTGCGGGGTATTGCCCGCCCCCCTGTTCGACACCCAGGCCGCCGCCGCGTTGTGCGGGCTGGGGGCAGGGCTTGGCTATCAGAAACTCGTGCAGACCGTCACCGACATCAACCTGAGCAAGGGCGAGACACGCTCGGATTGGCTTCGACGTCCGCTCTCATCCGCGCAGCTGGATTACGCGGCCGACGATGTTCGGCACCTGCACACCCTGCATCAGGCACTGGACGCGCAGCTGCTGCACAGTGGTCGCGGTGCGTGGCTGGCCGAAGACTGTGCACGACAATTGCACAATGCCGCCAATGACGATGGCGAACGCTGGCCGCATCTGGGCTTGCGCAGTGCGCAGTTCCTGGATGCAAGCGGCCAGCGGCGCCTGTTGCGCCTGCTGCGCTGGCGCGAGGCGCAAGCCCGCAGCAGCGACCGGCCACGCAGCTGGATCCTGGACAACGAGCTGGCCGTGACCCTGGCGCGCCAGAACCCGCCCGACAAACGCGCGTGTTCCGCGCTGCTCGACGCCGCCCCCAAATCACCGCGCAGCCTGCGTGATGCTCTTTGGCAAGCGTTGGACACCCCGCTGGAGGATGAAGCAGACGCACCGCTGCAACGCGGCGATGACCGCGACAAGGCCCAGCTGCGCGCCCTGCAGCAAAGCGTGGGCGCACTCGCTGCCGAATTGCAGATTCCCGAAACCGTCCTCGCCTCGCGCCGCTGGCTGGAGAGCCTGCAGGACGGCCACGGCTGGACCGGCGCGCTGGCCGGCTGGCGGCGACAGCTGCTGGAGCCCCGGCTGGCCCCGCTGCTTGGTCGCTGACCCCATGCCGTCAAGCGGCGGAGTTTGCGCCCCACTTGCAGGCTGCCGCGCATATCCATAAAATACGCGGCTCACCATCGGGGTGTAGCTCAGTCTGGTAGAGCGCTACGTTCGGGACGTAGAGGTCGCAGGTTCGAATCCTGTCTCCCCGACCAATGAAATCAAGCTGTTACGTCGAAACCGCCGAAAGGCGGTTTTTTCGTAGGTGCGGGGCAAGTGCAATTGGGACGCGCAACGCGATGCTCATTCGTCCAACCCAACCCGCGCAGCAGCACCTGTCAGCGCGTGCATGCGTGCCACTTCGGTTTCCAGCGCCCGCGCAGCCAGTGCGCCGCGCGCCGTGAAGATGCTGCCAAGCGTGTGGTAGTAGCGCAGCGTGCCGTCACGCCCGGCGGTGAAGCGGTTGAACACCGCCACGCCCACCGCAGGATCTTCAAGATCACCCACGATCGCGCGGGCGTTGTGCAGCTTGTCGCAGCAGGACACCAGCAAGGCGTCGGCATCGGTATGCCGCAGGTGTTCAAGGTAGGCGAGCTTGCGGCGGCGCCAATCGGCGTACTTCGCCTCCTGCGTCTGGAACGCAGCCTTGTCTTCCTGCGTGCCGTCGGTGCAGGCCAGCACGATGCACGTCACACGCTCGCCGAAGCGTTCGCGCACCGCTGTTTCGTGCTGCGCGCCGCAGTCCTCGATCACATCATGCAACAGGCCGGCGATGGCTTGATCCTCATCGCCACCGTGATCCAGCACCAACGAACTGACGCCCATCAGATGGCTGAGATACGGAATCTGCGTGCCCTTGCGGCGCTGGCCGGCGTGCTGCATGCGGGCGTAGTCCAGCGCGTCGCTGTAGCGACCGGTCAGCCGGATTTCGGCTTGGGTTGTGGTTTTTGTGGTGGTCATGGTGGTCTCCTCCGCAAGTGTCCGATGGGTTTTCGATGTCGATTTTCCACCATGGTGGTCTCACGGACTGCGACGGGTATTTCCCGCCTGTGCCTCCATTTGCACACATCCCCACGCATGCACCGCCATGCACGCGGCACCCGGAAGCACTTGCATCTGTCCCCGCGCTCCTGCAATTTCCGTAAGCAATGGCTGTACGCCCCTCCCGACAGGCCCATGCAGGCTTCGCCCCCGCCATCATCCGGCCCGCAGTCACCGCCGCCCTCGCTGCTGCGCCAGTGGGTCGTGGCCGTGGTACTTCCGCTGACGCTGGCAACCCTGCTGGCGTCCGGTCTGCTGTGGCTGGCCCACTACCGGCTGGCCACTTCGTTGCAGGCGGGGGTGCAGAGTGGCGCGGCATGGCTGCCGGTCGGCCTGATGTTCGCTGCGTTGGCGGTGGTATTGGTTGCAAGCTGGGGGATCGCCAGGCGTTTCCACGCGTCCCTGGACAGCTTGACCCAGGCGGTGGAACGGCTGGGCAAGGGCCTGCCCGTCCAGCTCGCGCTCGACCAGCGCAGCAATCCGCTGTGGCAACTGCAACACGCCATCCACGAGGCGGCACGTGCGGTGTCGCAGATGCAGAACCGCATGCAGACCGCGCTCGGGCGCACCAGCATTGAATTGGCGGAGAAGAATGCAACACTCGAGTCGGCCAGCCTGTCGCGTGCGCGCCTGCTGGCGGCCGCCAGCCACGATCTGCGCCAACCGCTGTATGCGCTGACCCTGTTTTCTTCGACCTTGCGGGCCGGCGAGACCGATCCCGACAAGCTCACGCGGATCCTGCACATCCAGGAATGCGTGGCATCGCTGGACCAGCTGTTCACCGAGTTGCTGGATCTGTCGCGGCTGGAAACCGGCAGCATGCAGGCCAGCAATGCCGCGATGCGACTGGATGACGTGTTCGATGAAGTCAGCCGCAATTTCCGCATGCTGGCCGAATCCCGCGGCTTGCGCCTGGTCGTGCGCAAGACCGATGCCTGGGTGCACAGCGACCGCACCATGCTGGCCCGCATTCTCAACAATCTGGTCAGCAATGCCCTGCGCTATACCGATGCTGGCGGCGTGCTGGTGGGCGTACGCCAGCTTGACAGCGGCCAGGTGCGCATCGATGTCTGGGATACGGGGTGCGGCATCGCACCGGAACATTTGCAGCGCGTTTTCGACGAGTTCTACCAGGTCAAGCAAAACACGACCGCTGCCGGCGAGCGCAAGCGCGGAATGGGCCTGGGGCTGGCCACCGTGCGCCGGCTGGCCGAATTGTGCGGCTGCCACCTGGCCCTGCAATCGCGCCCGGGGCGCGGCACGCTGGTCTCGATCGTCCTGGATCGCAGCGATGCGCAGGCCGCCGCCGC
Organism: Lysobacteraceae bacterium; assembly: GCA_028868545.1. Classification (GTDB taxonomy): domain Bacteria; phylum Pseudomonadota; class Gammaproteobacteria; order Xanthomonadales; family Xanthomonadaceae; genus Thermomonas. The sequence continues at coordinate 50,377 of JAGWUF010000007.1, read as the reverse complement.
CAGCGATGGCTTCGAACTTCCGCTGGACATCAGCGGCCTGCGCATCCTGGCCATCGATGACGAGCCCAGCATCCTGGAAGGCTTGCGCACGCTGCTGCAGGAATGGGGCTGCCAGGTGCGCACGGCGCACGACATCGACAGCGCATTGGCGCAACTGGAAGACTGGATCGTCCCCCCCGATCTGATTCTCAGCGATCTGCATCTGGGAGAGAATCTCAGCGGTCTGGATGTACTCGATGCGGTCAGCCGCCGCTATCGCTGCGACCCGCAGCATCCCGCATTCGCGCGCTTGCTGGTCACCGGGGAAACCCGCCCGGACAAGATCGAGACCATCACCGCAAGGCGCATTCCGGTGCTGTTCAAACCGGTTGCGCCGCAACGCCTGCGCGAGGTGATGCTGGCGGCGGTGATGGCGGCCAAGGCACTGCCCAGGGAGATCGACACGTGACCCAAGCGTTTGCCTACGACGTCCTGCAATATCCGGCGTTGATTTTTCCGCAGATGCATCCGTCGCGGCTGGCGGCGATTGGCCGCCTGCACGGGCTGGCCAGCGCCGCCCCCACACGCTGCAGGCTGCTGGAAGTGGGCTGCGGCGACGCGCTGCAACTGCTCACCCTGGCGCAGGCCTACCCGCACGCGCAATTCGTGGGGGTGGATCTGTCACACGCCGCCATCGCCCGTGGCGAAGCCATGCGCCAGCAATTGGGGCTGGCCAACCTGCAATTGCACGCGGTGGATATTTGCCAGTGGCAAGACAACGGCCTGCCCTTCGATTACATCCTTGCCCACGGGTTCTACTCCTGGGTGCCCCCGCAGGTACAGACCACCTTGCTTGCGCTGTGCCGACAGCAGCTGGCAGCCGACGGCATCGCCTATGTCAGTTACAACGCATTCCCCGGCTGCCATTTGCGCAGCATTCTGTGGGACATGCTGCGCCAGCACACCGCCGGGATCGACGAACCGGCCGCGAAGATCAAGCAGGCTCGGGAGTTCCTGGAATGGCTGAGCAGCACGGTCACCTCGCGCGCGCCCTATGCCGACGTGATCCGCCACGAAGCCCGCGACTTGCTCAACAAGACCGAACTGGCAGTGTTCTATCACGATGATCTTGCGGATTTGAACCTGCCTTGTTCGATCACCGAGTTTGCCAGCCGTGCCGGTAGCCATGGCTTGCAATTTCTTGCCGAGGCAGACATCCACGATTCCAGCGGCGCATCCCTGTCCGAGGACACGGCCGCATCGCTTGCCGCGATGGCCCGGGGCGATGTGATCCGCCGCGAACAGTATCTGGATTACCTCAAGGGCCGGCGCTTCCGGCAAACGCTGCTGTGCCGCGCCGAGACCAATCTCCGGCGGCCCATGGATGCCACTGTGCTGACCCAGCTGCAAGCCGTGGGGAACCTGCATCAAGACATCGATTTTCCCGACTCCGAAGCCGGGCAGGCGCGGCCTGGCCTGCTGCGGTTTTGCAACAGCAGCGGCGCGGCGGTGGTCACCGACAGCGCGGCGGTGGCCGACGCACTTGCGCGGATCGGGCGGGCGTTTCCGGCAGCCGTTGCGGTACAGGCATTGCTGGAAACCGAGTCCGCCGCCGCTGCGCCGACAGATCCGCCACCGGCATCGACGCGGCACGAAGTGGACGCGGCCATTCGTCACACCTTGCTGAAGGCCTTCGAATTCGGCCTGTTGCAGCTGCACTGCGATCCGCCAACGTTTGCCACGCAAGCCGGCACGTACCCGCGTCTGAACCCGCTCTCCCGCCTGCAGCTGGAACAGGGCAAGGACATGCTGGCCAGCCTGCGGCCTTCGCTGGTCAGCCTGGACAACGTGCTGGGATTGGAGCTGGTGCGCTTGCTGGACGGCCAGCGCGACCGCGCGGCGTTGCTGGCCGCGCTGGCGCAGCGCATGACCGCATTTCCGGTTTCCGCGGAGGGCGGCCAGCAACGGCTGCAACCCGTGCACTGGTGGACGCAGCAGTTGAACGACCAACTGGAGGACGGCCTGCGCCTGATCGCCCAGATGGCATTGCTTGAAAACGAGGGCTGAGACCGCCGGCGGGTTCAACGCACCAGATAGGTTTGCGTATTGAGTTGCAGCACGGCATCGAACTGCACTTTTTCGTTGTCAGGCCCAAGCTCCATCAGGGCATCCACACGAAACCGCAGGGCACGATCCAATTCACGCTGGGGCTCCAGCGTGACCCGAACCCGGGTCAGACGTGCTTCATGCAGACTGATGGCCTGCTCCAGCGAGCGGCGAATCCGGTCGCGATCCTGCGGGCTGAGCAGGCTGTAGGAGGAAAAATCGAGAATGCCGAACGTCAATGACGAAGCACGGCACTCCTTGAAAGTCTCGGGAATCAGGCGCGCGGCCTCGGAACGTGTGTTGAGCAGGCATTCCAGGTCGTAGGCGATTCCTTTGCGGATATCCATCAACGAAACACCCCTGCCGGAATCTTCCGGCAGGGGCACATCGACCAAACGATCCATCAAGCCGCGCGACATACGGGCTCGGCGTCAAGCGCCGCTCTTGTCGTTCTTCTTGATGTTCCACTTCATGCCGGTATCGCCTTCCTTCGAGCCGTCCTGCTTCTGCGCAGTGTAGGTGTACTCGATGTGGCCGTAATTGAAGGAAACGGTTTCAGAGTCGTCACCCGAGCCCGCCATCGAGATGCCAGACACCAGCAGGTCGGTCAGCGTGATCTTGACGTAATCCATCTGCTGCCCGCCCTGCTTGCGGGCAATCAGCACCGCCTTCTTGATGTGGGTGCCGTCCGCGCACTTTTCCATCAATTTCGGGCTGCTCTTGTCGATGCGCTTGGTGATGTGCAGATCCTGGAACGCGACCTTGCCGGTGCCGCCACCACCGCCGTAGGCCATCGAGCCGGAGTTGGTTGCACCGACCGACCAGGACAACACGTCGAGCTCGCCCTTGTGCTTGGAATCGGCAGACTCGCCGTCGATGCCTTCGATCTTCAGGAAAATATCGCTTGCCATTGTGGTTCTCCGTGAGTGGGATTTGAAAATCTATGAACCTGTTCGATCAGCGTGCGGACTTCGGCAGTTCCGCAACCATGCGCAGGGACACGCTGAGCTCGTCCAGCTGGTAATGCGGGCGCAGGAAGGCGACGGACTTGTAGGCACCCGGCTTGCCGGGCACTTCCACCACCTCGACACGAGCCTCGCGCAGCGGGTACTGCGCCTTCATTTCCTGCGACGCGTTGTCGTCCAGCAGCACGTACTGCGCGATCCAGTTGTTCAGGAACATCTCCACGCTGGACTTGCTGGCGAAGCTGCCGATCTTGTCGCGCATCATCGACTTCAGGTAATGCGCGATGCGGCTCACCGCGAAAATGTATTGCAGCTGCGACGACAGGCGGGCATTGGCATTGGCCGCGTCGGTGTTGTATTCCTTGGCCTTCTGCGCCGACTGGGTGGAGAAGAAGGCGGCATAGTCGGTGCCCTTGCAGTGCACCAGCGGGATCATGCCCAGATCCGCCAGCTCCTTTTCACGACGATCGGTGATCGCGATTTCGGTGGGGCACTTCAAGGCCACCTCGCCGTCGTCGGTGGCGAAGGTATGGGTGGGCAGGCCCTCGACCAGGCCACCGCCCTCCACGCCGCGGATCGCCGCGCACCAGCCGTACTTGGCGAAGGCGTCGGTCACCTTGGTGCCCAGCGCGTACGCGGCGTTCATCCACAGATACTTGTTGTGCTCGCTGCCGTCGGTGCGCTCGACGAAATTGAATGCCTCCACCGGGTCGGTGTCAGGGCCATACGGCAAGCGCCCCAGCACGTGCGGCATGGCAAGACCGACGTAGCGGGAATCTTCCGATGCACGGAAACTCTTCCATTTGGCGTATTCGACGGTATCGAAGATCTTGGCCAGATCACGCGGGCCGGACAACTCGGTGAAATCGTCGAAGCCCAGCAGCTCCGGCGATGCCGCACTCAGGAACGGCGCGTGGGCGGCGGCGCACACGTGCGAAATTTCCTCGAGCAGGTACATGTCTTCCGGGTGCCGGCTGAATTCGAAATCGCCAATCAAGGTTGCGAACGGCGCACCACCGAAGGTGCCGTATTCTTCTTCGTACAGCTTCTTGAAAAGATTGCTCTGGTCGAAGTCCGAGGCGTTCTTGAAGTCCTTCACCAGCTCCTTCTTGGTGGTATTGAATACCTTGATCTTCAAGCTGGTGCTGGTCTCGGAATTGTCCACGAGATATTTCAGGCCCCGCCAGCTGCCTTCCAGCTGCTGGAACTCCTCGGCGTGCATGACGGCGGACAGCTGCTCGGAAAGCACGCGGTCGATTTCGGCAATGCGTGCATCCAGCGCACCGATGGCATCCTTCGAAACGACCATCGCGCCATCGCTGACCTGCGCCACCAGCTCGGCGATCAGGTCACGCGCGCGGGTACGCTCGCTGTCGGAGCGCGCAATCTTGCTTTGGGTCAGGATTTGATCCAGCAAGCCGCCTTCAACGGCTTCGGCCGCGGCAGAGGATGCAGACTGGGTTTCGGTATTGGCCATGTGGTTTGCTCGCTTTGCGGTTCGTGATCAGGACGTTGGTGACGGGGCCTGGCCCCGATGCATGCATCACTCGTCGGATTTCGGGCCCACTTCCTTGCTCAGCTGGGCGATCTTGTCGGTATTGGTCAGGACTTCGTTCAGCAGATCCTCGAACTTGTCGTTGCCTGCTGCCTTGTTGCGCAGATCGGCCAGCTTCTGGCGTGCTTCCAGCAACTTGCGCAGCGGCTCGATCTGATTGACCACGCGTTCCGGCGAGAAATCCTCGAGGCTGCGGAAATTCAGCTCGACACCGAGGTTGGAGCCATCGCCCGCGAGCTTGTTCTCGACCTGCATCTGCACGCGCGGCTTCATGCCCTTCATCGCATCATCGAAATTGTCCTTGTCGACATTCACGAATTTGCGATCTTTCAGCTTTGCAAGCGGCTCGGCGGGCTGGCCGCTGAAATTGCCCACCACGCCGGCCACGAACGGAAGTTCCTTCTTCTCGATCGCATCCCCCACTTCCACGTCGTAGGTCAGCTGCACGCGCGGGGCGCGTACGCGATCAAGCTTGTGTTGAGTGCTCTCTTTCTTGGCCATTGGAATCCCCGTGCGCGTTGTGGGTTGCAGGTTCGAAACCGGGTTGCGCACCCATGCAGGCGATGCGCACCGGAACATTTCAGGAGTCTAGGAAGCAGGCGTTGTCGAAACATCCATCGGACGGCCAGACTTCGGCATATGCCGTTAGACCTGCCGCAGCGGCGGGCAAGCCGGGCCTTCGCCGCAGATCAATTGGGCGGCAAGCCAACCCGTTCGCGGATCGTCGACAACATGCCGTCATCGCGCACCACTTCGGCCAGCCACTGTTCCAGCGGCATGTTGGCCCAGGTCACGGCGCGTTCCAGCAGATAGGCCACCGGGCTGTGCGGCTCGGTGCGGCGGAAATAGCCTGCGATATCGCCCAGGGCGCGCAGGGCAGCTTCCTTCGACGCCAGATTGGCCGTCCCCAGATTCAGCGCCCCGCCGCCGCCAGCGGCTGCGACCGTGCCCTGTGCCGACGCTGCCATGTCACCGGCATCCGCATCCGTTGCCGCCACCCCGCCCAGCCCCTTGGCTGCCGCAAGGCGCGTGTAGATGGCCTGGATTTTCTTCAGGGCGTCGTCGATCGCCGCCAGACTGGGGGCTTCCCGGCCGAGACGGGAGTCGGACATCGCACTGAACCGCGCGAAGGCATCACGCGCCGCCTGCGTCTGCTCGATGCGTTCCAGCACCACCGCGTCCGGAGTAGCCTGCATGCGATTGTCGAAGGTCTCGCCATTGAGCCGGCCGCCATCCAGTGCAGCCTGATAGTTCTCCGCATTCTGCCGACCCATGTTGTCCACTTCGCGCGAATCGATCCATTTCGCCAGGGTCAGTGCGCCTTGCGGGTCATCGTTGAGCATCATGGCCTGCAGGGCGCGCGAGCCCCAGCTTGCGAACCATGCCAGTTTGCCGGCGCGCTCCTCCAGATCGCCATCGTCTGCGCGCGGATACAACCCGTCCCAGAACCCGTCCAGCAAGCCCGTCAACAGATCGAAACCATCCTTGGCACCGTCCAGCCCGTAGCGTGCCACCAGCGCCTCGCTCAACCAGACCGCGGCCTGCAGATCCTTGCTGGTACGCCGCAGGATGTCCTCGGAAAGATTTTGTGCCTCCCGCCAATCGGCCACCTTCAACTCGGTCTGCCAATCCCCCTGGGTCAGGTTGGGATCGTCGGCCCGGCGCGCTTCGCGGATCCGGTCGAATTGATCGGAAAAGCTGGCATCCGTGCCGGCAGGATCGCTGCCCGGAATCGGGGCAAGCAGTTCATTGAGATCGATGGCCATGGAACCTCCGCGACTGGCTTATTCAAGAATCTGGCTGGGAACCTCGGCACGGGCCGTGCTGGCGCCGAGGTAGCGTTTCATTTCGTCGGACAAATCGACTTTCAGGAAGACCCGCGCGCCACGGAACCCGGCGGCGTCGAGCCGGGGCCGCAATTGCGTCCATTGCGCCGGGCTGTAGCTGGCACGGAAATCCTCGGCCGAAAACGCATGCGCGCCACTGGCGAAGTCCTTGATCAATTCGGCAAAGCCCTCGGTACCGGCATAGGTCCGCACCAGCAGCAGATCAGGCGCACTGGGCACGGCTTCTGCCGGGCGCATCTGGCTGGTGGCCGGGTCGAACTCCTGCACCGGGCTGGCATCGGCCTGCTTGGGTGCCGGCGCTGCGACGTTGATCCGGATGCGTGCCTGCATGCAGCTGGAAGGTGACCAGAACACCTGTGCGGTGGCCTCGGCCAGCGAGGCCCCGGCCGAGCTTGCACGATAGACCCGTTCCCGGCATTCGACCTCGAATACCGTGCCACCAGTCCCTTCATCCAATGCCCCCAACTGGCTGGGCTGGGTCAAGGTGAAGCTGCCGGCCAGGAACGGCGCCACATCGCCCAGCACCGGCTGGAACTTGCGCTCCGCGGCCACCATACCCTGGTACGCGCCACTCAACGGAATCGCGACCCCATCCACCTTGACCGGCAGCCGCTCCTTTTCGGTGATGAAGGGTTTCAACCAGTCATTGACGAAGGCAGACAGCTTGCCCTGCGGGCCATACAAGGCATCGACCTGCTGCTCCGGCGGCAGTGCCGACAACGGCTTGACCACGCTCTCGCGCCAGCGTTCCTGCACGTACGCACCGGCCTTGTGCACGGTCAGGAACAACAGCAGCTTGGCCGGCCCCTGCACGATCGACCACGCCGCCAGGTCATCGCCCTTGAAACTGGTGGCGTACTTTTCCGCCGGCTTGTCCACCGCCTCGATGAGCCTGGAATAGTCGCTGGCCGGTGCCTTCTCGGCCTTGCCCTTGCTTGCGAACAGATCCGCGGCGAGCTGGTAGACATCCTCGCCCGAGCCTTCGGCCTGCAGCCGCAGGTAGGCCCGGGCGAAGTCGGCCTCCTGCCGCGCCAGCACCACCGCCTGGGTGTCGTGCATGGCCAGCAGCCAGACCGGCGGCGTGATCTTTTCACCGCCGAACCGGAACGAATCGGCGATGAACCGCCCGAACGGCCGCCACGAGGACTGCCAACGGGCTTTCATCTGCGACCACGTTGCTGCCCAGCGCGACGCAAGCGGCCAATCGAACGGCAGCTCATACAGGTTGCGCTGGGCCGCCGCGAAAAAACGGAGGTAGGGATTCTCCGGCCCGGCCGCACGCGACTGCAGCTCGTCATAGCGGCCGCGCCACAGGCCGATGCCATCCCCGAAGCGTGCCTGGAATTTCTCCCATTGCCCGAAATAATCGTGGAAATACGCATCGCGCAGATCATCGACCCGGGCCGCACGATCGGGGGCCTGCTTGCGCAAGGTCTGCAGCATCGGCTCCACCGCCCCGGACCAGGATTCACGGGTGTAGGCGCTGGAAATCGAGGCCAGCTGCCCGGTCTCGGTTCCCACCACCGCCCCCTGCGGCAGCCAGAAACTTCCCAGATCCAGGCCGGTGCCGCGCGCATCCGCCCATTTTTTCAGATCGGCCGCACGTGGCGTGTAATTCGCCAGCAGCCGGGTCAGCAAACCTTCGAGGCGGGTGCGCTCTGCTTCACGTATGTTTTTTTTTTGCCACCTCAGGTATCCCAGATAGGTGGCGAACAAGGCATCGGCATTGTTGCGATCTCGCTGGGTGTCGTTGTCGGCACTGACAAAGGGCGCAAACAGGCGCGAACGGGCATCGAAACTGACGTTGTTCTTCAACTCCCGCGTGCGGCAAACGGCATTGCTGCTGTCGCACTCGTCGAGCAGGCGCAGGCGCTGGGTGATGGCCAGGACATGCTCGATTCCCGCGCGTCGCTGGTCGATGTCGGTGGCCAGCATCTGGTCTTCGGGCGCCAGGATCAGGTTGGCGAAATCATCCACCACCCGCTGCCGCAGCCGGGCGATATCCGAGTCCGCACGCCGGATACCGAAACTCAACCAGGTATCGCCCTGCGCGGCCTCCAGCTCCTCGATGGTGCGGCCGCAACTGGCCACCCATTCGATGCGCCCGGTGGACGTGCGGTTGGCCACTTCCGAGCAGGCACTGTGGGTTTGTGCCAGCAACGCCGCATCATCCCGATGGGCCGTGCGCAGGCCATAGGCAAACGAGGCGGACAAGCCCAGCATGGCCAGCACACCGGCACCGGCGATCGCCATCCGTCCCGCATTGCCGCGGAAACTGGTGCCGGCCAGCGGCTGGTCGCTGGGAAAGAAGCGGGTGAACAGGTCGGCCACGAATGCACCGCCACGATGTGCCGCATCGGCCGCCCCCGCGAAGTACAAGCCGCGCCAGCGCGGCGTCCGCTGGAACGGGTTGTCCTCCAGCATCAACCCCACGAACATCGCCAGGCCCTGCCGCGACTGCCGCAGCGCTTCGATGAAGTCGAACACCGCACGACGCTGCTGCGGACCGTGCTGCGCACGCAACGCCGTCATCCGCAGCGCGTGCAGGCGATCTTCGATGGGCTGGATCACTTCGTCGATGCGGCGGCTGGCCGCTGCATTGGTGTTCTCGTTTTCAGCGAAACGATGCCCCACGGCCTGCGCGAAGGCCTCTTCCGGCAAGGTGGCACGTACCTGCGCATACCCTGGCAGGCGCTCCAGGCCGCTGACCACGAAATACACCGGCATCTGCACCTGCAGGTGTTCCATCGCCTCGTCCACCAGCCGCCGCAAGCGCGTGGCAGTGTCCTTCAGGGCATCGGCCGGCCCCAGCAGGGTCTGCACCGAAACCGCAACCACAATGCCGTTGAGCGGCAGCTTCTCGCGCTCGTCGGCCAGCTTCATCAGGCCCTGGTACCACAGCCCGCGATCCAGCCGGGCGCTGGCATCGCAAACCACACGCGGGTGCATCTCGATGGCAATCATCGATTTGTGGAACCACCAGCGCCAGACATCATCGGCGGCCATCGGCGGCTTGTCGGAATCGGGGAACGGCGATGCCTCGCTGGCCGCACGCAACAAGCCATCGACATCGGCATTGCCGTCGCCGATGAACAGCACCCATGGAATGCGATACAGGGGGGTGCGGCCTTGCGCCATCTCGGGCGCGCGGGCAATCGTGCGCTTGGCCTCGGTGATCGCCGCCGTCATCCGTTCCACCGGAGCACGCTCTTCTTCCGGATTGGCGGGCCCCAGGTCGCCGATCCGCTTGCGCGTGCGCCCCTTCAGGGAGGCCTTGCGCTGGCCGGCCATGAACCACCACAGCACCACCAGCACCACCACGCACAGGCCAAGCACCTGCCAGAACCGCATCGGCAACTGCGGCAGGATGGCCATGGCCAGGAACACCAGCCCGCCCAGCACCACCAGCAACACCAGGCTCACCACGATCCAGCGCACCCACGGCTTCTTTGCTGCGTCGGTCCCGCTGGAATACAAGGAACCGATTCGCGAAAAAACGCTGCCGATGGCCGAAAACAGGCTTTCAATCATGCTCAACGGGCTCATTGCGCGGCCTCCTCTTGCGGCGCGGCGGCAGGCGCGGGCTCGGAACAGGCGGTCAGCGCCAGCTGCTTCTTGCCCGGATCGGTCTCGGGTTCCGTCTGCATGAACAGGTGCGCCGCCAGCAACTGCGCGTTGGCCCGGTTGGCCTCGAGCAATTGCCGGAGTTTCGGCAGGTATTCCTGCGCCGTCTGGATCTCGGGCAAAGTCTCCCGATACAGCGGTCTGGGCGATGCAATCACGGTGATGAGCTCTTGCCCGAAGGGGGCACAGATCGTCCAGGTCTTGGAGGGCGTGGCGCCCACCTCGAACTGCTCCAGCGCCTTCAACAACCGCCCGCTGTCGGGTTCGCCCGCATTGGGATAGATGTGGGCAACGCCGCCGTTGACGGTGTAGTAATCGACGTACAGGTAGCCGTCGTAATTGGGCTGCTGCAACTTGACGATCACCTTTTCGCCTTCCAGGAAGCGATCGGAATGCCCGACGCTGGGGGTGATCGCCAGATGCTGGCCGCTGTCGTCGTTGCGGGCCTTGTAGGGCGCCAGCGCACGCACCACTTCGCAATGCGGCCAGATCCGCAGCTGCAATTGCGCATCCACGCCTTTCACGCCCTCGACCGCGGCGACCTGCTGCTTGATGGCCGCCATGTCGTCGGTGCTCTTGGCGAAGCCTGTCAGCTTGACCAGGCCCTTGTCCTCGTCCGCCACGACGTTCAAGTCGGCGCAATCGGCATTGAATCGGGCCACGATCTGCTGCACGGGCACGGTGATGGTGGGTTTCGGTGCCGCCAGCAGGATGTAGATCAGATAGGCCACCGGGATCAGCAGCGCGATCAGGGCGCCGATCGCCAGCAATGCCCGATCCCACTGCCGGGGCAGCTTCGGACCGGAGGGATCCGCAACCGAATACGGCTGCTGGGTGATTTTCTCTTCGCGCAAGGTGTGGATGGGAGCCGGTGCCAGCGGCAATTGCCGACCGTGCAGTTCCTTGAGCTTGCCCAGTTCGCCGGTGTCGCCGTTCTCGTAGTAGTACTGTCCCACGAAGCCGCACAGCAGCGCGTGGTAATAAACCTCGCGCACTTCATCCTGCTCTTGCTTGAGCACGGAAAGATGGGTGAAGAATTCGTTGCCCGCATTGTTGGTGGTGAACATGGTCACCTGCAGCGGCGACGTCCCGCTGGTCAACCACACCGGGTTGCGGGCCATGATCTCGTCGATCCAGGCCACGACCGCAAACACGGCATCGTCGGTCTGTTCCGGGCGCTTGCCGTCGGCCAGCGCCGACGACTTGGCGCGCTCGATCAATTCCCGCGCGCGTGCAAGCACGGCGGCAGCGGCTTCGCTGGCCTGGTTGCTGGAGACCTTTTCGTCCAGCGCCAGGCCGAACGAAAACAGGGGCGCAAAATGCTGCAGCAGTCTGGCCATGGCTTACTCCTGGCCCGCGACCGGGAACAGCTTGATCACGGTCGAATCCGGCGGCAGATCCGAGAACACCGCGATGTTGCGGCCGTTCTTGATCATCTGCCAGAACGGATGGGTGGTATCGACCAGGAAGTACGTGGTGTTGGGACTCTTCTGCGGCAACTCCTCCGGTGGTACCGGCAACAGGTCGATCTTCAGGCCGAACAGTGCCGCCGACAGCAGCCGCGGCATCTCGTCCATCGACGCGATCTTGCCGGTGCGCGAGAGCCTGGCGAACAGATCCGCCCCCTTCTGTTCGGACTCGAAGGCCAGATAGAAGCGGGTCTTGTCGCTTTCGAACAGGTTCACCGGCAGGTCGGCACGGTAGAAGCGCCCGTCGTAGGCCAGCGTGATGCCGACCTCGGCCCCCACCGTCAACGCCTTGATCAGCGTCTCTGCACGGTCGAAGCCGATCCTGAAGCAGCGCCGCAGGTCTTCGTGGTCGTAGTCGGGAAGCTCGGTCTCGCGCGGGTTGCCCGCCAGCTCGCCGAAGTAGCCGATATCTTCGGAAAACACCGAGAATTCGGCCACCAGCCGCCGCAAATCCAGATACATGGCATAGGCGGACACCACGTTCAGCCGCGCGTGTTCCTGGAACATCGGAATGTAGCGGGCGAACGTCTGCATCATCAGCACCCGCATCACTTCCTGCGCGGACGTGGATGCGGCACGGATGCCGCGCTGCCGCTTGATGGCGGCAAAATCCTGCCCCCGCGACACCAGCAAGTCGCGCAGCGCACGGGTCCAGCGGGTGAGATTGGCGGAGGCGAGGATCGCCGTGGTGGGCGGAATGTAATCGTTCGAGAGCTTGAACTTGCCCGGTCCGGCCGGCAGCAGCTCGGCCAGCTTGTAACTGTCCGACCCGCGCAGGATGGCGTCCGCGTTTTCATCGACGGCGGTGACCAGGTTGGCCTGGTACAGCAGGAAATCGACCGCTGCCTCCGGTGCCTGCGGGTCGTGCGGATCGGCGAGATTGTCGGTGGCCAGCACATGGCGGGCGGAAAGACGCTCGGATTCGCGCTGCGACAAGCCCTGCAGGGTGCGCTCCGCATTGAATACCAGGTACAGCGCGATCGGGTCGTTGTTGTTGACCCGCAACTCGGCAATGTTGCGCTGGGGCACGCGGGTATTTCCGCCTGCGGTATCCATGCTGCCCCCCCGCAGGCGCTCGCCGCCACGGGTTACCAGGCAGAATTGATCGACATCGATGACCCCGCTGGCAAGGGCATCTTCGCGGATGCGCAAGGATTCGAAACCCCAGGGGAACGGTGTCAACCGCAGATGCAGCGCATGTCTGCACGCCTGCGCCCAAGCGTCCTGCGCCTGCAGGTGCTGCGGGCTCAGGAATGCGCCCTGCCCCCAATGCACCTGCCTGTCACCGTTCATGCCGAAAGCCATGCCTGAAATCCTCCCGTCTACGTCCCGCATCCAACATCCATAACGTCAAGCGCACGTCAAAACGGCACCGCTTCCACCGTGTAACCATCGCGACGCAGCCGCGCGATCAAGCCATCGTTGCCGGTCAAGTGGATCGCGCCCACCGCAACCAGGCTGGGGCCGTCCTGCAGCACGGTCTCAAGCGGCCCGATCCAGCGCGCATTGCGATCCTCCAGCAGGCAGATCCTGGACCGCTGCTCGACCGCGCGGGCGCTGTCGCTCAGGCCCTCCATCCGGTCGATGCTGGCCAGCCAGGCATCCAGGTTGCGGCTGCGGTAATAGGCCATCGCCTCGGCAGACTCGATACGCAGGATCCAGGACTTGCGCAGGCGCTCATCCAGCACCGGTGCGTGCTCGCCGGCAGGCACGCAATCGAGGGCCTGCAGTTGCTGCTGCAGCGTTTCCAGATGTATCAGGTGCTTGCCCCTGGCTGCGGCCATTGCCTGCAGCCGTGCATCCATGCTGGTGTCGCCGGCGGACTCCCCGCGTGCCTCCAGCAGGGCCAGCACCGCCCACGGTTTCATGCGTTGCAGATCCTGCGGACGCACGGTCGGCAGCAAGGCCTGTGCCATCCGCATGTCATCCTTGCCGATCATGCCCTCCAGCGGGGTTTGCACCGGCAGCCAGCGATAGGCGTCGAAGTCCGGCGTCCATGCCGAGTTCACGTCGACCTCGTTGACGAAGTTGTCTGTCTCGCCCAGCACTTTCTCCAGCACCGCGTAATCGATCCCCTGTTCTTCCGGCGAGCCGAAATGGATCGTTCCCAGCAGGTAGCTTGGGCGCACCGGCGGCGGGCTGGCAGCGGCGGCGGCTGGCGGTGCCGCCGCTGGCTGGGTTGCCACCTCGGCGGGCAACGGCACGGCGGGTGGCGGGGTGACCTTGAACAGCACGCCCCGGTCACGCCTTGCCTGCAGCAGCGATTGCGCGGGAATGATCGCGGTATCCGGCCTGCTGTCGAAAGACGGGGCCACCGCGTCCGATCCGTTCGGATCCGATGCTTTTGCCGGCTGCGTCTGCTCAACCACCAGCTCTTTGGCCGCAGCAGCCGGAACAGACCGCTTCTGTGCAACGTCCGGCATGGGTGCAGCCGTTTGCGACCACGCCGGAACAGCCGCGCCGGCCAGCAACAGGGCCAGCGCGCACCCACCCGCCACGAGGGCAGACGGCAGCGCATCACGCTTGTGGAAGGTGGCAGTCATCTGGACGCGGAGGCAACTCGGCTGGCGGCACCCGACGGGGGTGCGCACCGCTGCATTCTTCGGTGTGCGTGCACCTTGCAACCATATGTCGTTGGGCCTAGCCCATTGGAACGGCTGCAATGGCTTGCCCAGCAAGGGCTGCGCCGACTATCGTGCCAAGCGCCGGATGAAAAGCCGATGTGGCTTCCGCACCATGGCGAGAACGCGCCCCGCCGGGCGCAGACATGCAGGAAACCGCGTGAAAGTACTGCTGGCAGACGACCACCGCCTGATCATCGAAGGCGTCAAGCTCAAACTGGCTGAACTGGATCCGGCCGTCGAGACCGTGGTTGCCATGAACCTGGAAGAACTGGACGCACTTGTCCAGCAGCATGGGCCGTCGCTCGACCTGGCACTGATCGATCTGGCCATGCCCGGCACCCACGGCCACGAACATGTGGCGATGCTGCGCAGCGTGCTGCCGAAACTTCCGGTGATCGTGCTGTCGGGCTCGGAAGACGTGGAGCAGATGCGGGCACTGATGGATCTGGGCGTGCTGGGCTTCATCCCCAAGGCCTACTCGCCGGACGTGATGTTGTCGGCCATCCGGCTGGTGCTTGCAGGCGGCGTGTACATCCCGCCACTGCTGCTTTCCAGCGCCCAGGCCCAGGGCTGGCAACCCGGCGACGCACGGGTTGCCCAGGGCGCTGCCAACGCCTTGCAGGCCGGCATCTCGAACCCGCTGGATGGTTTGCGCAAGCTGTTGACCGAACGCCAGATCGACGTCATGCGCCTGCTTTCGCAGGGCAAGCCGAACAAACTGATCGCCCGTGACCTCGGCATCAGCGAGGGTACGGTGAAGATTCATCTGGCTGCCATTTTCCGTGCCTTGAACGTCCGCAACCGGGTGGAAGCGGTGGTGGCCTCGCGCAAATTGCAGGGGCTCTGATCGATCCTTCCGGCCGATCATCGGCGGCCATAGTGCATCTGCCGTATTGTCCGCCGTCATCCCGCGGCGCAGCCTGAGCGGGTATGCACGGCCTGTCATGCCGTGGAGACCTGCCCATGATCCGTCATCGTCCACAAGATCCGCGTGCCGGCCTGCTGGCCCGCATGCGCAGCCCGCTGCTGATGCTGGGCATCGCCATCAGCACGATTGCCGCCGCCCAGAGTGCGCCGGATACGCCGGCCCGGGGCTCCGTCAATCCCGATCTCGGCCCGGCGTTTGCCACTCGCAATGCGGCCTATGTGCCGATCTTGCTGGATGAAATCCCGGGCTGGGAGGAAGAAAGCTTGGGCGAGATGTATGCCAACTTCAGCAACAATTGCAAGGCGATGAAGCGCCGCAGTGCGTGGGCACCCCTGTGCGCGAAACTGGTCAAGCTGCCGCGCGAGGATGCCGCCATGCGCCAGTTCCTGCACGAGGAGTTCTACGCCTACCAGATGCTGACGCCCACCCGCAGCGCCAATGGCAAGCTGACGGGCTATTTCGAACCCCTGATCGCCGGTTCCCTGTCCCGCCAGGGGGCCTATCGCTACCCCGTGTACGGCACCCCGGGGGACATGTACATGGTTGATTCGCGCACCGTTGCCGGTCAGCAGACGCGCTGGCTGAAACCCGGCAATGGCAGCCTCACGGGTGCCGAGACCGGCGAGGCCGGCGCCAGGGAATATCGTCTGGATCTGGCCGGTGGCGCACCCAATCCACGCGACAAGCGCTATCGCGTCCGGATCGACGGCAACACCATTCGTCCCTATTTCACCCGCCAGCAAATCGACGCAACCGGCATCGACGCCCCGGTGCTGGCCTGGGTGGCCGATCCCTACAAGCTCTACTCGATGCAGATCCAGGGCTCGGGCAAGATCCAGCTCAAGGATGGCGGCTTGATCCGGCTGGCCTACGCAGAACAAAACGGCCACCCCTTCATGCCCAACGCCACCCGTGGCGACACCGATGCCATGCTGCTGGCAATCAAGGCACGCGGGTTGGATGCACCGATTGAAGTCGATATCCCCGGCGGCACGCGCGGCATGAAGAAGCCCGGCGGAAATGCGGGCGTGGATGCCGAAGTGGCCCGCATCGTGGCGGCACTGCAAGGCGGCGGCTCGGGCAACGTGGCCAGCACCGGCACCACGGCCAGCCACGACAGGCCGCATGCCGGAAACAAGACGAAGCGTGCAAGACCCGCCACCCAGCTGGCGGCCAGAGAACCCGTCAAGGTCGATTCCAGCGCGGTCGAGGCGATGATCCAGCTGCTGCTGAAGGCCCCGGTAGCCGACGAAACCTACAACCCGGGCAGTGACGATGCGTTGGCCGTGGCCGATGCCGTGAGCACGCCCAGGCCCGTGGCCAGCAAGCCGGCTTCGACAGCCAGCGGCAAACCTGCGCCGAAGATGGACATGTCCCAATACGAAGGCGTTGCCGGCAACGCCCCCGCCGGGCAGGCCGTGGGCAATGGCATGGCTGTGCCCAGTACCGGCATCCCGGATCCCAGCTACGTGTTTTTCCGCCGCATCGGCGATGGCCCGGAAGGCCCGATCGGGGCGCTGGGGGTGCCGCTCAGTGCCGGTCGTTCGATGGCAGTGGATCCGCGTGCAACCCCGCTGGGTGCGCCGGTGTTCATCGCCGGCACCCAGCCCGGCAGCACCGCCCCCATGCGCCGCCTGATGTTTGCGCAGGACACCGGCGGGGCGATCCGCGGCAGCGTGCGCGGTGATTTCTTCTGGGGCTTCGGCGACAAGGCCGGCAAGATGGCCCTGGCCACCAACCAGAGCGTGCAGATGTGGCTGCTGTTGCCAAAATCGGTGGCGGGCAGTGCGGCGGACAGCGGCATCAAGACCCGCGGCGGGCCGGTGGGGCTGCGTGACTGCGCCGTGCCCGACGACGAGCTGTGTGTCGAGGAATAGCGCCGCAACCGGTACACCCGGTTACCCGTCACTGCAACACGGCATAGACCTTCCGGCAAATGGCCGTGCGAACGATGGCTATCTAGCCTGTGCATGCTCCGGGCGCGCATGTCGCCCGGCCCGGCCCCAGCTGCAGGAACGCCATGCTCGACGATCTGCTGCCGTATTACGAGAACGAACTGACCTACCTGCGGCGGCTGTCGAAGGAGTTCGCCGCCAAATACCCGAAAATCGCCGCGCGCCTGCAACTGGAAGGCGAGGTCTGCGAAGACCCGCACGTCGAGCGGATGATCGAATCGTTCTCGTTCCTCACCGCACGCATCCACAAGAAGCTGGACGACGAATTCCCGCAGATCACCGAAGCCATGCTGTCGGTGCTGTATCCGCATTTCCTGCGCCCGGTGCCGTCGATGTCGATTGCGCAACTGCAACTGCAGGCCGGCAGTGATTTCAGCGAAATGCAGGTGCTTCCACGCCACAGCGAGCTGCTGAGCCGGCCGGTCCAGGGCTTGCCCATTCGCTATCGCACGGCCTATGACGTGGAAATCTGGCCCATCCGCATCACCGAAGCCAGGCTGGAAGCCGCCGAACGGTCTGCTTTCGCGGTGACGCGCAACGACACCGTGGCCACCTTGCGCCTGCGGCTGGAGGCCACCGGCCAGCAGCCCTTGTCGCAACTTCCGATCCAGCGCTTGCGCTTCTATCTGGAAGGCGAGAGCCCGCTGATGCACGCCCTGCACGAGTTGCTGATGAACTCGGTGGCCAGCCTCACCCTGCGCGCGCCGGAAGGCGCTCCGCAAGTTGCACCGCTGCGGCTGCCGACGACGTCGCTGCAGTCGGTCGGGTTTGCCGAAGACGACGCCCTGCTGGATTACGACCCGCGCTCGTTCCTCGGTTACCGGCTGCTGCAGGAATACTTCGTGTTGCCGGAAAAATTCCTGTTCGTCGATCTCGCCGGGCTGGATCTGTCGCGCTTCGGTCGCGAAGCGGAAATCGTCATCGAGTTCCACGCGTTCGGCCGTCCGGAACGCCTGCAACGCCTGGAGCAGAGCATCTCCGCCGACACCTTCCGGCTGTTCTGCACGCCGGTCGTCAACCTGTTCAAGCAACAGGGCGAACCGATCCGGCTGTCGCAGGAACGCCACGAATACCAGATCGTCCCCGACGTGCGCCGTCCGCTGGGGTTGGAGGTGTATTCGGTGGACTGGGTGCGCAAATTCAGCCGCAGCCCGACCGGCAACGAATCCATCGAGTTCCATCCGGCGTATTCGGTTCAGCATGCGCTGCATGACGATGGCGAAGGCCACTACTGGTACTTGCAGCGACGTCCCTCGCTGTTGTCCAACGACGATGGCTCGGACGTGATGCTGAGTCTGGTCGATCGCGACATGAATCCCGATACCCCGACCGTGGACACGCTGTCGATCAGTCTGACCTGCACCAATCGCGACCTGCCCTCGCAACTGCCGTTCGGCGGGGAAGACAGCATTCTCGAGCCCGAGCAGGGCGGGCTGGTGGCCAGTGCGCGGATGCTGAAGAAGCCCAGCGCCACCTGGCGTGCACCCATGCGCCAGGCCAACCAGTGGCGGCTGATTTCGCACTTGTCGCTGAACCACCTGTCGATCGTCGATGGCGGCCGCGAAGCCTTGCTGGAAATCCTGAATCTCTACAATTTCGCCGACTCCGGCAGCCTGCGCAAGCAGATCGCCGGCATCGTCAATGTCTCCGGCTATCCCTCGGTGACCCGGATCGGGCGCGCACCGCGCCAGGCGTTCGTGCGCGGTACCGAAATCGAACTGACCTTCGATGAAAACCAGTACGTGGGCACCGGCGTCTACCTGATGGCCTGCGTGCTGGATCATTTCTTCGCGCTGTACTGCACGGCCAATTCCTACACCCGCCTGAGCGTCCGCACCGAACAGCGCGAAGAGTGGCTGGTGCGTTTCCCGCCACGCAGCGGGAGTTTGCCGCTTACATGAGCACCACCATCGCAACCAGCACCAGCGACACCGACATCGACCCGATGCGTCCTGCCATGGAACGCCTGCTGGCACAGCCGGGGCGGTTCGGGTTTTTCCAGGCAGTGCGGCTGCTGTACGGGGCCAACGGTTTCGATGGCCGCGGCAGTGGTGCGCGGCCCGGCCCGTTGCGATTCACCGTCCCCCCCTCTCTGGCCTTCCCGACATCCGAATTGCATTCGATCGAGGTCGGCGAAAGCAACCTCCGCCTGTGCGTGAATTTTCTTGGCCTGACCGGCCCCTCCGGTGTCCTGCCACGGCATTACACCGAGTTGCTGATTGCACGCAGGATCGGACGGGATCGCAGCGCGCAGGAGTTCCTGGATCTGTTCAACCACCGGCTGGTGGCCTTGTTCTGGCTGGCCTGGGCCAAGCATCGGCCCGAAATCGGCCGGCAATTCGGGTTCCAGAATTCGGTCCTGCGCTATCTCGAACACATCGTCGGCCTGGGCACCCCGGCCTTGCAGGCAAGGTTGCATCCGGGCCGGCGCGGCACCACCACCGGCAAGCCCCTGCCGGGGGCTGCGATGGTGTACTTCTCCGGGCTGATCGCCCAGCGTCCGCACGGCGAGCGCGCCATCGCCCAGGTGGTCTCTGCCGTGGTCGGTGCCCCCGTGCACACCACCGGCTGTCTTGGCACCTGGCAAACGATCACCGCCGATGCCCGCACCCGGCTGGGACGCAACGCCCATCATCTGGGTGACGGTTGCGTGCTGGGTGCACGCTACTGGGATCGGCAGACCACCTTGCGCCTGCGAATCGGCCCGCTGAGCCGCAGCAAATTCAATGCGCTGCTGCCGCGCGGCCCGCGTCTTGCCGATGTGATGGAGCTCACCCGTTTCCTGACCGGACTGGCACTGGATCTGCGCGTGCAGCTGTCGCTGGCGGCAGAGCAGGTGCCGCCGCTGCGGCTGGGCGCACGCGGTGACGACCGCCCGCAACTGGGCTGGAACACCTGGCTGCGCGGGCGCAACACGCCGCAGCCAGCCAACGACTGCGAATTCCACTTTTCTGCAATGGGAGGCCAATCATGGCACTGAACCTGCGTGCGCTGATCGCGCGTTTGAACACCACCGTTCGCGGCGCGATGGAGGGTGCGGCAGGCCTGTGCATGTCGCGCGGGCATTACGAAGTGGAAGTGGAACACGTGCTGGTGAAGCTGATGGAGGTGGAAAACACCGACATCCGCCGCATCCTGCGCCAGTTCGAAATCGCGCCGGAAGCACTGGAGCGCGAGCTGGGCAAGGCGCTCGACAACTTCAAGAGCGGCAATCAGCGCACCCCCGCGCTGTCGGCGATGATCCCGAAGCTGTTCGAAGCGGCCTGGGGCTGGGCGTCCATCGAATTCGGCGAGGCGAAGATCCGCAGCGGCCATATCCTGGTGGCCCTGCTGGCGGATGCCGAATTGCGCCGGTTGGTATCGGTGAGCGCGCGCTCGCTGGAAAAAATCAACCTTGAAACATTGACCAAGAACTTCCACGCCCTCACCGAGGCCTCCAGCGAAGCCCGCGATGCGCGCGCGCTCGGCGATGCCGGCGGTGCGCTTGCCGGCGGCGATGCCGCAGCGCCCGGTGCAGCGGCGGGCGGTGGCCGCCCCAGCAAGACCCCGAACCTGGATCAGTACTGCATCAACCTCACCCAGCGTGCGCGCGAAGGCAAGCTGGATCCGGTGCTGGGCCGCGATTCCGAAATCCGGCTGATGATCGACGTGCTGACCCGGCGCCGCCAGAACAACCCGATCCTCACCGGCGAAGCCGGCGTCGGCAAGACCGCGGTGGTCGAAGGCCTGGCCCTGCGTATCGTCGCCGGCGACGTGCCGCCGCAGCTGCAGGGTGTGGAGCTGCTGTCGCTGGATCTGGGCCTGCTGCAGGCCGGCGCATCGGTGAAGGGCGAATTCGAAAATCGCCTGAAGGGCGTGATCGACGAAGTCAAATCCAGTGCCACTCCGATCATCATGTTCATCGACGAGGCCCATACCCTGATCGGTGCCGGTGGCGCGGCCGGCCAGAACGATGCCGCCAATCTGCTCAAGCCGGCGCTTGCGCGCGGCGAGATGCGCACCATTGCCGCCACCACCTGGAGCGAATACAAGAAATACTTCGAGAAGGATCCCGCCCTGACCCGCCGCTTCCAGGTGGTGAAGGTGGACGAACCCGACGATGACAAGGCCGTGTCGATGCTGCGTGGCGTGGGCCAGGCGATGGCCGCCCATCACAAGGTGCGCATCCTCGACGAGGCGATCACCGAAGCGGTGAAACTCAGTTCGCGCTTCATTCCCGGCCGCCAGCTGCCGGACAAGGCGGTCAGCGTGCTCGATACCGCCTGCGCCAAGATCGCCATCGGCCAGAACGCCACGCCCGCGCGGATCGAGGACGCGCGCCGGCGGCTGGAGGTGCTTGCGACCGAGCGCGCGCAGCTGGAGAACGAGCAGGCCGGCGGCGCCGACCATGGCAAGCGGCTGGGCGAGATCGCGGATGAGTCGACGAAGCTCGGCGAGTCGCTGGCCGCGGACGAGGCCCGCTTCGCGCAGGAAAAGGAGCTGGTGGCGAAGATCCACGCCGAACTCGACCGGATCGAAGCGCTGCCGGAAGGCGATCCGGCCCGCGCCGACGCGCTGGCCACGCTCAACGCCGCGCGTGCCGAACTGAGGGCGCTGCAGGGTTTCGAGCCGATGATCCTGCCGGTGGTGGACGCATCGGCGGTGGCGCAGATCATCGCCGGCTGGACCGGCATCCCGGTCGGGCGGATGGTCGCCGACGAGATCCAGACCGTGCTCAAGCTCAAGGAGACGCTGGAGGAACGCGTGATCGGCCAGAGCCACGCCTTGGACGCCATCGCCCAGCGCGTGCGCACCTCGCGCGCGAATCTGGAAGACCCGGACAAGCCCAAGGGCGTGTTCCTGCTGGTCGGCACCTCCGGCGTCGGCAAGACCGAAACCGCCATTGCCCTTGCCGATGCGCTGTACGGCGGCGAGCGCAGCATGATCACGATTGCCATGTCCGAATACCAGGAAGCGCATACCGTCTCCAGCCTCAAGGGCAGCCCACCCGGCTATGTCGGCTATGGCGAGGGCGGCGTGCTGACCGAGGCGGTGCGGCGTCGGCCGTATTCGGTGGTGCTGCTGGATGAAATCGAGAAGGCCCACCCGGACGTACTGGAACTGTTCTTCCAGGTATTCGACAAGGGCCGCATGGAGGACGGCGAGGGCCGCGAGATCGACTTCCGCAACACCCTCATCATCCTTACATCCAATGCCGGCACCGAGCTGGTGATGCAGGCCTGCAGCGAGTCCCAAGAGCTGCCCACCGTGGAATACCTCAACGAGCTGCTCAAGCCCGAACTCAACCGGGTATTCAAGCCGGCCTTCCTCGGCCGCACCGCGGTGGTGCCCTACTACCCGCTGCGCGACGAGAACATGCGCAAGATCGTTCGGCTGAAGCTCAACAAGATCGGCAAGCGGATCCGCGCCAACCACGGCGCCGCGTTCGAGTACGACGACGCGGTGGTGGATGCCATTGCCGATCGCTGCACCGAGGTCGATTCCGGCGCCCGCAACATCGACAACATCCTCACCGGCACCGTGCTTCCGGAAGTCTCCGGCTACGTGCTGGAGCGGATGGCCGAGGGCGGCGGCGTCCACGGTATCCGCATCGGCACGGACGCATCCGGCCACTTCACCTATACCGTGCATTGATGCACCGCTGCTTCCATGCAAGCCGCTTGCCAGGGACGGCAGACGGGACCCCGGTGCGGGGCCTACGCCCTTCGCCCTATGCCATGCCTATGCCATGCCCCTGTCACGCCCGCGTGCATAGCACTTCGGACGAATGTTGCATCGCGTGAAATGCAACGAGGATAGGCAACGACAACGGTCGAACCCGCCATGCCAAAAATCTCAACCAAAGATCGGATGTTCTTCCTGACCCCCGAGTCCTATGGGGAGGATGACCTGCTGATCGAGGAAATGTCGGGGCAGGAAGGGGTGTCCAGGCTGTTCGAGTTCCGCCTGAAATTGCTGTCGGAGCGCGAGGACATCGAGCCGGAAGACATCATCGGCAAACGCGCCATCCTGCGCACCGAGACCTTCGACACCCATCATTCCGGCGGCGAACGCTTCTGGAACGGGTTTGTCTCGCGGTTCTCCATCACCGGCACGCTTCCGGCCTCCAGCCCGCAGGATGACACCCTGTATTGCTACGAATGCGACATCGTGCCGTGGTTCTGGTTCATGACCCAGAACGAGGATTGCCGCATCTTCCAGAACAAATCGGTGCCGGACATCATCGAGACCCTGTTCGAGGAGTTCGGCTACGACGACTACAAGCTCGAACTCAGCGCGCAGTATCCACTGCTCGATTATTGCACCCAGTACAACGAGACCACGTTCAACTTCATTTCGCGACTGATCGAGCGCGAAGGCATTTATTACTACTTCCGGCACGATGAAAGCTCGGAGGCCCGCCACATCCTGGTCTTCACCGACAATCTGCACGACAACCCCAGGCTGGACCCGTTCCACATTCCCTTCCATCAGTCCGGGAAGGCCAAGAAATCGGATGCCATCACCAAGCTGCTGTGCGATCGCCAGACTCGCACGCGCAAGACCACGCTGTCCGACTGGGACTACCAGTTCCGCCGGGTCATGAACGAGAACACGCCCAGCGTGCTCGACATCGGCACCCACCTGAATACCGAACGCTACCGCTATTACGGCGGGTTCGATGCCCAGTCCAACTCGCCGGATGGCAAGGATCTGGCGCGGGTCCAGATGGAGTCGGATGAAGCCAGCCACCTGACCTATTCCGGCGAAAGCCAGGCCCGCGGCCTCACGCCTGGGCACGTCTTCGAGCTCGAGGATCACCCGCGGGATGCCTTCAACAGCGAGTACATGGTGTTGTCGGTGCAGCATCGTGGCAACAACAACCTGCTGGGAAATTTCGACGGCGCCAAGTACCGCAACACCTTCAGCCTGCACCCGAAGGCACTCCCGAACGGCCAGAAGTTCGTGTATCGCCCGCCGCAAATCACGCCCCACGGCCTGGTGCGCGGCCCGCAGACGGCCACCGTGGTCGGTGCCTCGGGCAACGAGGTCTATACCGATGAAACCGGCCGCATCAAGGTACGCTTCCACTGGGATCGCAAGGTCACCGGTCGCCGTACCAATACCCAGGACGACAAGGCCTCATGCTGGGTGCGCGTCGCCCAGCTCTGGGCCGGCAACGGCTACGGCACCATGTTCACGCCACGCGTGGGGATGGAAGTGGTGGTGGATTTCCTGGAGGGCAACCCCGACCGCCCGCTGGTGACAGGCTGCGTTTACAACGGGCCGAATGCCCCGCCACTGGACTTCCCGGCCGGCGCCACCCGCTCCACCATCAAGACCCTGTCCTCGAAAGGGGGCGGCGGCTTCAACGAACTGCGCTTCGAAGACAAGAAAGGCGACGAGGAAATCTTCCTGCACGCAGAGAAGGACCTGCAACTGCGCACCGGCAACAACCGCACCGAGAACATCGGCGCGGATACCAACCTCACCATCGGCAAGAACCGCATCGAATCGATTGCGGAAAATGCCGATTTGACGGTTGGCAAGAGCCAGACCGTGACGGTGGGTCAAAATCGCGCCGTCGATATCGCAACCGAGAGTTACCTGACCGTTGGCACCAATCACCATGTCAACGCCGGTACCAACATGGCGCTCACCGCCGGGGCCAACATCGATCAAAGTGCGGGTGCCAATGCGGCTCTGTCCGCCGGCGCGAACATCGACATCAAGGCCGGCATGAATCTGGTACTGGAAGCCGGTGCCATGCTGAGCCTGAAGGCCGGCGGCAATTTCATCGTGTTCTCCCCGGCCGGCATCATGATCAATGGCACGATGGTGATGATCAATTCCGGCGGCAGCGGCCTGTCGGCCATGAAGGCCAGGAAGGCGGAGAAAGCCGACAAGGCGAAGAAAGCGGTCGAGGCCATCAAGAACACGGCCGGCAAGGTGAACGACCCGGTTCAGCAATTGCAGGCAAAGGCCCTGAAGAACGCCTGCCGTGAAGTCCAGCCGTTCTGTGCTGAATGCGAAGCCGCCCGTCTCCAGCTGGAAGCCCTCGAGTCCGAGGGCATCGGCTACTCCGATCCGTCCTGAACAGGGCAGGTGCAGCGATGTCCGGATTCAACCCAGCCTTGCGTATTGAGCAGATGTACCCGGGAAACTTCACCACTTGGGGGAGGGGAGAAGCCGGCACGGGCCACTCTCATGCAAGGTCATACAACGGAAGCGTCTTCGTGATTGGTCAGGGACAGTTCGAACAATTGCAGCGCACGATTTTCGGCCAGGGGCGCCCCGCCTTTGCCGTGCTGGACGGAGCCAGCATCGACGGCCTGCCCGCGCTGCTGCAGAAGAATGCTGCCGAAGCCATGTGCCTGTTTTCCGGCGACCTCGATCCCATGCTGGCCGCCGTTGCGCCCTATCTGGTGCAGCTGAAGCACGGCTCTGCCGCCGCCCAGATGGCTTTGCGGGATGGCTGGAATGCCCACTGGGGCATCGTGCTGGTCACCGATGCCGACACATCCATGCTGGCATTGCGCTCGCACCTGCGCAGGATCCTGCGCGTTGCGGCCCCGGGTGGTGAATCCATGCTGTTCAGGTTCTATGACCCACGCGCCTTCCGTACCGTGGTGCCCCACTTCGACCCGCAGCAGCACAAGCAATTCTTCGGCCCCATCCACGGCTGCTACGTGGAATCCCGCGAGACCGACCACGCGTTGTATTTTTCGCGCGACAACCAGCAGTCCCTGGCAACGTTACCGCTTTCGGCTGCAGCCTAGGAGCGGCAGGATCATGCTCGAGCTCGACCGCAAGCAACTGTCCGTCATCGGCCAGACCCAGTTGCGCAACAATCTGGCCGACTTCCTCAATCGCCATCTCGGTGGCAAGGCCCCGCTGCAGCTGGACCAGCTCGATGCCGAACTGGACGCGGTGATCGCCCATTGCCAGAAGGCAGGCCTCAAGACCCAGCGCGCCATTGCCTCCTATGCACTGGCCTGTTCCCTGTTCGGAAACGACCGGGTCGCAGGTGACCCCTCCATCGTCGGCATCCTGGCCGATCGCAGCAGCTCCCAGATCGACCGTGCCCTGCTGATCGAAATGTGGACCGCCGCCGCCTACAGCGATTTTCGTCGGGCACAAGGGGGCTGACCATGTTCGAATCCTTGACCGAAGGGCTTTCCAGCATCGGTGCCGCCGCAGGAGGGGCCGTGCAGCAGGCGCAGCAAGCGGCCTCTGCCGCCACCAAGCAAGCCGCCAATACCGCGCAGGGTGCCATCACCGAAGCACAAACCGCCGTTTCCAACGCCACAACGGCGGCGGCAGGTGCCGCCAACAACGCGATTGC
The DNA here is from genome assembly GCA_028868545.1 of Lysobacteraceae bacterium. Taxonomy (GTDB): domain Bacteria; phylum Pseudomonadota; class Gammaproteobacteria; order Xanthomonadales; family Xanthomonadaceae; genus Thermomonas. The sequence goes on along the minus strand of JAGWUF010000007.1, from coordinate 24,000 downwards.
CGAAGCGCAGAAAGCGGCACAGTCGGCCATGGCGCAAGCCGGTGCCGCGGCACAGGGCGCGTTGCAGCAGGCCAATACCGCCCTGGACAGCGCCCGCAATGCCGCCAACGACATGGCGAACAAGGCATTGGCGCAGGCCAACACGGCCCTGGATCAAGCCCGCCAGCAGGCCGGCGCCGCAGCCCAGAACGCGCTCAATCAGGCCAATGCCGCCGTTGACTCTGCCCAGCAACAAGCCAGAAACATGGTGAAGGGCGCGCTGGATACCGCCAACAAGGCGCTGGAAGATGCCATGGCGACGGCAGAACAGGCCGCCCAGGAACAAATCAACCGGGCGATGGGCATGGTGGATCGTGCCACCGATCTGGTCGAAAACGGCGTGAACAATGCGCTTGATTCGGCCAATCGTGCCATCGACCGCGCCCAGGATCTGCTGCGCAATGCCGCCACCCATGCGCTGGAGCAGGCGCGCTCGGCCGTTCTCGATCGTGCACGTGACGCGCTTGGCGGCATTGCCGGTGCATTGGACGCACTGCCCACTTCGTTCCCCAACCTGCCCGTCGACCTGCCCGCGTCCAGCTGTCCCTATGTCAATGCCCTGCGCGACGCATTGGCACGGCGCGCCGCCGCCGCCAACAATGCACTGGGGAATGCCGTCAATGCCCTGCAGAACGTGGCCGGGCCGATGCTGGATCAAGCCAGCGACATGCTGGACAGGGCCGATGGCCTGGCCGATCAGGCGTTGTCGCAGATGGATCGGGCGATGACTGCACTGGATGATGCGCAAGCCACCGCCAATCAGGCGGCACACGGCGCCATCGATACCGCCAAAGGGGCCGTCAAGCAGGCGCAGGACGCGGTGCGGGACACGGCGAAAACAGCCATCGATCAAGCAAAATCCGCCGTCAACAAAGCCAAGGATCAAGTCAACGATACCGTCAATGGCACCGTGGACAAGGCCATGGCCGCCGTGGACTCGGTGCAGCAAAAAGCCGGCGATGCAGCCCAGCAAGCGCTGGATACCGCCGAGAAAGCGGCCGAGCAGGCCCAGCAGCAAGCCAATCAGATGGCCCAGCAGGTACTGACACAGGCCAACCAGGCCGCACAACAGGCGCAACAAGCATTGAACAATGCTGCGCAAGGGGCTTTGAGTACCGCACAAACAGCCGCACAGGACGCGATGAACACGGCAGGCCAGACGGCACATCAGGCGGTGGCTACTGCCCAGGCGGCCGTGGGCCAGGCCAGCAATGCTGCAGCCCAGGCCGCCAGCGACGCAGTTGCCGGCGCACAGTCGGCCATCGCAGGTGCAGGCCAGGCAATCGGCAACGCGGCCAGCTCGCTGGGCAACTTGCGCGGGTGAGTCTGGCTCGACCCACGCAAGCAGGAAAAAGGCGGCTCAAGGCCGCCTTTTTCATCGCTCCGAGCTGACGCCCGCCGGGTGAACCTGCCGGCCTGCACGACAAGAGCCTCCCCCCGCGTGTTCTGCGCACATCCCGGGGACGCAGCCACGCCGTCTTGCATCCGCGTGACATCAGGGAACCATCTCCGTCATTTGCCCGGGATTAACGATCGTGATCACACCACCCCACATGCACTGATTGGTGCTGATGTTGTCCAATGCGGGCATGCCACTGATCAACACCGTGGGTGCCCCTGCTTTCCACGGGGTGGTCACGACCGGCAGGCAGGGCTGCGGCGTCAGCACGCCCATCGCCGCAGAGGTGGCCGCAGCCACCATCGGATTGCTGGGTGTCATGCACATGCCAAACGGCATGATGTTCTTCATCGGAATGAAGTCCATGATGTTCGCCGCTGGTTGCGTGCCCGACAGCACGCGCTTTTCAGGCGTGACCATCAAGGTGGAAGGGGCTGCCCCGAAGATGCAGGCCAAGGTCGCCAGGTTGACAACTTGAATCGGCACGTCCGGCAGCCCCTGAATGCAACGAAATCGATCAGCCGCCCGTTGCGAGAATCTCGACCCGACGGTTTTCAGCTGCAAACGGGTCGTCCTTGTTCAGCAGCGCGCTCTTGCCCTTGCCGATGGAATGCAGCCGCGAGGCGGCTACGCCATGATCGATCAGATAACGGCGCACCGAATTGGCGCGACGATCGGACAGTGCCTTGTTGTATTCGGCGGAGCCCTTGCCATCGGTGTGGCCGATCACGGTGAACTTGCGATCCTGCAGCTGGGGGGATGCCAGCGCCGCCGCCAGGTTGGCCATGGTGCGCTCGGAACTGCCCGAGATCGCGTCGGAATTGAAGTCGAAATTGATCTGCATGTTGATCGACGCCGGCTTGGCCGGCTTGGTGGCCACCGGCGCAGGTGCCGGCGCAGTGGTGGCCATCGAGGCAGCACCCGGGCGCAGGGCACGGGTCTGGCCGGCCGACTGCTCGGCATTGTCGGTCTTGAGGCTGCCGATGATGGAATCCACCGATGGTGCGTCCTGTGCCTGCTGCGGTGCTTTCTGGGCGTCCTGCGCCAGCACGTTTCCGAACCCGGCCACCAGGGCGACCAGCAAGGCGCCATGCAAAATCGTCTTCATGTTCATCGTCGCTTCCTCATCAAATTGCGGCCATGTGGCCGGATGGTGTCCATGCGTTGGGCGCACGTCAGGCCGCAGCCTGCACTACGCCAGTGTGCGTCATGCATCGGGGCATTTCGATACCCCGTTCGGCCTAGACCAGGCCTTGCATGACAGCGCTTGTACAAGTTTCCTGCCGGCTCAGAAATCCCCGCAACTGGTGCGCCTTTCACTGTCGAAGCAATTGGTCAGGTTGGGCCGCGACCGCACCTTCGACCACTCGTTGGCCAACCCGTCGCCTGCCGATGCCAACTGCTGGTCAGCCATGCTGGCATTGACCGCGCAAACCGGCGCCGACCCGAAATTGCGGTCGTACACGTAGGTATCCACCGTTTCCCGAATGAAGTCCACCGGCGTCGAGGACAGCTGCGGCAGAGGAATGACCTGCAAGGCGGTGGCATTCCCCGGTGCCTGCACGAAGACATAGTTCTTCGCACTGGTGCCGCCCACGATGGGGTAGTAGCCCACCGGCGAGAGCGCTCCTGCAGGTGACGACCACACCGCGCCGGTGCCGAAGACACTCTGCTGCGTATCCCCGTTGCGGAACCCGGTCACCGTCCCGCTGAACAGGGGATTGGCGCTGCCCAGGTAACGCACGAAGGGATCGGCGGTGAATACCAGCGTGGCGGGCGTGATGCTCAGGACACCCGGCACCAACTGGAGGATGTAGCCGGCGGGCGATGTGAAATTGCCGGCGATGGCGTAGTTCCCCACATCGCTGCCCTTGGTTCCCACCGAGCTGGCGGTGCCGCTGACGATACCGCCGGCGGTATCGCCCAGGATGGCGCCCGTCACCAGGTAGGTGAACGCGGGATTGTCCAGCCCGTATTCGCGCGTGGCATTGCCGAAGGTAATGGTGGCGACCGGCTGCTGCACATAGATGAAGTGGTTGTCGCCGGTGCCGACACTGACGCCGCATGCGCCCAGATAGGCGCACCCATACAGGTTGGGCAGGGCACCATCCCCCGCCAGACCGCCGCGGGTCTCGCCGTTCCAGGAGCTGGCCCAGACGCGCCAGTCTCCACTGGCAAACAATTGCGCGCCTGCCGGATTCTGCAGGCGACCGGCGGTGACCAGATCGATGTTCACGCCGCGCACGTCGGCGTTGAGCGTGAGGTCGCCGGCCAGATTGCGGATCAACACATCCCCGCCGGCCGTGACGCCGGAGGCGCCCATGCTGGACAGCTGCCCGGTGCCGGCGTTGAAGCCGGTGGCCGAGACCGTACCGACGGCCAGTGCATTGACATCGGTGAACTGGAAATTGCCGCCTGCGGAACCTGCCAGGGTGGTGCTGGCCACATCATTCTGGGCGGTACCCAGCAAGACATCCCCCCCCGCACTCGCCAGCAGGCTGTGCGCATGCAAAGCGGCACTGGCACTCTGGATGATGCTGCCGCCACTGCTCAATGCCAGGGTGTAATTGCCGACATCGATCCCCGATTGCAGGTTGATGCCGCCGCTGCCGCCGCCGTTTTGCAAGGTCAGGTTGCCATTGCGGGTAATGGCCTCCTGCACCAGGATCGTGCCGGCATGCTGATTGCTGCCCACCACGATCTCGGGCGCGCTGATCCGTGCCAGTTCAGCGTTGCTGAGAGCAAAGCCATTGCCGCTGCCCAGCAGGATCTGGTCATCCACGCGGTCATACAGACTGCCATTGGCATCCACACCGCCCGGGCGCAGGTTCACGCCCAGCCCACTGCGCAGGTTGCCATCCAGCACCAGTGCATCGCCGGCGCCGGTGTTGGCAGCGCGAAGGATGATCAGGCTGTTGCCGGCATCGACCACGGCACCACTGCCCAGCCGCAGGCCGGCATTGCTGCCCTCCCCGCTCAACGCGATCCCGCCGCCGTTGCTGCTGATGGACACGCCATTGCCGATGACCAGGCCATCGGAATTGGCGGCCGTGCTGCGCCCGCGCAGATCGATATGGCCGCTGCTGGTGGTAAAGGTGCCACCCGCGATGGTCATGCCACTGTCGGCACCCACACCCGTCAAGCTGATCCCACCCGTGGTGGTGGAAATCCCCGAAGCCGGCCCGAACCGAAGGCCGCTGCCGGAGGCGGCAATCCCCTGCACCCGCACGGCACCTGCCGCAGCGGCCAGACTTGCATCGAGGTCGACCCCCACACCACCACTGGCCGAGGCCGTGCCGTTCACGTCAAGGTTGCCGCCGCCACTGTTCACGCTGCCGCCCATCATCGACACGCCCAGTGCGCCGCCGCTGCCGGTGATGGCCAATGCGCCACCGCCAGTGGTGACTTGGTTGTTCTGCATCAGCACACCGGCATTCACGCCGGTGCCACTGAGGGTGATGGCACCGCCACCACTGCCAATCACGAAGGGATTGCTGCCATCGCCCAGCTGCACACCCACACCACCGGCGCTGGTGCCGGTCACGCGAATCGTGCCGCCGTTGGTGGTCAGGCCATTGCCAGTCACGCGCACACCCGCCACGGCATTGACCGCCGTGGCGGTGCCATCCAGCGTGATGTTGCCGCTGTTGGTCTGGATCGCGCCGTTGGCCACATCCAGGCCAAAGGTGGCGCCGGTGCCATGCAGCCCGATTGCACCGGTGGTGGTGCTGACGCCAGCACCGTTGGCGAAGGTGATTCCCACCCCCTGCGCCGCGTTGCCCGTCACCGACAGTGCACCCGAAGCGGATTGCAGGGTGAGACCGTCGATGGCCGTGCCGACCGCGCCCGCACCACTGGCAGTGCCGAGAACGGTGAGGGAGCCACCGGCACTATCCACCGTATTCCCGGAAATCTTCCCGCGATTCAGTATCACACCGCCGGTTGCGCCTTGACCTTGCAGGAGGATGTTGCCGCCGCCGCTGGTGACGCCGCCATAGCCCGAACCACCAAGCACGAGGCCGCTCGCGCCGAGACTGGAACCGAACACGTCAATCAAGCCGCCGGCACTGGCAATGGCACCGGTGACCGTCGTTCCTCCACCGCTACCGCCTTCGCCATGCACCCGGATGGCACCACCGCCGCTGCTCAGACCACCGTCAAAAAACACGCCGATGCCCGCCCCGGTGCCGATCAGGTCGATATTGCCGCCCGCCACCATCACGCCACTGGCCTGTGCAATCAGGCCGTCGGCGTTGGTGCTGTGCCCTTCGATGCGGATTCCTTGCAGCCCCACAGCGAGATTGCTGCCGTTGATGCGTACCCCGGAGGCGGGACCGCCGCCGTTGCCGTAGATCGACATTCCACCACTGCCGGCATTCAAAGTGCTGTTGGCCACGAGCACCCCCGCACTGCTGCCTCTGGAGCCGGTGCTGCTGCCGCGCAACAGCATATTGCCGCCACCACTATTGACGGTCATCCCGGCCAAGGCAATGCCGTTGCCCGCGCTGCTGGCAAACCCGTTGGCTGGATCGGACTGGCCATACATCGAAATATTGCCGCCCATGCTGACGAGGCTGCCACTGGAAAAATCGATGCCGCCGGCATTGGGTGAACCGCCCGCAGAGTTTGCGTTGAACACCATGCCCAATGCGCCGTTGGAACCGGCGATGGAGAACCCCGTGCCGGAAATACCACCCGCCGCATTCACCGTGAATGCAAGGTTCGCTGCATTGCTGGAAAGAATCTGCGCATTGCTGAGCTGGACATCGGCATTGGAGTTGAGGATCACGCTGGTGCCGTTGTAGAACGCGTTATTGATTTCCGCGTCTTGCAGGTTGGTGCCGTATACCGGGGCATCCGGGTTGCCGATGGCGCTGCCGTGAACCACGGTCAGGCTGGGGGCATCCAGTGTCCAGCTACCGGCCGTGCCGGTGGCACCTGCATCCACTTGCAAGCCGCGCAGGTCAAACAGCCCGCCACTACGGGTCACGATTGCACCGCCGGCACTGCCGCCACGCGCGCGCAATTGCCCGTAGGCAGCCAAATAATTCGCGGCCGTCAGGGCAATGCTGCCGCCCGCACCCGCACCACCACTTGCATTGATGCTGTAACCGGGTGCCAGCAGCAGGTCGTAGCCGGTCGCCGTGATCCGCCCGCCGTTGACGGAACCGACGGCAGTGACATTGCCATCGAGACTCAGCGTGCCAGTGCCGGCATCGAGCAGGATGTTGCCGCCGCTGGCCCCCTTGGAGCTGGCGCTGAGCTCGCCGTAAAGGGAGATCCCGCCTGCTGCCGTGATTTGAATGTCCCCACCCGCCCCGGAGACCCCATTGGCACTCAGCCACGACAATGGATTCAAGGTGACCGTGGTGGCGGATTGCAGCTGGATGCTGCCGCCACCGGCGGCGCCGTCGGCACGAATGGAGCTGCCGACCGTGGCAGGAATGCCGTTGGTGGTATCTGCGTTGTTGACCAGCGTGATCTGGTTGCCCTGGATCAGCACCGACCCCCCTTTGTATGCACCACCGTCGATATCGATGACCCCGGCGGTGAAATCGGTTCCCGTGTCGGTGAGCACGCCCGGAGCACCCAGTATTGCGACGCTGTCCGTGGTCAATTCCACGCGCCCACTGCGGGTTGCGAGGCTGCGCGCCCGCAGGGTACCGCCCGCAATGATCATGCCGCCGGCCCCGCCGGCGGTCATTGCGGTGCGCATCAGGATCTGTCCGCCATCGGCGGTGATCGTGCCGGTGTTGATCAGTGCCGGATTCACCGGCCCCGGGCAGGGCATCATTGGGCAACCAAACGAGCCGGGCTTGGCGATCCCGGGCCCCTGGATGGTGAGCATGGTCAAGCCGTCACCCTGGAAATCCAGGGTCACGCTTTCCGCCGAACCAAACAACACACTGCCGCCAGGCGTGGTGATGTCGCCTTGATTCAAGACCTGCCGCCCAAGCAAGGCCACGGTGCCCGCCGCCGTGGTGTTGATTTGCGCGCCCATGTTCACCGTGATGCTCTGGTCACCCGTCGCAGTCATCGGATCGAACTGGTAATGCCCCGTGGCCACGCCATAATTGAAATTGTCGTCACTGAGATCGATGGTGGAGGCCACCAGGCTGCCCACGTTGACAACGGCACTCGATGTGAAGGAGACCCCTGCAGGATTGATCAGGAACACGCTGCCGTTCGCGGTGATGTTGCCTTCGATGAACGACGGGCTGATGCCATAGCCACCCCCGATGACGCGATTCAAGGTGACGCTGCCGGCACCGAACTGCTGGTCGAAGGTGACCCCGTAGCCATAGCCGATGCTGAAGTCGCCCCAGTTGATGATCGCGCCCTTGGTGGTCTGCGTGATCAACATGGTCGTTCCGGCATTCTCGATGGAGGCATTGCCGGAGACCACGGTGCCGGCATCGGGCAAGCTTTGTGCAAGCGCCGGCATGGCAGGTACCGCCAGCGCAGCCACCAGGGCGGAAGCCAGACGGCGGCGGCGCAACCCGTTCAGCTGCTTGCGATTCGTCATGTTCGTGGACATTGCCAGCTCTCCTCAAAATGCCTTCTGGATCGACCAAAACACCCGCGGGTTGCGGCCACCGCCATCGGTCAGGCCTGGCCCGGTGCCACGCCAGGCCACACTGAGATTGATGGCGACGTTCCCCGGCTTGCTCCAGTTGAAGCCCAGACCATAGCCGCGCAGGCTGCGCGACATGTCGCCATCGAACGGCCTTGGCGTGTGGAACTGGTCGCCATGCGCCGCGTCATAGAAGACGAACACCGTGGCCTCCGGTTTCAGTGCGTAGCGCAGCTCCAGCGTGGCCAGCCAGCCGTCATCCACCAGCACTTCGCCGGTGGCGTACGCGCGTACGGCCTTGGGGCCACCGAGCGACAACTTCTCGTAGGTATCCAGATTCTTGCTGGCCCACTGCATGCCGCTGCCGAAGAACAGGCTGAACTTCGGGGCGAGGTACTGCAACCGGGCGACCTGCAAGGTGAACTTGCTGAAACCGCCGGCCGTGTCATAGCCGAACGGCGGTTTGTCGAACGACTGGCTCATCGCATCCCGCAGATCCAGCGTGCCGTGATAGGCCTGGGCATTCATGCTGGTGTAGCCCCCGCCGCCAAACCGGTCGCGCTTTTCCAGCGACAGCCCGAGCCCGACACCCTGAATGCGCTTGCGTGTCTCGAACCCCACCGCTTCGAAACGGTCGGTCAGGGATTTGTGGTCGAACACGCCGCGCAGGAACACGTTGGTGCTGCGTTGGCGGATCAACGGGTAGCTGAACGAGAGATCCGCCACATTGCCAAGCCCGGTGGGCTTGAGTGGCGCGAAGGGCCCGCCCAGCTCGTACTGCACACGGGCAAGACCGCCGCCCAATCGCAGGCCGGTGTAACCCACCGGAGATTCGTAGGAAATGCGCCCGAAGGCCGTGTGCATGCCCTGCGCCGCCATGACCCGCAGGTCGAGATTGTCGCCGCGATCGAACGGGCTGGCCCAACGCATGCTGCCGGTCAAACGGTACCGCCCGGAATCGCGGGTGCCGTAATCGTCCAGCTCCAGACCGAATTTGAGCCGGTCACGCTCGCTCACCTGCACCCGCAAGTCGGTGGTACCGGACACGCTTCCCGCCGAAATGGCCGATTGCGGCTTGATTCCCGGCAAATCCGAGAGCAGCAACATCGCGCGCTCGTAGTTGCGGCTGTTCAGCGGCTTTCCCGGCTCGAGAATGGCCAGGGTTCCGGCCACGCGTTCCTTCTGCAGCGGGGTGCCCGGGGCAAGGTCGATGGCGACATCGCCCAGCTGCCCTTCCACCACCTGCAACTTGACCCGCCCCTCCTTGACCTCCTGCACGGGGACGAACACCTGGGTCAGCGCGAAGCCGTGCTTCTGGTAGACCGCGGCGGCCTTCGCGGCCAGCTTTTCCAGATCCTGGAAGGTGACGCTCTTGCCGATCATGTCTGCCACTGCGGCTTGCAGCTCGCCTTCCGGCACCCCCGTGGCGCCGGCGAACTCCACGCCCTGCAGCACGAAACTGGCCTGGGTCTGCGCGGCCATTTGCGGCTCCGGCAATGCTTGCGCCTGCTGCGGAGTGGCAGCTTGTGCGGGCTGTCCCGAATCCTCCGCCGCTGCCGCCTGCGCCATCGGTGCCAATGCCAGCAGCAACGCTGCCGTCAGCAAATTCCTGTGCTTCATCTGGATATCCATTGCGCTTGCCCCGTTGTCACGCCCTGCCCGCTTCACTTGACCACCTGCAAACGCCAGTTGCCGATCAGATTGAACGGCGCCCAGAAATACGGATGCGCCGTTTCCGGGTTGGCCATCACCGCCAACTGCGCTTCGCGCATCGCGTCCTGCACCTCGATGCCTTTGGCCAGATCGGTATAAAGCGTGGTCATCAGTTTTTCGGTGGCGGCATCCGACACCGGCCACAACGAGACCAACAACGTGGATGTGCCCGCAGACAGGAACGAGCGGGTGAACCCCAACACTTCGTCACCGTTCTCCACCCTGCCCAATCCGGATTCGCAGGCCGACAACGCCACCATCGCCACATTGCCCAGCTTCATGCCCAGCACGTCCTTGGCTTCGAGATAATTGGGCTTGCCGTTTTCATCGGCCAGCAACACCTTGGAGTGAAGGGGATCCAGGGTGTCGGCCATCGCATGGGCTGCCACATGCACCAGCCTGGCCTGCGGCGCGTTGGCTTCGAAATTGTCCTTGTTGGCCTGCTCGCGGAAGAACAACTTGGCACCCGGGAATTCCTGCGCCAGCTCATGCACTTCCTTTTCCGCGCCCGGCAGTGGATTGGCCACATCCGGATTGACCGCGGGGTTGCCGAAAGCGAGCAGCTGCGGTTGCGTGGTGGGAGTGCGCTGGGCAAGCCGCGCCGCCACGCTGATCGACGGCGCGATCGACATCGGGTTGCGCTGGATCAGGTACTTGCCTTCCAGACGCAAGGCCTGGAACGGCAGGTAGTGCAGCGGCCCGTGCGGCACCAGAATGATGCGCTTGCCGGCCGGTACATCCAGCGGCGCCAGCAGCAGCTGCCCGATCTTGTCGCTCACCGCCTGCGCATTCGGGCTGAGCCGGATCAGGGCATCGCGGTAGGCATCCACCAGCCGCACCAGATCGGCGCGCGGCAAGGCCACCGGGAACTTGACTTCGCGCACCCCGTCGCGGGTCAATACCCACGCCACCAGCCGATCCGGCAGGGTGTGGTAGGCCACCACCGCCTCATCGGGCTTGAGCATCGCCTGCAGGGTTTTGGCGTCCAGCGCGGCAGCCTCGCCCCGGTCGATGTCTGCACGCCCGGCAACCGCATCCAGCAAGGCACGCGAACGGCTGCGTTCGCTGATGTCGAAGGCCTGATCCGGCTGGCCCAGCTTGCCGTGCAGGGCGATGGCACGCTCGAACACGGCCTGCAGATCCGAGAACAACCCCATCTTGAATTCGTCGCTGCGGAACTGCGAACGTGCCTTGTCGAAGACTGCAATGGCCTGATCCAGCGCCTGTGCAGCTTCGCCGTCGTTGCCCAATGCGGCCTGGCTCCTGGACATGCCATCCAGCGCCCAGGCACGATAGAAATCCTCGTCACCATCGGCTGGCGCATTGGCCAGTTTCTGGTACAGGGCCAGCGCCTCGGTCGGTTTTTGCTCGGCCAGCAGCAGGCGACCGCGAGTCCGTTGCAACTGGGCGGCCTGGCGCGGATCCGCCGGCGTCTTGATGGCATCCAGGGTGGTGCGGGCACGCACCAGATCCCCCGACTGGATCAAGGCATTGGCCAACGAGGCCTCCACCAACGGACGGTAGCGATCGGAGCTTTCCGTCAACGCCTGATCGTACAGGGCGATCGCCTCTGCAAAATTGCCCTGGCGGGTGCGTACATCCCCCAGGATCTTGCGCGCCGGGCCATTGATCTGGGTGGGATCCTGGCCAGGATATTTCAGCGCCAGATTGGCAAACTGCTCGGCACGCTCCAGCTGGCCACCGTAGCTGAACGCAATGGCCAGATCGCGATAGGCCTTGCCCAGCAAGTCCTTGTTGCCGCTCTGCAACGCCACATGCAAGGCCTTGCTGGCCGCCTGCGCGCTCTCGCGGAACTCGCCCTTCTCGGCCAATTCCACCGCCTGGCTGCAATAGGCGTAACCGTCCAGCTTGACCGTTTCGCGCTCGTACAGCGCCGCGCCATCGGCTGCCATCGACAACGCGGTATCGGCATCGTCCAGTTTCCCCATCGCCAACAGGGCCTGGCGGGTATCGTTCTCCGCGGCATCCGTCGCCTGTGCCACCGGTATCGCGGGGGCTGCGGCCGGCGCGGCGCGTGCCTGCGGCGGGGCAGCTGTGCCCTCTGTGCGCGCACTGGCGGCCATCACCGGGCTGCCGGCCTCCGGTGCACATCCGGCCCGCACCGCGGGGCTGCACAGGGCCAATCCCAACAGACTGATGACCAGACCCGACGCGATATTCGCTGCGCGTACCATGCGATGTGCTCCCGACAGACAATGCAGGCGCAGCCTGCGAATTACGGGAGTCTAGAAGCCGCGCAGCGGCCTATCCTATTTGCGGTAAGACATACCGCGAATAGCCGATGCCGCCCTGTCCTGTCAGGCCATCGAAAGTCGTTTCCACTTGATCAAGGTCGCAACAACTCGGGGTGCCGCACCTGCCCCGCGCCGCGCACCACGAAGCGTTCGATGGTCAGCGCTTCCACCCCCATCGGGCCGTAGGCGTGCAGGCGGGTGGTGGAAATGCCGATTTCCGCGCCCAGCCCGAGCTGGCCGCCGTCGTTGAAGCGCGAGCTGGCGTTGACCATCACCGCCGAACTGCGGATGGCACGCACGAAGGTGTCCGCCGCCAGCGCATCTTCGGTGACGATCACTTCGGTATGGTCGGAGGTGTGGCGGCGGATGTGGGCGATGGCGTCCTCGATCGAGTCGACCACGCGCACGGCGATGATGAGGTCGAGGAATTCGGCATCGAAGTCCGCTGCACTTGCCTCGGCCAAACCGGCATCGAACGCACGCACGGCGGCATCGCCGCGCACCTCCACACCGCGATTTTTCAGCGCCGCCAGCGCACGCGGCAGGAACGCCGAGGCGATGTCGCGATGCACCAGCAGGGTTTCCAGCGCGTTGCAGACCCCGGGGCGCGAGGCCTTGCCGTCCAGCAACAGTGCGACTGCTTTTTCGATATCGGCAGCGCGATCCACGTACAAATGGCAGACGCCCTTGTAGTGCTTGATGACCGGCACCCGTGCGTGCTCGGCGACGAAGCGGATCAGGCTTTCGCCGCCGCGCGGGATGGCTAAGTCGATCAAGTCGCTGAGTTGCAGCAGTTCCAGCACATGTTCGCGCGCGGTGTCCGCGACCAGTGACACTGCCGCTTCCGGCAACCCGGCATCGCGCAGCGCGGCGTGCAGGCAGACGGCGATCGCGGCATTGCTGGCCGCCGCCTCGGTGCCGCCGCGCAGCAGCACGGCATTGCCGGCCTTCAGGCACAAGGCGGCCGCTTCGGCGGTGACGTTCGGGCGGGCCTCGAAGATCATCGCCACCAAGCCCAGCGGGATGCGTTGGCGCTCCACCACCACGCCATTGGGGCGGGTGTCGCGGCGGGTGACTTCGCCCAGCGGGTCGGTTTGCGCCGCCACCTCGCGCAGTGCAGCGGCCATGCCCTGCACACGACCGGCATCCAGCAACAACCGATCCAGAGTGGCCTTGTTGGCACCCGCAGTCGCCGCACGCGCCACATCCTGCGCATTGGCGGCAAGGATGGCCTCTTGCCCGGCCAGCAATTGCGTGGCCATCGCCTCCAGCAACGCCTGCCGCTGGGCGCCGCTGAGGGCGGCAATCTGCAACTGCGCCGCACGCGCCGCCTGCGCCAAGGCCCGCACGTATCCGCTCATGCACCCTCCCGTTGCAACAAGACCAAATCGTCGCGATGGATCATCGCTTCGTCGTAATGAAAGCCCAGGAGAACGTCGATCTCGCGGCTGTGATGGCCAGCGATACGCGCAGCATCCCGAGCGTTGTATTGCATCAAACCGCGTGCCAATAGCGCGCCTTGCGCCGTGTGCACGGCCACGACATCACCGCGCCGAAACTCCCCCGCCACCGTTTGCACACCGCCCGGCAACAGCGAGGCACCACGCCGCAGCGCCGCTTCGGCACCCGCATCAATCACCACCGTGCCGGAGGCCGGCGCATGCCGCAGCCATTGCTTGCGGGCGCTCAGGCGGCTGCCCTGCGCAGTGACCAGCGTGCCGTGCAAGACGCCCTGCCCCAGCGCCGCCACGGTGGCGGCATCGCGGCCACAGAACAGCGCCGTGTGGATGCCGGCTGCGGCCGCTTTCGCGGCGGCTTCCAATTTGGTACGCATGCCGCCGGTGCCCAGCGCGCCGGCATCGCCGGCCATCGCCAGCACTTCCGGGGTGATGGCCTCCACCTTGGTGATGGGGCGAGCCTCCGGGTCATGCCCGGGATGGCCGCTGTAGAGGCCATCGATGTCGGTGGCGATCAGCAGCAGGTCGGCGTCCACCAGCGAGGCCACGGCGGCGGCCAGGTTGTCGTTGTCGCCCAGCTTCAATTCATCCACTGCCACGGTGTCGTTTTCGTTCACCACCGGCACTGCGCCCACCCGCAGCAATTCCAGCAAGGCGGCGCGGGCATTGAGATAGCGGCGGCGGTTGCGCAGGTCATCGTGGGTCAACAGCACCTGCGCCACCGGCGCTTCGAAAAACCGCTGCCACAGCGCGATCAGTTGCGCCTGCCCCAGTGCCGCCAGTGCCTGCTTGGCGGCGATCGCCGGGGCGGCGTCCCTGTCGTTGGCCAGCAAGGCGCGGCCAGCGGCCACCGCCCCGGAAGAGACGATCACCATCTCGCGTCCGGCCTGCCGGCTGGCCAGCACGAACTGCGCCAGCTGCAGCGCGAAACGCGGGCTCAGTCCGCCACCGTCGGCGGCCAGCAGGCTGCTGCCCACTTTCAGCACCGCGCGTTTCCAATCGGGAAGGGGTTGCGGTGCGAAAGCGCTCATGGCTCAGGCCAACGCCTCCCAACGCGCGCGCAGCACATCCAACCGCAGATCCGCTGCCGCACCCGGTGATGTGCGTGCGGCCAGCGAGCCTTCCGGCGTGCGGCCCTGCCCGGCGCTGTCGGCGGCAGCGGCGGCGGCCTTGTAAGCCTCGCGGAACGGCACCCCGGCGATCGCCGCCTCCACCGCCACGTCGGTGGCGTACATGCCGGAGTCGATCGCCGCGCGCAGGCGATCCTCGCGCCAGTCGAGGTTGGCCAGCAGCGCCGGCAGCAGTTCCAGCGCGGCCAGGCCGCGGCCGAAGCCGTGGAAGATCGCGCCCTTGCTGCTCTGCAGGTCGCGGTGGTAGCCGGACGGCAGCGACAGCAATTGCTCGATCTCGGTGCGTGCCGCCGCCACGCTGGCGTGGGTGGCGCGCATCAGCTCGATCACGTCGGGGTTGCGCTTGTTCGGCATGATTGAACTGCCGGTGGTGTACTGCGCCGGCAGCGCGACGAAGCCGAACTCGGCGCTGGTGAACAGCGACAGATCCCAGGCGATGCGGCGCAGGTCCAGCGTCGCACCTCCCAATGCTTCCAGCGCCGCCAGCTCGAACTTGCCGCGCGACAGCTGGGCGTAGATCGGGCTGACCTGTATGCGCGCGAAGCCCAGTGCGGCGGTGGTGTGTTCGCGATCGAGCTTCAAATTCACGCCATACCCGGCGGCCGTGCCCAGCGGGTTGCAGTCCACCAGCTTGAGCGTGTCGATGGCGCGCACGGCGTTGTCGATGAAGGCCTCGGCCCAGCCCGCCCACCACATGCCGGCGGAAGACACCACCGCACGCTGGATGTGGGTGTAGCCGGGAAGCGGCAGGCGCTTCTCCGCTTCGGCACGGTCGAGTGCAATCTTTGCAATGTCGCGCGAGAGCTGCGCCACCCGCGCCAGTTTTTCCTTCAGCCACAGCCGGGTGGCCACCAGCACCTGGTCGTTGCGGCTGCGGCCGGTGTGGATCTTGCGACCGGCATCGCCCAGTCGTTCTGTCAGCCGTGCCTCGATGGCGGAGTGGCCGTCCTCGAAGCGCTCGTCGAGGACGAAAACGCCGCTGCGGAAATCCTCGGCCAGCACTGCCAGCTCGCGCTTCAGGCCAGTCAACTCGTCAGCCGACAGGATGCCGATATGCTGCAAGCCCTCGGCATGCGCTGCGCTGGCCTGGATGTCATGCAGGAAGAATTCGCGGTCCAGCAGCACATCATCGCCGGCAAGAAAAGCCTGGATGCTTGCGTCCACCGCCACGCCGGGTTTTTGCCATAACAAATCGGACATCAGACGCTCCAGATTTCTGAGCCCTCCCCTTCAAGGGGAGGGTTGGGTGGGGATGGGTTTCAATATCGCGTTCGCAGAAAACCCATCCCCATCCCGGCCTTCCCCTTGAAGGGGAAGGAGTGAAAGTGCATCAAAGCGGAATCCCGCCCAGTTCCTCCAGCCCGAACGCAAGGTTGAGATTCTGCAGCGCCTGCGTCGCCGCACCTTTCAGCAGGTTGTCCTCGGTGGCCACCACCACCAGCCGTCTGCCGTCGCCGGACAAGGTGAAACCGCCGATCTCGACGTGATGCCTGCCGGCGATGTTCGACACCCATGGCGCATCGTCCTGCACCCGCACCAGCGGCTCGTCCGCATAGCGGCCGCGATAACGCGCCAGCACTTCCTCGCGCTCGAACGCGATCGACAAGTGCAGGTTGGCGGTCATCGTGATGCCGCGAAAATGCGGCGCGACGTGCGGCATGAACTCCACCGGATGGCCCAGCTGCTTCGACACCTCGCGCTCATGCACGTGGCCGGTCAGCGCGTACGGCATCAGGTTGTCGCGCAGCAGTTCCACGTTGTTCTTGTCGGAAGGCGTGGTGCCGGCACCGGAATAACCGCTGACGCCGAAGCACTGCACCGGCCCGTCCAGCACGTTCGCCATCGGCGCGATCGCCAGCTGCATCGCGGTGGCGTAGCAGCCGGGATTGCTGATGCGCCGCTGTCCGGCATAGCGCGTGCGGGTCAGCTCCGGCAGGCCGTAGTACCACGACGGGTCGAAGCGATAGTCGGCGGACAGATCCACGATGACCGGATCGGCGCCAGCCTCGTCGAACTGCTGGACGATGTGCGCGGCCTTGCCGTTGGGCAGCGCCAGCACCACCGCGTCGGCGCCGAAGCCCGGCAGGTCGCGGTAGTCGGGCGAGCTGTAGCGCAGCGCACCGGCGAAACCGGGGTTGTGGTCGGCCACGCGCTGGCCATCCAGCTCGCGCGAGGTCACGAACGCCAGCTCGAAGCGCGGATGCGCGGCGAACAGGCGGATCAGCTCCGCGCCGGTGTAGCCGCGCGCGCCGACCAAACCCACCCGAATCCTGCTCACTTCGGTTCCTCCAGCGTCGCCCGCCGCTGCGCGCACAGTTGCACGTAGCGCTCGATCAGCGGGAAGCCCGCTTCGCCATACCAGTACACCTTCCACTTCTCCTGCTTGATGCAGCCATCGGATTCGGCGTCGTAGAACGCGTTGACCGGGTTGCCGTGGCGCGAGCGCCAGAACAGCGCCGGATTCTGCTCGCGCATCACCAGCCACACCGCGCGGCCCAGGCCTTCGCCCTGCGCATCGTCCAGCACCGCGAACTTGTCCAGATACACGCCGGCATCCTCCTGCGTGAGGATGACCGCGGCGCGGTAGTTCTCGCTGACGTAGGCGCGATGCAGCTTGGTCGTCTCGAAGTAATCCGGCAGCAGCTTGCGCCCGAACGCCGAGTCGATCAGCCCGCGCAGGCGCAGCAAATCGAAATCGTCCCACGATGCGCCTTCCAGCACGCGCTCACCGCGCCGCACCAAGGTGCCTGACCCTTTGTGCGTGAACAATTCTTTCGCCAGCTCGTCGGGCCGGGTGATCGACACCGACGAGGCCTGCGGCAGCCCGTCCAGCAGATCCTTGATCTGCGCGATCTTCACCCGCATGCCGCCTTCGATCCACGGCTGCTGCATCAGGTGCTCGTACTCGGTGGACAGGTTGATCGAATCGATGACCTGGCCATCGGCGTCCAGCAACCCGCCGGTGCCGGTCAGGAACACGATCTTGTACGGCTGCAGCACCTGCACCAGCTCGTTGGCGGCGAAATCCGCGTTGACGTTGAGGATCTGCCCGCCCACGGTTTCGCCCAGCGAGGCAATGACCGGGATCGAGCCGGACTGCAGGCTGGCCTGGATCGGCGCCAGGTCGACGCGCTTCACTTCGCCCACCAGCCCGTAGCGCTCGCGGTCCATGTAATCGGCTTCGAACACGCCGGAGACAATACTGGTCGCGCGCGCATCCGCCGCCTGCAGCGCCTCGACCAGCTTCAGGTTCTGCGCATGGAAGACGCGGCGCACGATCGCCAGCGCTTCCGGCGAGGTGACGCGCAGGCCGTCGATGGTTTTCTTCTCGATGCCGGCGGCGGCCAGTTCCGCGTCCAGCTGCGGGCCGGCGCCGTGGATGACGATGGGGGTCAGGCCCACGTCCTGCAGGAAGGCCAGCGAGGACACCAGCGCGTCGAGGTCGTCGCGCAGCACCGCGCCACCCACCTTGACCACGGCGAAGCGCGCCGCGTCGAGCTGGGAGAAACGCTTCAGGTACTGCGAGATTTCCTTCGCGCTGCCCATGCTGGACAACAGCCGCACGATGGTCTGGCGGGTTTGCGGGTCGTGGACGGCCTGCGGGGAGAGGATCGGGGTCACGTTGGATCAGTTCCCAAGGATGCGGGTGATGGACTCGGCGTAGCGCTGCAACTGCTCCAGCGCCACCCATTCGTCGGCGGTGTGGGCCTGTGCAATGTCGCCGGGGCCGTACACGAAGGCGGTGAGACCGGCCTGCGAGAACAGCGAGGCTTCGGTCCAGAAATCGACGGCGTTGCCGATCGGCAGTTGCAGGCTTTCCGCCAGCGCCTGCGCGGCCTGCCGGCGCTGTTCGGCATAGACCACGTCGCCGGCCGGCAACGACGGCCCGCGGAAGGTTTCCTCGAAACGCTCCAGCACGCCCACTGCCGCGCACGCTGCAAACCGCGCATGCAGAGCATCGATGTCGTGCGAAGGCAGCGGGCGGAAGTTGAAGCGTACCTCGGCGCTGGGTGCGATCACGTTCGCCTTGATGCCACCTTCCACCTTGCCGATGTTGAAGCGCAGCCCTTGCAGCCCGCCGAATGCGTTGGCCGCTTCGGCCTCCACCAGATCCAGTGCGCGGCTGCCCCAGCGCATCGCCTGATGCAGGGCGCTGGCCTGCAGCGCATTCGCGCTCGATGCATGCCCGGCCTCGCCCTTGAACTTCAGGAAGACCGAGCTGATCCCGCGATGCGCCAGCACCGCTTCGCAGCGCGTGGGCTCGGCGATGATAGCCTCGGAAAAGCCATGCTCGCGCCCCAAAAACTCTGCAATGCAACGCGGGTCGTTGGCCTCTTCATCGGTGGAAAACAGGAAGGCGGCATCGCCGCGGGTGACGTTGGCAGCGGCAATCAACCCCGCTGCGGCACCTTTGATGTCACACGCACCCAGACCGATGGCGCGGTCGTGCGTCACCCGCAACTTGAGCGGGTCGGCGCTCCACGCCTCCGACGACGGCACGGTATCCAGATGCACATTGAACACGCGGCCAGGCGTGCCGCGCACCGCCAGCAGCGAGACCGCGCCGTCGCCGTGGTCGCTGACCTCGCAACGGAAGCCCGGAAGCTGCGCGCGAATGTAGTCGAAGATCCCGCCGGTGCCGATCCGACGCGGCGGGTTGCGGGTATCGAAGGACACCAATCTTTCGAGGTGATGAAGGACGTCGGTGAGCATGGCCGGTTTTCATGCCCCTCTCCCGTCGGGGTGAGGGGTTGGGGTGAGGGATTGGGGTGAGGGTTCGTGCGAAGCGCAGTGAATGAAGTCGGGCCGAACCCTCATCCGGCGCTTTGCGCCACCTTCTCCCGGAGGGAGAAGGAAAAGCATCGTCAGCGGTTCACTTCCGCCCACAGCGTGCTGCTCATGCCGAACAGCTTGATGAAGCCTTCGGCCTCCTCCACGCCCCAGTCGGCCGACTGTGCATAGGTGGCACCCTTGGCATTGAGGATGTGCGGTGAGTGGATCGCCACCGCGTCCACGCGACCGCCGTTGCTGCGCAGGGTCACTTCGCCATTGACCTGTGCCTGCGAGGACGCAAGGAACGCCTCCAGGTCCGCCTTCAGCGGGTCGTGGTAGAAGCCCTCGTACACCAGCTCCACCCACTGCCGCGCGACATTCGGTTTGAAGCGGTTTTGTTGTTTGGACAGCACCGCTTCTTCCAGCGCGCGATGGGCGGTGAGCAAGGCGCTCAAGCCCGGTGCTTCGAACACGATGCGGCCCTTCAAACCAATGGTGGTGTCACCGGTATACATGCCACGGCCCACGCCGTATTGAGCGAACATGGTGTTGAGTTTGGCCAGGATTTTTTCACCCGGCATGTCGGTGCCGTCCAGCGCCACCGCAACGCCACCTGCAAAACGCAGAGTCACTTCCAGCGCCTCGGCCGGCCATTGCTCGCGGCGCGCACACCAGCCGCGCGCACCCTCGCCCGGCGCTTCCCAGCTGTCGATTTCGCCACCGGACATGGTGACGCCCAGCAGGTTCTCGTTGATCGTGTAGGCCTTCTGCTTGGCGCGCACGCCGAAGCCGCGCGCTTCCAGATAAGCCTGCTCATAGGCACGCGTCTGGGTGTGTTCTTTCTGGATCTCGCGGATCGGCGCAACGATGCGGTAACTGCCCTGCGACTTCACTGCCAGGTCGAAACGCACCTGGTCATTGCCCATGCCGGTGCAGCCGTGGGCGATCGCATTGGTGCCCAGCTCGGCGGCGCGCGCCAGCGAAGCATCGACGATCAGATAGCGGTCAGACACCAGCAGCGGATACTGGCCCTGGTAGCCCTCGCCGGCCCAGACGAAGGGCTTGACGAAGTCGTTCCACAGCGCCGCGCCGCCGTCGATGGTGACGTGCGAGGCCACCCCCAGCTCGGCCGCACGTGCCTCGATGGTGGCGCGCTCTTCTGCGCTGACGCCGCCGGTATCGGCGAACACGGTGTGCACGTTCCAGCCCTGCTCTTTCAGATAAGGAACGCAGAAGCTGGTGTCGAGGCCGCCGGAAAAGGCCAGCACGATGTCGCGGGAATCATTGGAAGTGGTCATTGCATGCTCTCTCCCTCCCCTTGCGGGGGAGGGCTGGGGTGGGGGGAAAGGGTCAGCGGGCAAGCAGCGCGGCCATGATGGCTTTCTGCACGTGCAGGCGGTTTTCGGCTTCGTCGATGGCGATGCAGCGCGGCGAATCCATTACTGCGTCGGTGGCTTTCACGTTGCGGCGCAGCGGCAGGCAGTGCGAGAACACGCCGTTGTTGGTCAGCGCCATCTTGGCTTCATCCACGATGAAATGCTGGTACTGGTCGCGGATGGGTTTTTCCGGGCCCCAGTTGCCGAAGAACGGCAGCGCGCCCCAGCTTTTGGCGTACACCACGTCGGCACCGGCATAGGCGCTTTCGATGTCGTGGCTGACCGTCAGCGAACCGCCGCTTTCGGCCACGTTGTCACGCGCCCAGCCCATGTAACGCTCGTCCAGCACGTATTGCTCGGTCGGGCACAGCAGGGTCACGTCCATGCCCATGCGCGTGGCAATCGTCAGCGCGGAATTGGCCACCGCGGTGTTGAGCGGCTTGGGGTGATAGGTCCAGGTCAGCACGTATTTCTTGCCGCGCAAATCGGACGTGCCGAAGTGCTCCTGCAATGCCAGCGCATGCGCCAGCTCCTGGCAGGGATGGGTGATGGTCTCCATGTTGATGACCGGCACCGTCGAGTACTTCGCGAACGCCTTGAGTACGCGGTCTTCTCGATCCTGCGCCCAATCGACGAACTTCGGGAACGCGCGCACGCCGATCAGGTCGACATAGCGCGCCAGCACCCGCGCCACCTCGGCGATGTGCTCCTCGGTATCGCCGTCCATCACCGTGCCGAGCTCGAACTCGATCGGCCACGCGTCCTTGCCGGGCTGCAGCACGATGGCGTGGCCGCCCAGCTGGAACGCGCCCAGCTCGAAGCTGGTGCGGGTGCGCATCGACGGGTTGAAGAACACCAGCGCGATCGAGCGCCCTTTCAGCGCGTCGCCCAGCTTGTCGCGCTTGAACGCGGCGGCCTGCGCCAACAGGGCGTCGAGTTCGGCGCGGCTGCAGTCCTGGGTGTTGAGGAAATGCTTCATCGGTGGGCTCGCAAAGTGATGGTCTGGAAACGAAAAAACCCGGCCTGCGGGGCCGGGTTTTCGGAATTTGACGCAGGAACGCGCTCCGGTTTACCCAGCGAAAGAGTAGGGTTCCGGTCGGCGCGCACGCGAAGTCATGCCGGAGGCCATCCGGGCGGAGTCAGCGTGGCGCGTGGCGAGATGCAGATGCATGAGCCGCGAATGCTCGCACGTTGTGCAGTGCAGCGCAAGCATTCAATCAAAGGGGTGCGGGGTGATCGAAATGCGGATCCGCAGGCGGTTGCCGGGGTCGCGATCCATGCGGGTGCGGAACTTGCTGCCGCGATACATGTAATCGACATCGTAGGCAATCGTGCGGCGAAACTCCTTGTCCACCGACTCCATGCGGCAATTCTGCAGGCCGGCGGCGCGCTCCTCGGCATTGGCGCCGGTACTGCTCAACCGATCCTTCACGGAATTGACGATGCGCGACAAGGGGTTGCTTTTTTCGGCATCCTTGACATCGCAGACCCGTTCGACACTGGCAGTCCGCAACACTTGATACACCGGACGTACCGACAACACCTGGGCATAGTCGAAACGCACGTTCTCGTAGGGCAAAGTCACCTCGCGCGGCACGTCCTGCGCACGCACAAGGTTGCCCACGAGCAGCCCCGCAGGCAAGCAAAGCACGGCAAGCACACGACTCGGCTTCATGCTGAAAGTGTATCGGCGCCGGCGATCATCCGCCTGAATCGCCGCTGTCACGCCAGCGCGCATGGGTTGCACCGTTACAATGCGTCATCCCACGCAGCCACCACCATGAGCCTCTCCCTCTACAACACCCTGACCCGCCGCACCGAACTCTTCACGCCGCTCGTCGCCGGCTGCCCGACCATGTACGTGTGCGGGCCCACCGTCTACAACTACGTGCACATCGGCAACGCCCGCGGGCCGGTGGTGTTCGGGGTGCTGGCCGCGCTGTTGCGGCGCCGCCATGGCGGCCTGCGCTACGCCCGCAACATCACCGACGTGGACGACAAGATCAACGCCGCGGCGAAGGAGCTGGGCGCGCCCATTTCCGCGATCACCGACAGGTACGCCGCCGCCTACCGCGAGGACATGGCGGCGCTGGGCGTGGCCGGCGAGTTCGCCCCCGACATCGAGCCGGCGGCCACCGAGCACATGCCGCAGATGATCGCGATGATCGAGCGCCTGATCGCCGACGGCCACGCTTACGCCGCCGACGGCCACGTGCTGTTCGCGGTGGGAAGCTTCGAGGGCTACGGCAAGCTGTCGCGCCGCGACACCGACGAGATGCTGGCCGGCGCGCGGGTGGACGTGGCGCCGTACAAGCGCGATCCCGGCGACTTCGTGCTGTGGAAGCCGAGCACCGACGACCTGCCCGGCTGGGAATCGCCGTGGGGGCGCGGCCGCCCGGGCTGGCACATCGAATGCTCGGCGATGGCCGAAGCCCATCTGGGCGAGACCATCGACATCCACGCCGGCGGCGTCGACCTTGCGTTCCCGCACCACGAGAACGAAGTCGCGCAGAGCGAGTGCGCCCACGGCGGCAAGCCGTTCGCGCGCTGGTGGATGCACAACGGCATGCTCAATTTTGGTGGCGCGAAGATGAGCAAGTCGCTGGGCAACATCGAGAAAGTGCACGACCTGGTGCGCGCCCACCCGCCGGAAGCGCTGCGCCATGCCCTGCTCTCCGCGCACTATCGCCAGCCGCTCGAATGGAGCGACGCGTTGGTTGACCAGAGCGTGCGCACGCTGGATCGCCTGTACGGGACGTTGCGCGATCTCGCTGATCTGGGCGATGTGGACGTAGAAATTCCGCAGTCGATCGAAGATGCACTCGACGACGATCTCAACACGCCGATCGCGCTGGCCGAGATCGCGCGCATCGCCGCCGACGCCCGCAAGGCCAGCGGCGACGACCGTGCCCGCTTGAAGTCGGAATTGCTCGGTGCCGGCCTGGCTTTGGGATTGCTGCAACAGGATCCGGCCGCATGGTTCGCGCGCGGCGCCTCGGGTGACGACGATGCCCGCATCCAGTCACTGGTGAATGAGCGCAACGCCGCCAAGCAGTCCCGCGATTTCGCTCGCGCCGACACCATCCGCAAGCAACTCGCCGACGAAGGCATTCTCCTGGAAGACACGCCGCAGGGCGTGCGCTGGAAACGCGCATGACCGACTCGCCATTCCCCCTCGAACCCAGCGCCGCCGACGCACAGGCCGCGATCGTCGAGGAGTTCGCGCTGTTCGGTGACTGGTCGGAGCGCTACCAGTACCTGATCGACCTTGGCCGCAAGCTGCC